>CAYYEH010000045.1:14665-20361 GCA_964470815.1 uncultured Rikenella sp.
GTACCCGTCACGCTCAAGCAGCCTGGCAAAGGGAAGATAACGGTCGCCTTTGGTGTGAAAGTTAAAATGCCCCTCGTCAATATATACAAGAGGCCCATTCCCCCGGGCATAAGCCGGGTTCTTAATCAGCGGTGCGTAACCGGTGTCAGGTACCTGCTGACCGACTGCAGACAAAGCCAGCAATGCAAAAGCAAGAAGGAAGAAAAACACTCTTTTCATGGCACTGATATTTGAATTATTCCCAAAGATAAATCACATTTCAGACCGGTAATAGAATCAACTCCCCTATTGCCGGGTCACCTGAACGCCCGGAGAACATTTGTCGTCTCCGGGCCTCACGTGCTGTTGCTCTCGTGATCTCATTCCACAGGAGGCAGGAAGAGTGCGTTGAAGAGAAGCTTATATGCTCCCTGGGTTGATGCCCTGAACTGAGGATTAAAAGAGTAGAGCACAACCTGTCCCTTTCCTTTCCTGACCCACAGCATCGCCGGCTGGCTGGCCAACAGCTCTTCCTTCTCACAGTAGCCGCTCATGAGGATATCCTTTTCTGGAAAGCGTCCGATGACCCTGCGGTCCATGTCAAACCTGGGCACTGATGTCGTAAACAAGGGGTTGCCCCTGTAGAATACGCCTGCTGAAGCAGGCATCCCCCAGGTCAGCGGATGATCTTTCTTCAGCTCGAGCCGGACCAGTGATCCGGGAATATTCAGTCCTTCCCGTCTTGCCTGGTCTGCCGTATTGGAAAACGGCAGCGTAAACTCTTCTGCCTTGTCATTGACGGTCATCTCAAGCAGGCCGGTGAAGAGATCGGTTGACGGGCCCCATGATATAACCGTACCACCGTTATTAATAAAGAGCAGCAGTTTCTCCAGTCCCTTTTTACCCATTCCTTTCTGGAAGTCAGGATGATAATTGCTCATGTACGCTCCTGCGTCGCTGCCCGGTTTGCCGTTCATCAGGAGGTTCTTCTGCGTTCCAGGGAAAATAATTATGTCATATTTATCTTCAATTCCGGCTCCCTCAAATTCATCAGGGTGCAGGATATTGTATGGTATGTGGTATGTATCAAACAGGTAACGGGTCCACCCGGCATCCATGTCGCTGAAATATGTTTCAACAAGTGCTATCCGGGGTATTTTTATTTCCCTGGCCGGGAGTGATCCCGCCCTTCCTGCATATACAGGCTCGGTGCAAGCTTCCCTTGCAACAGCATCCAGTGCTGACTGATCTCCTTCACTTATTAAAAAGCTCCCTTTGCCCAAAGTCTTTCCGTCAATGGTAATATCATTCTCAAGGCGCTCAACCTTCATCCCCTTTCCGGCTGCCATGAATGCTGCCATAAAGCTGCCATTGCTTATGACAGGGAAGATAGCCGGCAGACGGTAGCTTCCCTGAACGGGGGAGTACTCCTGTTCATACTTTCTGATCTTGTTTTCAAATGCCGGATCACGCTGTTCAATTTCATAGGAGATAAGACCCCTGTGCAGAGGCAGTGACCAGCTGGTAACATCGTAAGGCCTGATTATCTCTCCACCAGGGGAATAATGTCTTACCGGAAATTCCTGCTCTTCCATCACCTCCTTGACAAATGCCCTGAAAGGCTGGGCCAGAGGGTATACAAAATCCCCGGATTTAAGATTGATTCCGTCAAGTGTATAATCTGCAGTCAGACGGTATCCCGATACGCCGTGCTCCCTCATCAGGTTCACAAAGCGTACCAGTTCACTCTGATCTGCCTGCCCGGCCGGAACAACATAATAATATGGCGGTTCGGTTTGTCCTTTTTCAACCTCTCTCCGGCAGATATCATTCCTGAATTTCAGTATCTCCTGCTTGTGCAGTGAGGCAGTCCTGATAATTGAAAGTGTCGATCCGATCTCAAGTTTTACAATGTCACCCAACCGCCACCAGCCCCCTGGCCAGGGTACCGGGAAATTTATGGACTTGTCATATTCCGAGAGTCCCTTCCCGCTTGCCTGGAGCTCGTTGGGCTCAATATATACGGGTGAGGCTTCACGCACACTGGCTGCTTCGGTAAGCATTCCTATGACGTTCTTCCAGATACATGTCTCAGTAGAACCGGGCCAGTACATGTCAAAAATGGTCTTCTGCCCGACGCCGGTCAGCCCGGCGCCTGTAAGATCACGAAGCATATTTGTGCCAAAGACACCCGTCCATGACCATAACTCCCCGTCAATATTCTCTGCGATGGGGTCATGTGCCGGAGGAACGAAGTACCGTATCCCGGTTGAACCCATCTGGTGTTTTTCAACCATCACCTGGGGAAACCAGTCAAGGTTATAGATTCGCGCTATGGCCCTGGTATCTTCCTGCGTAAGGCTTACAAAATCGCGATTGTTGTCGTGACCCACATACTTGTGATAAACCTGTGGCAATGAGGCACCCTCATATTGAGTGCCTACATATTTTTTGTAGTTCTCCACCACCAGGTCCATACCGTCAGGATTATGGCATGGAACCATCATGTAAACAACGTCATCAAGGTATTTTTTAATCAGCGGATCATTTGTAGTAACCAGCTGGTACGCGATGAGAGGTGCAGCCTGTGAGGGAGCCACCTCGGTTGAGTGCATGGAAAGGGTGGCAAGGAAAAATACCCTCCCCTCAGAGACGTACTCCTTCCTGCGGGCTTCAGGAAGAGAGGGGTTCAGCGCCAGCTCCCTGTTTATTTCCTTCAGCCGGGGAAGGTTATTGATGTTCTTTTCCGAGGAGATAAATACTATATACATTTTTCTTCCCATCGGACTGACACCAATCTCCTCCATCTTTACCATGGGAGAAGCCCTGTCAAGCTTCATGAGGTAATCAATGAGCTCTTCATATGTAAAGAGGTTGTAGTCAGAGCCGGGAACAAAACCGAAATGCTTTTCCGGACTTGTCAGTGCAGACTGTGATTCGGCAGGCCTGCCAAAGGAGAAGAAAAGAATCACAAATAACAGGATACCTTGTTTGAATTGACTGAAAGTTCTCATTTTCCGATGTGTTAATGTACAAGGGTCGGTGGCTGTTGCCTTGAATATTCTGGATGTAACCAAAGATAATCTGTAAGTGAATACAAAACAAGTTACAATCTGGTCGGAGAAACCTGGATTAACGCGGCCTCATGCTTATAAGGGTGTGGCAGGCTCAATCACCACACCCTCAATCTCCCTGCTGACACCTTCAGCCCCTGTTTTCTCACCTCCGTCACCTTTTAATTTACATGCCGGTATGCTGCCCCTACTTTTGCTTCGACAAACAGAACTAATCCTTAAAAACAGTTGAAAATGAAAACAAAAGTATTTATTGCAGTAGTCTTGATGGCAACGATCTCATCGGGACTTGTTGCTCAGAGCCAAGAAAAAAGGGGTGCCTTTGAGATGAACGGGGGAATATCACTGGCAGCACGCCTTCCGGGTGATGTAATTACAAATATTGGTGCCGGCGCCGAAGCACTCTTCCACTACAGGGTTACAAAACACTTTGGGCTGTACGGTGGTTGGGGATACAATGCCTTCAGGAATGATTATGAGCCTGCCCGGCACAGATGCGACTTCGAGGAGACCGGTTACATCATCGGAATTCAGTACAAGCGGCAGCTTGAATTCTCCAATGTTTCTGTCTTCGTACGGGGTGCCTTCCAATACAAGCATATCGAGATAGAAGACCCTACAGGTGAACTCCTCTTTGACACTACCCATGGCCCCGGATGGCAGGCAGGATTCGGTCTTGACCTTCCCTTCTCAGAAAAGTGGTCCATTGTCCCGGAAATGAAATTCAGCGTACTCCCCGGAACGGAAAATCAGGCCGCTGTCGAGCTTATCCCTGACAGAAATTACTTTTCACTCAGGATTGGTGTTCTTAAAAGATTCTGACACAACCTCTGAAAAAAAAACTATGAAATTCAGGGAAACGATTCTGATTGTGGTGGCTGTCGCTATGACAATCCTCTGCGCCTGCGAACCTGCGGCAACTGACCGGTATGGCTTCGACCTGCCGGTCGGTCCCGGCTCTGCAGGGAACAGCACTGTTACAGTGGATTTTAATGTAAGCGTCATGCATCTGACGGGCAGCATCAGAGCATCTGAAGGCGTCCTGTCTGCCGAGGTGATGTCACCCTCAGGGGCAGTGGTTTTTACTGCAATCGTTGAGGCTCCCGGTGAGGTACTGATCGACAGGTACCTCCCGGTTGAGGAAGGGGAGTGGAAAATGAGATACCTGAGCCTGAATGGTACGGGATATATCCGAATGCAACTGAACCTCATAAGATAATCAGGCAAATTTGACCCGTATGCCGGCTCAACCTTATACTTTTGCTAATTTAACAGCGGCTTGCCGTAGGAACAGATCAATACACTGAAATGGCGGTTAAACTAATAAAACAGTTAAACGGACTCATCCCGCTGACGAGGCTGGTAAGATTCCTTATCGGGATATCGGTGACAGTCCAGCTGATCGTCATCATCTATAACAACCTCAGCGGATTCTACCCGCTTGACAGTTTCGCCCATTTCCTGTTAAGGCTTCTTCGCGGAGTGCTGCTTACCATACCTGCCGCAGCCCTGATAGCTGTGCCGGACCTTTTTGTCATTGACTGGCTGAACAGGCGATTCCCATGGAACCGCAAAGTGCTGCCAAGGGTGCTGATCCAGTTCCCGGTGTCGGTGACCCTGGCTGCCATTGTATCAGTAATGATGACCCTGGGTGCCGACGCCATTAAACCATATACCGAAGACATCAGCCTTGTACTGCTCTATAATGCCCTGATCTATGCCGTGGTGAACATTATCATTATGGGGGTATTTGAGGCCTGGATATTTTATGTCCGGAGTGCTGAAGCCGGCAGAAAGGCTGAGGTGTTGGAGCGTGAACTGACCCAGATACGATTCGAGATGCTTAAAAGCCAGATAAACCCGCACTTTATGTTCAACAGTCTCAATGTTTTATCAGGTTTGATAGACAAGGACGTCACAAAAGCCCAGGATTTCATCGATGAGTTTTCACAGATATACAGGTATGTGCTTGAAACGGTTGAACAGCCGACAGCGACACTCGGCAAGGAGCTTGAATTCATGCGTTCTTACCTCTTGCTTCAGCAGATGAGGCATGGTAACGACCTTACCTGGTCAGTCAACCTCCCGGCAGGCATGCTGGAGCTGGTAATGCCACCCCTGTCCCTCCAGGTGGTTCTTGAGAATGCAATCAAGCACAACATCATCAATAACTCTAAACCACTACATATAGAGATAGGAGGAGAGGAGATGATGCTGGTTGTGTCAAACCGTCTGCAGCCGAAAATCTCAGCATCAGGCTCCACCGGGGTTGGACTGAAGAATCTCACACGGCGTTACTCACTCATAACTTACAGGTTGCCGCAGTTTACAGTTGAGAACGATCATTATATTGCAAGACTGCCACTTATAAACCCTGAAAGCGATGAAGGCACTGATAATTGAGGACGAAAGCGTTGCTGCTGAAAAGCTGGAAAAAATGCTCATGGAGATTGATCCTTCCATAACAGTCGTGGGGAAGCCTGGATCAATCAGGGATTCAGTGAGGTGGCTTATGCAGAACAGGGCTGACATAATCTTTCTCGACATACAGCTCTCTGACGGAATCAGCTTCAGCATCTTCGAACAGGTGGCTGTCAATACGCCGGTTATATTTACTACGGCTTATGACCAGTATGCCGTAAG
>CAYYEH010000046.1:0-4098 GCA_964470815.1 uncultured Rikenella sp.
TTGTCATGTTGCAAGAATTTTAAATTCAACAAATTATTTTGATGTTCTGTTTTTTCAATGTGCAAATATAAAATATTATTTATCAATTACAGTTTACAAAACTTTTTTTTCACTCCGAAAATGCTGATTTTTTGATACCTATAAAATATAAGGAGGTAAGACAGCCCTTCCGGCCTGCTCCTGCGGAAGCCTTACGGTGGGTAAGAGTGAGCATCCCGGCCCTTGGAGGATTTTTTTTCGTAACTTTACAACCTTTAACAGGAGTAAAATTAAAATAAAGTTATGTCATTCAATAAGGTAATACTGGTGGGCAACGTCGGTAAAGACCCCGAGATCCGTCGTTTTGAGAACAATATCAAAGCATCATTCTCGCTTGCAACAAGCGAAACCTATACCCCGAAGGGAGGCGACAGGGTTACGCAGACTGAATGGCACAACATTGTTGCCTGGAGAAGGCTTGCAGAGCTTGCCGAAAACTACATTCGCAAGGGGACGCAGATACTGGTAGAGGGTAAGCTGCGCTACAGGTCATATGATGACCGTGACGGCAACAAAAGATATATTGTGGAGGTTGAGGCAGATGTGATACAGCTCCTGGGCCGCAAGCCTGATGGCCAGAACCAGCAGGCTCAGGGATACCAGGCACCTTCACAGCCATCATCACCCATGACCGGCGAAGGCCCCGGTGAAGACCTCTCTGCACAGGACACCGCAGACGATCTGCCCTTTTAGGTAACCAAATCAGAGAATTTTGGATACGTTATTTTCAGGCTCACTGTCGGGAATGATCGCGCTGGCCGCTTTTACCGGGTCACCCGTGACCCTGGTGACAGAAATAATCATCCTCATCTTCCTGATAATCGCATCTGCATTCATTTCAGGGTCAGAAGTTGCCTATTTCTCTTTGACCCCTAATGATCTTGAAAAGCTGCAGCACCGCAAGGGCAGAAGACAATCAGCCGCGCTAAGGCTGCTTGCAAAGCCTGACAGGCTGCTCAGCACAATACTTGTGGCCAACAATGTCATCAACATTGCCATCATCATCCTGGCGGCATTTATAAGCTCCAGGCTTTTTGACCTGAGCAACAACCCGATCCTTTCCTTCATTATTGAGGTAGTTGTCATCACCTTCATCCTCCTTCTCTTCTGCGAAATCATCCCGAAGGTTCTCGCTTCACGCAGCCAGCTCAGGTTTGCACTGATGATGGCTCCTGCGCTGACTTTCACCACAGGAATATTCAGGCCACTGGCTTCCCTCCTTTCCTATTCATCATTCTTCGTCAAACGGAGACCCAGATCAAGGGATACAAATCTCAGCATTGATGACCTGTCGGTTGCTCTTGACCTGACTTCCTCAGAAATAAAGGATGACAAGGACCTCCTGAAGGGGGTGGTCAGGTTTGGCAACATAAATGTCAGTGCAATAATGTGCCCGCGTATGGATGTATCTGCTCTTGACATAAGCAAGGGATTCCAGACCATTATGCAGGAGGTGATTGAATCAGGGTTTTCACGTATTCCTGTCTATTCAGCCACCTTTGACAACGTAAGGGGCATTCTCTTTGTCAAGGACCTCCTGCCCCACCTGGGCAAGCCTGACAATTTCAGGTGGCAGTCGCTCATCAGGCCGGCATACGTGGTACCGGAAACAAAGAAGATAAGCGAGTTGCTGAAGGAATTCCAGGCCAAGAAGATACACATGGCCATCGTGGTTGATGAATACGGGGGCACAAGCGGGTTGGTGACCCTGGAAGATGTACTGGAGGAGATTGTGGGTGAGATAACCGATGAGACGGATGAGGAAATACCTCTCTTCACGGAGACGGGGAAAGGGAAATGGATCTTCGAGGGGAAGATACTCCTGAACGACTTTTACCGTATCACCGGGATGGAGAATGATCCCTTCGAGGAAGTAAGGGGCGAATCAGAGACTCTTGCGGGGCTGTTGCTGGAGCTGCTCGGGGAGATACCCGTGAAAGGCAGGGTAATCACCGCAGGAGGATTCAAATTCACGATAGAAAGCATTGAGAACAGGCGGATAAGGGAGATTTCCGCCGAAAAAACAGGGGAAGTTATATGAGAAGCTTTTTTGCGGCAGCACTGCTTATGTCATTTCTTATCATGGCCGGTTGCGGTCAGACTCCGGTACCCAGGCCGGCGGGATATTTCAGGATTGAACTGCCGGAGAAGAGGTATGTTAATTTTGAATCACCCTGTTCATATGCCATCGAATATCCCCAATATGCAGTGGTAAATCCTCATCCCGGCGGTGCTTCTGACACCTGCTGGATGGATATAGAGTTCCCTTCGCTGAAAGCCAAGATACACCTCACCTATTTTAACATTCGCAATAACCTGGTATCGCTCACCGAGATATCGCGTGACATGGCTTACAGGCACACCATCAGGGCCGAAGCCATAGATGAGAAGCTGTGGGCCAATGATTCCTCGAGGGTGTACGGTATCCTGTATGACCTGAAGGGCAACACCGCCTCGGCAGTGCAGTTCTTTGTCACCGACAGCACCAGGCATTACCTCAGAGGCTCGTTGTACTTCATGGCGCAACCCAACGAGGACTCCCTGATGCCTGTCATTAATTTTCTGAGGGAAGACATCATACACCTGATCGAGACGCTGAACTGGAGATAAACCATGGGCTGTATAACAAAGCACTATCTGAACAAGGATACGGTTATCGGTGTCTGGAAGATTGAGGAAGATCTTGAGACTCTGCTTGGCATGGTTGAGATGGGCCCGGAGGATGTGAAGAGATACGATATCTTCCGGAGCAATTCCAGGAAGATGGAGTTTCTGAGTGTCAGGGCTCTACTGGCCGAGATGCTGGGAACGCAAGCCAGGATAGTATACAACAAGAACAACAAGCCTTTTATTAAGGATGGATCACACTTCATCAGCATCACCCACTCAAATAAACTGACAGCCATACTTATCAGCAAGGATGAGCGTGTGGGCATTGACCTTGAGTACATGCGGGTGAACATCAATGCCTTCGCATCAAAGTTCCTAAATAAGCGTGAGAAGATCACAAAGCGGTGGGCTGACAGGACGTACCATCTCTACATTCACTGGTGTGCAAAGGAGGCCATCTACAAGATCTGCGACAAGGAGGGAATTAACATCGTGAATGACATCACCATTGAGCCATTCGAAGTGAGAGAATCAGGAGAGATCAGGGGGTCAGTGGAAAACGAGAGGATCAGCGACCGTTTCATCCTGTACTATTCCCGGTATGACAATTACACTATTGTCTGGACAAAGAAGAAGCATGAAAGTTGAGATACCCTGGAAAAAGAGGAAGCTGCTTGCCCAGCTCATAGACCCTGACCGTGCCGGGGAGGAATCACTTTTACTGGCTGTCCGTTATGCGGAGAGGGCGGGTGTTGACCTTTTTCTTGCCGGAGGGAGTCTTACAAGCGTGCCAGTAGCGGGAGTCATCAGGAGACTGAAGCAGCTGACCCCGGTTCCCGTGGTTCTCTTTCCGGGGAACCTCACACAGCTCACAACCGAAGCCGACGCCATTTTTCTCCTTTCGCTCATCAGCGGCCGGAACCCGGAACTGCTTATCGGGAACCATGTCATTGCAGCGCCCGTTCTGAAGGACATGAGGGAGAGGGTGATACCTGTAGGTTACATGCTTGTTGACTGTGGCGGGGGCACCTCGGTGGAGTACATGAGCCAGACTCTTCCCATACCGCCGGGAAAGAATGATATTGCAGTGGCCACGGCCGTTGCCGGTGAGATGCTCGGGATGAAAGCCATTTATCTGGAGGGAGGCAGCGGTGCCATAAGGCCTGTTGATCCCTCAATGATCAGGGCAGTAAGGGAACAGCTTACCATTCCCCTCATCGCCGGCGGAGGGCTTGATACACCACGGAAGGTTGAAGAGGCTTTTTCTGCCGGTGCTGACATGATAGTCATCGGCAACGGCTGCGAGCAGAATCCTGAGCTGATCACAGGAGCGTGCCAGGTAAGAGACCGGTTCAACAGGGGTTCCGTCACCATCTGACAAGATGAATCCCATCGCGGCGCAGCCGCTACCTGAAGAGTTCATGAAGCGGATCGCCGCTTGAGGCATTA
>CAYYEH010000046.1:4198-11547 GCA_964470815.1 uncultured Rikenella sp.
GCGGCGCAGCCGCTACCTGAAGAGTTCATGAAGCGGATCGCCGCTTGAGGCATTAGGCAACGGAACCTTGCATAGCACTGAAAGAGTGGTCGCTATATCCCGTGTGCTGACGCTTCGGGTGACAGAAGCCCTGCTGGCAGTCCATCCGAACCATATCAGCGGCACATGGCTGTCATACTCCCATGGTGAATTGTGACCCGTGACATTGTCTGTCTTCTCCACCCATCCCGGATTCAGCGCTATCATCACATCACCTGACCGCTGCTGGCTGTAATTGTTGCTCATCTTTCGGAGGAGGCCACCGGTGAAGTCGCTCATCTCGAAAGCTGAAGTATGGACAGCGGCAGCAATGCCGGAGAACTGCACCATAAAACGGGCTACCCTTTTCTGTATCTCCTCGAGGTTGATCTTAGCCCCCTCAATGAGGCCGCGGTTAAGGAAGATCTGGCTGTCATAGAAACCCCGCACCCAGTCTCCCTGCCCGTAAATGGCATTGAGATAACTGCGAAGCAGCTGAAGCGACTGGTTAAGCCTGAAGTAGCCTGACGGTATCCTGCTCTGCTCCAGCACTGCGGGTATTTCTGACACGCCGTGGGCTGAAACCAGGTAAACAAGTACATTCTTCTTACCCAGTGATTTATCAACTTTATCAAGCAGCCTGGCTATATTCCTGTCAAGCCTTACCAGTGCATCTGCCGTCTCCACCGAGGAGGGGCCGAAACGGTGACCGATATAATCGGTTGCAGAATAGGTAACAGAAAGAAAATCGGTAATATCATCCTGGCCAAGCTGTTCATTGTCAATGAGCCTGAGAGCCAGGTCAGTGGTGAATTCATCCGAGAACGGGGTCTCACGCAGCACCGAGTAATCACGGGTCACATTTACCAGTTTCCCCTTTGTGGACAATGATTTGAGGTCATAGGGGAACCATGTCTGGCCGTTGAAGCCTCTCTCCATAGTGCTTGAGTCTGGCTGGCATCCCGGGTAGGTGGCAGGATCAAACAGCGGCTTCCATACCTGATTGAGATACTGTCCCGGAATGAGCATGGCATTTAGATCCATGAGCCAGGGAGGCAGGTTTTTGGTGTAATAGGTGCTTGACATCCATGTGCCGGTGCGGTCATCATACCAAAAGGCTCCGTCAGCAGCATGCCCTGCTGTAATAATGGCAGACATCTCCCTGATTCCTATACCGTATACCTTCGATCCCCCGCATGAGGCCATCTGCAGTTCGTCGGCAAAAGTCGATGAGAGCAGGTTGACAGGTGAAAACAGCCCTGTCTCGAAGCTGCCGCCCACCGGACTGGCTGTGGCATCCTGAACGCAGAAGATCATTTCGTTATTGAAAGGATGAAACCATGAATCAGAAGTAATGCCGTGGGCTGACGGAGAGGCGCCGGTTGAGATTGTGGCAAAACCCGGCCCGGCCTGGGTAGAGAGGTAATCTATTGAAGCATTGCGGTAATAGGTACCCTCATTAACCATCCTCTTCAGGCCGTTTTCCGGCAGAATCTCCCAGATGCGCTCCAGCTGATCATAACGCAGTTGCTCAACGATAATACCGATCACAAGCCTGGGTTTGTCAGGCGGGATGTAGGCAGACTGTGCAGTTACTGAAAGGGTAATAACCAGCAGATATAAAATAGTGAATGATCGTTTCATTATAAAAAAGAGCTTGTTGGAAATAAGTTGCAAAAATATCAGTTTTGGCCTTATCTGCAACGTGACCCGGAAAAGATATCACCACAGGTCACCGGTTTATCAACCGTGTGATGACCGCTTTACCCCTTACCACCGGACCGTCAGGTTCCTTCGTGGCTGATATGATGTAGATGCCTGCGGGCAGTGTGGTGAAATTGCAAGTCACCGGGATTCCCGGTTGTGCCCCTGTAAGATACCTGCTTACAACGGCACCGGAGGTGTTCATGACTGTGATGGTCAGCTCGCCGGTAACGGCCATCGGAGGCATTATGCTGAAACTGCCGTCCGAAGGGTTGGGGTAGATCAGAAGTCCTGATTCGGGGGGATCAGGGTATTCAATATTGCTTCTTTCAAGCCTTATGTCGGCAACTAATTTAGGATTCTGCTCCGTGAGGACAGCTCTCAGGGTATAGGGTTCATATCCCGGGCAGGAGAAGGTTAGTTCCCATGTGCCGGGAGGGAGGAGCCTGCAGTATTCTCCGGTATCAGTGTCTGACCAGACCTGTGATGAGTCAGTGTCATGGTTTTGGATTGAAACCCTTGCATTCAGTGGGTCACCTGTATCCGCATCGGTGACCTTACCCCTTACACCGGTAAGCGCTTCGGCTATGTACCGGAGAAGGGAGCGATGGTTCCACTCCCACATTGCCTGGAGGCTGGAGCCGGGTGTCATCTTGGTTTCATCAAGCTCAATGGTCACCTCCCGTCCACCCAGGGCCCACGTTACATAGTCCTGCCTGCCCCCTCTTATTGAATACCATTGCCAACCCCGTGTCACGCCGTTGTCAAGGAATGTCATGTAACCCGGTGCGGCATAGAGGTGGACCGTGTCGGCATAACGCCTGCTGATGGCATTGAACCATGCATCATCAGCGTGGTTTCTGGTCCATTTGTCCCACGGGTAGTTTACAACCTCGCTCCCCCCGTGGAGATTGACTGAAAGGGAGAATCGCCGTTCCTCCATGAACCGGATCATTTCAAGGGTTTCCTTCTGGAGGACCGGCGGGGAGATCACTTCAGGGTCGGGAAAGTTTCGGTTGAGGTCATAGCCGTTGCTGTTGGCCCTGACGGGGTATGTCATTGTATCATTGTCACGGAACATGCCGTCAGGGTTTGCCAGGGGGTTAATCCATATCTCCAGTCCGGTCACCAGTTCTTCCGCCAGCCCTCCGCTGCTGCTGCCGGATGCAAGATATTCAGCCAGCCGCATGAGCAGTATAAACCCGGTTGTCTCATCGCCGTGGATGGTGGAGGTAAGAAATACTTCAGGCTCTGTCTCATCAACATCAGGGTTGTCAGATATCTTCAATGCCAGGACGGCCCTGCCCATTATGCTGAAACCTATGGTATCGAGGCGGCAAACGTCAGGCCAGTGAGCTGCTATCTTGTGCATGATGGTGTCATAGTGCTTCCATGTGGGATAAGACTGCCAGAGCATCGCCTCAGCCACGGAGGAGGCGGTATAGAATCCCTTGCGGTCAGCGGGAATGATAAGCTTGTATGGTATGCCTGTGGCGATGAAGTCCTCCGCATCGCGGGGCGAAAGAACCAGTCGGGCTTTTATGCCATCACATGACGAGACCGGGAACCGTGACGCCAGGGAGGTCATGCCGTCGAATCCCGGATAGCTGATCTCCACCTCTGCCTGGCCGTACTTACCGATTGTTTCCCTAATGTCAGCACCCGCAGATCTCTGCTGAGCGTATCCATCGTTCAATGATACAATCAGCAACAGGACAGGTATGATTCTGGGGCATTTCACCTTCCGGATTATACGTTGAACCTTATATGAAGTATATCGCCGTCGGCCACCACGTAGCCTTTCCCCTCCACCATGAGCCTGCCGGCCTCACGGCAGGCATGCTCTGACCCGAGTCTGATGAAATCATCATATTTCATCACCTCGGCCCTGATGAACCCTCTCTCGAGGTCCGAGTGAATGACGCCTGCAGCCTGTGGTGCCGTCATGCCGGCCGTGATGGTCCATGCCCTTATCTCCTTCGGCCCGACAGTAAAGAATGTCTGAAGGTCAAGCATCCGGTAGGCAGCCCTGACAAGCTTATTGACACCCGGTTCCGTCAGGCCGGAAGCCTCCAGGAACTCCATCCTGTCAGACTCCTCCGTGAGATTGGCTATTTCTGCCTCCAGGGCCCCGGCAATCACAAGCGGTCCGGCACCCCTGCCGGAGAGAAAACTCCTGACTTCATCAACATATTTGTTGCCATTCACTGCCGAAGCCTCGTCCACATTGCACACATAAAGTACAGGCTTCATGGTAAGAAGAAAAATGTCATCAACAACCTTCTTCTCCTCGGGCCTGAGCTCCAGTGTGGAGGCATTCCTGAAATCCTCGAGATGCTCCCTGTAACGGTTCAGTATCTCTATTCCGTGCTTTGCATCCTTGTCTCCCGTCTTTGCAGCCCTCTCAAGTCGCTGGATCTTCTTCACCACCGATTCCACATCCTTGACCTGCAGTTCCAGCTCTACGTTTTCCAGGTCACGGACAGGATTGACCGATCCGTCAATGTGGGGCAGGTTGTCATCATCAAAGCAGCGGAGGACATGTATCAGCGCGTCAGTATTCCTGATCTCACCGAGGAGGCGTGCCCCTGAACTGTCGCCCTGTCCTCTTACCAGGCCGGGTATATCGACTATTTCAACCGTTGTATGTACTATCCGCTCGGTGGCCTGGTGCTTCTCAAGCTCATAGAGCCTCCTGTCAGGGACCTGGATTACGCCAAGGTTTGCCTTTACACCCGTGCCGTATGTGTTGGTCTCACCCCGCGTGTTGGAAATACAGTTGAAAATCGTTGTTTTCCCTACGCTTGTGATACCTATAATTCCGCATTTCAATGCCATGACTCATTTTTCTGTTGATGCAAAGTTACCAAAAAGAGGCTAAGTTTGCAGTGAAGATTAAACCATTGACGTCAATATGCGTCTGACTGACAAAAGCCCCGGGAAGGTCAATGTCACAAATCACTGAAAATGATATCAGGGCTGCTCTTGCCACTGATGCGGAGAAAGCGTTCCGGATGCTGATTGAGCTCTACGGCCGCAGGCTTTACTGGCATATCCGTCGTATAGTCATCACCCATGACGATGCCGATGATGCCCTCCAGAATACCTTTCTTAATGCCTGGAAGAACATCGGGTTATTCCGGTTCGAAAGCACACTTCTGACCTGGCTGTGGTCGATAGCCACGAATGAGGCACTCAACCTAGTAAGGAAGAGGGCAAGAGCGGAGAGTGTCTCACTTGATGATGTGGAGGGTATACTTGCCGGCTCGGCCGAAGGAACCAGCTGGTTCGACGGCGATGAGGCTGCGGTGAAACTTCAGAATGCCATTATGAAGCTTCCGGAGAAACAACGTATAGTATTCAATATGAAATACTTTGACGATATGACCTACGAGGATATCAGCAGTGTCACCGGAACCTCGGTGGGGGCACTGAAAGCATCTTATCATCATGCAGTAAAAAAGATTGAACAATATCTGGAATGGAATTAAACCATTGCCTGTAACGGGCATCAAAGAAGTGTTATGAAACTCGATGATAAAATAAGTAAAAAGAATCCCTTCATTGCTCCGGAGGGTTACTTCGATTCGCTTGCTGACCGCACCATGGCTGTCATCAGGGAGGAAGAAGCCCGCAGCCAGGCAACAGGACTGGCGGATATGGCGCCCCGGGCGGATAAGGCCGGCCGTACCATCAGGCTGAAGCCTTTCCTGGCCCTGGCGGCAGCAATACTCGGGTTCGCCATCCTGGCTACAGTGATGGTACAGCTTGTTTCCTCTGACAAAAATGCCGGGTTTTATGAGGCAGGAAGCAGCCTGTACGCTGACCTGGCTTTCGAGGAGGTGGATACCTACATTATAGAAAGCGAATTGAGCCGTACATATCCGGAGATCACTGAGGTACAGAAAGATGATATCTCCTCAGATGCAATCATTGATTACCTGATGAATGAGGATATTGACCTGAATGATATATATGAATTATTATAATACTGACATGAAGAAACTGATTATTGCAGCAATTACCCTGCTAATAGCTGGCGCTCCGCTGACGGACCTCCGCGGGCAGGGGCAGGGCACTGGCCAGGGTGCCATGCAGGGCGACAGTGAAAAGCTTACCGCCTACAAGATAGCCTTTTTCACAAGGAACCTTAACCTCACTCCATCCGAAGCAGAGAAATTCTGGCCGCTCTACAATGACTATTCGGCGAGGAAGAACAAACTGCAGGCCGACCGTATAGTACTTATGCGCTATGCGGCTCAGAATGAGGTCAACATGACTGACAGCGAGCTGACTTCAACAGCAGACAAACTGGTAAAAACATTTGCGGATGAAGCTGAGATGGTGGTTGCATTCAATGAGACCCTGAAGAAGATTCTTCCCCCCGCCAAGGTGATCAAACTGTACCAGATTGAGAACCAGTACAAGCAGCAATTGCTAAGGGAACTCAACCAGAGGAGGCAGGGAGCAGGGCAGCCTGGATTGAGGGGGCGCGGCGGTCAGGCCGGCGACAATGGACTGGAGAATTAACCGTCACGTAAAAATATCGGGAGGGCAGGCAGCGGAACAGTTGTCTGTTCTCCCGTTTTCATATTCTTCACTGTAGCCTGCCAGGCTGCCAGTTCATTACTGCCTGCAATAACCACGAAAGGTATCTGCCGTGCATCGGCATAGGAAAATTGTTTTTTAAGTTTCACCGGTTCAGGGAACAACTCCGTGGGAATACCTTCTCTGCGGAGTTCACCGGCCATCTTCATCAGTTCAGGAAGCTCTTCTCCTCCGAAATTGATTATCAGGACCCTGGTGGATGAGCCCGCCTGAACAGGGAACAGGCCGAGTTGCAGCATCACGTCGTAGATCCTGTCGGCCCCAAAGGAAACACCCACGCCTGACACTCCCGGCATACCGAAGATACCTGTCAGGTCATCATACCGCCCACCTCCGCAGATACTGCCAAAGGGTAAGTCTGCTGCCTTAACCTCAATTATGGTACCGGTATAGTAATTCAGTCCGCGTGCCAGAGAGAGGTCGAGTTCAACGGGTGCCTTAACCGGCTCCATGGTTAGGTATGACGCCAGCTCCTCCATCTCCTCAATCCCTTTCAGACCTGCGGCAGAGCCGCTCATGGCTAACCTCAGTTCCCGGAGCTTTTCTTCCGTCGAACCGCTTAGTGTTATCACCGGTTCGAGCCTGTCAATGACCTCCTGTGCTATCCCTTTCTGCAACAGCTCCTGCCTGACTCCATCGCTTCCGATCTTCTCGAGCTTGTCAATGGCCACCGTGATGTCGGTAATCCTCTCCCCCGCCCCGGCTATTTCAGCTATGCCTGCCAGTATCTTGCGGTTGTTTATCTTTACAATGATATTTACTCCGAGGGCGCTGAAAATCCGGTCAATTATCTGTACCAGTTCAGCCTCGTTGAGCAATGAATCGCTTCCGATAACGTCAACATCGCACTGGAAAAATTCACGGTATCTTCCCTTCTGAGGCTTGTCTGCCCTCCATACCGGCTGTATCTGGTACCTTCTGAAGGGAAAGGTGATCTCGTCACGGTGCTGTACCACGTAACGTGCAAAGGGTACGGTCAGGTCATACCTGAGACCCTTTTCACTGATCTGCTGTGTCAC
>CAYYEH010000046.1:11647-20138 GCA_964470815.1 uncultured Rikenella sp.
CCCTTTGGGATTGAAGGTTTCTGAGCCATAACCGGGAAATATTTCCCGACAAAAATATGAAAAAAAAGGGGGCCGGGAGCTAAGCAATGCCACAGAGCCGGCAGAAAACAGCAGCGGCCGGTCTGTGACCAGCCGCCCGGTTGTTATGATGTCAGAATCTACTGGATGAACGGTATCGAGATGGGGTATTTGAAAATCTCACCTTTTGCGGCCCTGATGCTTGCGATAATTACGCATACCACTTCCAGGATCCCTAGTGCAATCAGCAGAGGAATACCCACTATAATGAAGCAAAGAGGAATCAGGAGCACAGTGTAGAGGAGCATCGAAATCTGGAAGTTGAGGGCTGACTTGCCATTTATGTTGATCCATTCCGACTCGTCCTTCCTGGAGACCCAGCAGATAAGGGGTCCGATAATTCCTCCGAATGGGAATATATAGCCGGCAAAGGTTGACAGGTGGCAGAACATTGCCCAGTCGCGTTCTGATTGAGTGTATGTCTTGATCTCTTCCATTGCTTTTTTATTAAAGACGGTTTATGGATTAAAATGCTGCATCATCAGAAGCGTGCCAGCCGCTTCAGATCGCTTATAAGCAGCCCGTTTGCATTTCTGCTGTCAGCCATATGGCTGTCATAGTAATACATAATTGCATCATCCGTTCCTATAAGTGTCTTCATGCAGGTACCGCTCCTCTTGACACCGGCAGGGCCTACCTTGTGTACTATCACCACATTTGCCTGCTTCTCCTCTATGGCACGGATGATCTCTTCCTCGTCAACTATCCTGATCCGGTAAGGATAGTGGACGGCGATTCTTTCCTCGGTGTTGATCTCCGGGGCGAGATCATCCTCACGCACCAGGATGGTTTTGTTTTTAATGTCAGGCACATTCTTGTTGTAGTACCTTAAATACCTCAGTGCAGTGGTGGACGGGTTATTCATCACAAGTTCCGCATGATACTCCATGAACCGGATTATGAGACCAAGCTTGTAACTGTACTCTTCCTCCGGCGCCCCGGAGAAACAGAGAGGGATAGCACAGAATTCCGGCAACTCATCAAGGTTGTCTACGTCGGCTCCGAGAAGCAGGTTAAGAAAATCATATGTTGAACCTGACTTGTCATTGCTGAAGTTGGTGACGGTAAGCACCAGGAAGGAATAAGAAGGGTCATTGCGCATGACATTGAACTCCTGTACAGTGATGTATTTCACCGGTGTGACCTTCCAGTATTTGCTGACAGCATCCTTGATTTCAGCGTTGTAAAACGAAAACGGATCATCTTCCATTACAACGCATGTCACTGATTTTTTGAATTTCTCAGCATCTTCGACGGTCGGATAGGGCCTCTGCTGAGCTGTAACGGCTGCTGAAAGAAGGGTCAGCAGGAAAAGGATAGAAGTTTTTTTCATAAAAGGATTAATTGCCTGACGGAAGGAATACAGGATGTCTTTCATTGAACTTTCTCAGGTATACGAACATCATTTTTTTCTGGTTCTTGTTGCGCATGGATACAAATTCCTCATACAGCTCCGGGTCTCTCATCAGCAGTGCCTCGAGATTCTCAAGATTATATTCATACGACTTCCCCGTTTCAAAGTCGATCATAAACATCTCAAGGTCAGTCCTTGATGTATTGCGGTAAGGATAGCCCCCATAGTAGGGATCATAGTAACGTGACGAGTATGGGCTGTAATAATAGGGACTGTAAAATGACCTGTAGGGTGAATAGTAAGGGTCATAGTAGCCATATGGGTTATACCCTGTTGTGGTGGTCACGTCAGCCACGAAATGAATGATAGACCCGAAGAAGGTAATCCGGTTGAAGTTGTTCTGCACCTTTGCATAGAGAACTCCATTGCGGGCAAAGCCCCATATGGCGTCTTTCTCTATATCCTGCCTGATGCCCATGTTATCATAAAAATAAATCTTCTCACCTGAGAGCACCTGGTCAAAGAAATCCTTATCGTTATAGTCAACCGAGGTAAAAAGTTTTGCCTTGGGAATGGGATTATTGGTCTTTACCATGTCAAAGTTCATGTAAATCCCGTCCCTGAACTTGAAGTCAGGGGTATACTGAACAAGAGTATCCTCCTGCTGTGCCATGATCATGCCGGTGGCGATCATTAAAGCAACAAGTGTCACTAAGCCCTTTTTCATCACACTCTTTTTCAGGTTTTCCTTCAAAAATTATACCGTAAGACAAAAATAATCTTTTATAGGTACTGAACGCAAGCCTCACTTCATCTTTATTGAAATTGATGTATCTTTGAAAGACACATATCTACTGCGTTCCGTATATGCCGAACAGAACAAGACCATCACCCATTCCTCATTCGGACCTCATGACCCGGAGGACGCGTGACAGGATACTGATGCCTGTTGCGCTCTCGCTTCTTCTGGTGGTCATAGCTCTTGTCACCGCTCTTGCAGGGTTGGTGTATGTGCCGGTTGCTGCCGGAGTGATTGCACTGGTTCCTCTGGTACTTGCGATAGCTGAAATACGAAGGCTTATAGCCGACAGCCGGGAGATACTGAGGGAAATGGCCACCATAGCCGAAAAGAATGAGGAGGTGATTAACTCCTTCTCCCACAAGATCAGGGAGCCCCTCAACAACCTCGTACTGCTTGGCAACATGCTGAGTGAAACCACCTCCTCGCCCAAACAGCAGGAGCTTGTGGAAACCTTTGTTGCTTCCACAGGCTCGATGGTCGAAGTAGTCAATGAGCTTACCATGCAGACTGCCGGTAACATCACCTTTGAGCGGAGGGGTGAAATACGATTCAGGCTCGGCCCCATCATTAAGGATACCATAGAGCTGATGAAGCTCAACAGGAGGCATGAGCAAAGCGTGGTGCTCTATGATGATCATGGCGAGGGAGAGAGTGAATACAGGGGTGATCCAATCATCCTCAAACAGATTCTAATTGACCTTCTCAGCGCTGCCATCTCCGGATCCGAGGGAAAGGTAACCATCAAGATTCAGGTCCGCGAAGCAGGTGAAAGGGAGGGATCACAGAAGGTGGAGTTCACCCTCTCATCGAATAACCCGGTGGTGTTCATCGGCGAAGGGCGTCAGCCCTATCCCCTGGCCGGAAGGCTTATCCGTGATTATGGCGGCAACTGGCAGGAGGCTACGGCAGGTACCGGTTCTTATTTCGTGTTCTATATCTTTATGCACCGTGCTGACAGGTTGGCCAGGCCGGCGGCAGCCAGCACCCTCATAAAGGGAATGGCTGCAGAGAAAAACCGAAAGGAGCTGAAAGACCTGAACATACTGCTGGTGGAAGACAACCCCATTAACCAGCGTATAACACAGCTCATGCTTGAACCTCTTGTCAGGAGGCTGGAGATAGCGCGTAACGGGAAAGAGGCCCTGGATATGTTCGGCACCTCGCGGTATGATCTTATTCTGATGGATGTCCAGATGCCGGTGATGAACGGACTGGTGGCAGCCGAAAAGATCAGGGGGCTGGAGATGAGCACCCAGGGTCATGTGCCCATAATAGCCATCACGGCAAATGCCATGCTGGGTGACAGGGAACAATGCCTGGCAGTGGGTATGGATGATTATATCAGCAAACCGATTGAACCGGAGGTGCTGATTGAAAAAATTACGGCTCTGATCTGATAGTCACCCGGGGCCGGACGTGAGCTGAAAAAACCTTGAGCTGCTGACTGAAGTGACTCCTGGCGCCGGCAGGTGTCAGTGGCTGCAGACTGTCAGAAAGGCTTGATCCCGAGTATCATCATGTCATCAATCTGGTCATGCCCTTCCATCCATGATTCGATTGTCTCATCCAGTATACGCTGCTGGTCGGCAAGCGGGTATTTACTGATAGTCAGAAGGATATGCCTCAGGCGGCGGTACATGAACTTCTTATTCTCCGGACCTCCGAACTGGTCAGCGTAACCATCAGAAAACAGGTAGAGAAGATCACCCTCCCGGAGGGTGAAGGTGCTTCGGTTGAATGATACCATGGCAAATGACTGCACCACATTCTTCTTGTCGCCCTTGATCTCAATGAGCTTGTCATCACGCACTATATAGACCGGAAGAAATGCCCCGGAGAATTCCATCAGCCTTGTCTTCTTATCTATGATGCATATCCCCATCTCAATTCCGTCCTTGATCATTGCCTTACCGCTCTCTTCCTTGAAGAAAGCCGATTCCAGTTCTCGGTTCATGGTAAGGAGGACCTGGTCGGTATCATCCACCCTGAACTCGTTTATAATTTTCTGTATCAGTTCGAGTCCAATCATCGACATCAATGCCCCGGGGACGCCATGGCCGGTACAGTCAGCTGCAACAATGAAATACCTGTCATCCCGTTCGCCGAACCAGTAGAAATCACCGCTTACAATATGCTTTGGACGGTAGTATATGAAGTGATCGGGAAATATCCTCCTTATATGGTGGTCAGCCGGGAGGAGGGCTGCCTGTATGCGGCGCGCATAGTTAAGGCTGTCAGTCAGGTCCTTGTTGCGAAGCTGAAGCTCTGACCGCTGTATCTCAATCTCCCTGTAGGCGTTTTTCAGTTCTGCCAGGTGTTTCCTTGTCCGAAGGAGCACCCAGAACTGAAGGACGGCCAGGTAAATGAGGGCGATGACAATAAAAACTGCAAAAGCGTAGTTTATGACGGGATTCTCCCGAACACCCTGCCCCATGGCAGTCACCACAGCCGATGATGCCCAGCCAGTCACCCGGTTAAAATATTTGTCGTCTCCACGGAAGCCTCTCCCGGCCTTACAAGTGGAAGAAGTTTCAGTGAAGGTGATGGGATCATGGGACCGAGTGAGTATTCAGGCCACCTGGTGTTGACCATCTCTATTGTCTCAGGGGCGGAACAGACCACATTTGGCCACTCTCTGGGGAAAGCAGGCAGTGAACGGATCTTGGCGGTTGCATCTATGAAGATGGCGCCACCGGCGAGGTGGTAAAGGTCGCGTGCCGGGTCACTGTTGCCGGTCACCAGCCAGGTGAGCATGGCAGGATCATCGGCATCAGCCCCCTCATCCACTGCAATGATGAGGTTCCCCGGGATGGTCAGTGATGAAGGAAGAGACGCTGCAAGGTGGTGCATGTCAAGCCCCTCCTTCGGCTTATTGATGGTGAGTACCGCAACAGGAAGGGCATGGCCTGCCAGTGTCTTCATACCGGTTATCACATTACCGGTAATAGCCTCATCTGTAAGTAGTAGCAAAGGCAAGGAATGATAGTCGTCTGAACGCTCCTCGGAGAGCTTCACCGTAGCGTCAATACCCAGTTTACCTCCCATACTGAACCTGTCTGAGGAATGGTCAAGGACATCAAGCGGTCCCCTTGTAAGGAGCAGATCGGAGTCAAACCTCACGTTTGCAAAGAATGCTTCTGCCACGGCATGGTAATCTGTCACGTGAACATTGCTGCTGACAACGATTATGTACTTGCTGAGCATCATCTGCCCGGCGCCGAAGAGGGCGCTGAGCACCTTCAGCCCCTGACCGGGGTATGTCTTGTCAATACTGACTATAACCAGGTTGTGAGCTACTCCGGAGACCGGCATGTGCAGCTCCCGTATCTCCGGTGCGATAGCCAGTTTTATGGGTGCAAAGAATATCTTTTCCGTTGCCTTTCCCATCCACGCATCTTCCATTGGAGGCACTCCCACGATTGTGGCCGGGTAGACTGCGTTCTTCCTGTGTGTAATGCATGTAACATGAAACACGGGATAGAGGTCAGACAGCGAGTAGAATCCTGTATGGTCACCGAAAGGCCCCTCGGTTACAGGAGCTTCAGAGGTGTCAACGTAACCTTCAATGACGAAGTCGGAGTCAGCCGGCACCCAAAGGTCATTAGTAAGGCACCTGACGAGAGTCACCCGCTTCCTTCTAAGGAATGCGGCGAGGAGGTATTCATTTATGTCCTCAGGGAGGGGTGCAGTGGCGGAGTAGGTATAGACAGGATCGCCGCCGAGAGTGACGGTGACGGGCATCCTTCCTCCCCTCTTCTTCCAAGCCTCAAAATGGCGTGCGCCTGTCTTGTGCCTGTGCCAGTGCATTCCGGAAAGGTTCCTGCCCATCACCTGCATACGGTACATCCCCAGGTTGGGCCTGCCGGTCTCAGGGTGCCTGGTATGCACCAGCGGCAGGGTGATGAACCTGCCACCGTCATGCGGCCAGCATTTCAGGATCGGCAGCTTTCCAAGGTCAGGCGACATATCCACTATCTCCTGGCACTCACCCCTGCCCCTCTTTCTCCCGGGCGAAAGGGTGAGCAGCCTCAGCATGCCCGGAAGTCGCGACAGCTTGCCTGATAACCCCCTCGCCCGGCTGAGTGACTCCACAAGTGAAAAGATCTCCTCTCCGGCATCATCAAGTGAAGAGCGTCCTATGGCGGCTGCCATTCGAGAATCAGAGGCAAAGGCATTTATCAGGAGAGGGAATTCGGTGCCTGTCCTTTCAAAGAGCAAAGCCTTCCCTCCGTTCTTGACCAGGCGGTCAGCTATCTCCGTTATCTCGAGAACCGGGTTAACAGGACACTTAACACGCACCAGTTCGCCGCGTGATTCCAGGAAACCTGCAAAATGAGAAAGGCCGTTAAATGACATTGGACATCAGATTTCCACAAATATAAAAATAAAAACTCCGCCGGGGCCGATGAAAAAGAAAGGCTGCCCCTTCTGAGACAGCCTTCCGTTTTAAAACGACGATGCCCGAATCTCTATTCGCAACCGTAAACAGCGTTGTTACCGAGTTCTTCCTCAATGCGGAGAAGCTGGTTGTACTTGGCAATGCGGTCAGTGCGGCTGAGAGAACCGGTCTTGATCTGGCCCGAGTTGGTCGCAACGGCTACATCGGCTATGGTTGAGTCTTCGGTTTCACCTGAACGGTGCGAGGTGACGGTTGTGTAACCTGCCCTGTGAGCCATCTCAATACAGTTGAGTGTTTCTGTCAGGGTACCGATCTGGTTCAGCTTGATGAGTATTGAGTTGGCGCAGCCCATATTGATCCCTTTTTCAAGATACTCGACATTGGTCACGAAGAGGTCATCACCCACAATCTGAATCTTTGATCCCAGCTTTTCGGTCAGCAGTTTCCAGCCTTCCCAGTCGTGCTCACTCATTCCGTCCTCGATGGAATCAATGGGGAATTTCCCGGCGAGTTCCGCGAGGTAGTCGACCTGCTGTGCAGGGGTAAGTTTTTTCCCGTTTTCGCCTTCAAATTTTGCATAGTTGTAAACGCCGTCAGCAAAGAACTCACTTGCTGCACAGTCAAGAGCTATGGTGACATCGCTGCCTGGCTTGTAGCCGGCTGCTGAAATTGCCCTGATAATACTTTCGAGTGCATCTTCTGTACCCTTAAGTGCAGGAGCAAAGCCTCCCTCATCACCCACAGCAGTGCTGAGTCCGCGCTCCTTGAGCACTTTCTTCAGTGAATGGAACACCTCAGCGCCCATCCTGAGCCCTTCGGCGAATGAGGTGGCGCCCTTCGGACGTATCATGAACTCCTGGAATGCTATGGGGGCATCAGAGTGAGATCCGCCGTTGATAATATTCATCATAGGTATTGGAAGCACACGGGCATTGGTTCCGCCAATGTACCTGTAGAGTGGCAGTCCGTGATATGCCGCTGCAGCTTTTGCGCAAGCGAGTGACACTCCCAGGATAGCATTGGCTCCCAGGGTGCTCTTGGTGGGGGTGCCGTCAAGATCAAGCATTTTCTGGTCAATGCCTATCTGGTCAGTGACATCCATTCCCATTATCTCCTCAGCGATGACATTGTTTACATTATGAACTGCCTTGAGGACTCCCTTTCCAAGGTATCGGCCCTTGTCGCCGTCACGAAGCTCAAGTGCCTCGTTCTCGCCTGTGGATGCTCCGGATGGCACTGCTGCCCTGCCGGATGCGCCGCTGGATGTAACTACTTCTACCTCGATGGTGGGATTGCCCCTGGAATCAAGGATCTCTCTCGCGTGAACACTAACTATCTGACTCATTGTAATTTATATTTTACTTAAACAATCTGCAATATATAAAAAAAAGGGATATGGCCCTGCAGACAACATCCCTTTATCATTTAAGCATGATCTGCTATTCTTTTGATTCTTCTGCTTCAGGAGCTTTTTCCTCTGCCGGTGCTTCAGCCTTTGGTGTGGCAGGGGGTGTTGAGGCCTCAGCTTTTGCGGCGGTTGCGGCAGGAGCTGCGGTTTCTGTTACAGCTGCAGTCTCAGCGCTCTTTTTCTTCTGGCTGCGGCGGCGGCGTGATGCCTTGGCTTTTGTTCCATCACCTGCAAGCATGTTCTCATTAAAGTCTACCAGCTCTATAATGCACATCTCGGCTGCATCGCCCAGGCGTGACCCTGTTTTCAGGATACGGGTGTATCCGCCGGGCCGGCCTGCAATCTTCGGTGCCACTTCCCTGAAGAGTTCGGCAACGGCATTCTTGTTTTCAAGATAACTGAATACCACCCTGCGTGAATGGGTTGAGTCATCCTTTGATTTGGTGATCA
>CAYYEH010000047.1:0-19867 GCA_964470815.1 uncultured Rikenella sp.
AAATTCCTATTCAGAGTTTTTGCAGCGCTGACGGCCATTGTCATTGCCGGATGCGCAACCTCAAAAAAAACCGTTACGGGTGACCCGTCTGGCCGCACCCCGGCAGCCGAACGCGAGTTCCGTGCTGCCTGGGTAGCCACCGTGGCCAATATCAACTGGCCCAGCAAGCCGGGGCTGACGGTGGAAGAACAGAAGAAAGAAGCTCTTGACCTGCTCGACCTGCTCGACAGGAACAATTTCAATGCAGTAATCCTCCAGGTGCGGCCGCATTGCGATGCAATGTACCGGAGTGATCTCGAACCGTGGTCTTATTATCTTACGGGCGAACAGGGCAAAGCTCCGGATCCGTATTATGACCCCCTTCAGTTCTGGATAGATGAGGCTCACGCCAGGGGTATTGAGCTCCATGCATGGTTAAATCCCTACCGGGCAAACCACCCCGCCGGAGGACCGCCCACTGACCTGTCAATTGTCAGAAAACGTCCTGACCTGGTGCTGAAGCTCGAGGTGGAAAACTACTGGTGGATGGACCCCGCACTTAAAGGGACCCAGGATCACTCATACAATGTGGTTATGGACCTGGTACGGAGGTATGACCTCGACGGGATCCATTTTGACGATTACTTCTATCCCTATCCCGACTATAATAACTTCAAGGATTTTCCTGATGATCAAAGCTGGCAGGCATACCAGGCTTCCGGAGGGAAACTTTCACGCTCCGACTGGCGCAGGGAGGCAGTCAATATCTTCATAGAAAGGCTCTATAAAGGGATCAAGGCCGAGAAACCCTGGGTGAAGTTCGGACTCAGTCCCTTCGGAATATGGCAACCCTATAATCCTCCTGCAATCGGAGGCGGGTTCAACCAGCATGAGACACTTTACGCCGATGCGAAGCTGTGGCTGAACAAGGGGTGGATTGATTATTACTCACCGCAGCTCTACTGGCCCATCAACCAGATCGCCCAGAGCTTCCCGGTGCTGCTGGGATGGTGGAATGATCAGAATCTCAAGGGCCGACATCTGTGGCCGGGAATAAGCATCGGGCTCTCACCCGCATCCAGAGCTGCCGATGAGACCGTGAACCAGATCATGGTTACGCGGGGTATCCTTCCTGCCAGCCCGGGCGTGATCCACTGGAGCATAGGACCGCTGGTCAACTCGCCGGAGCTTGTGAAGGCAGTGGCTGAAGGACCATACCGGAAGCAGGCGCTGGTTCCGCCAATGCCCTGGCTTGACACCAAAGCACCGGTACAGCCGGTGGTGACGAAAACTGCGGAGAACGGATCACTGAAGATCAGCTGGACTCACCCTGACCCTGCCGATGTAGGCCGCTGGGTGGTTTACTACAGGTACGGGACACAGTGGAACCAGAACATTCACGGGAACAATGTTAACTCCGATGTGATTCCGGCCTTCATGTTGAACAGGGCATTCCTGGGCCGCACACCCCGTGCGAATGTGACGAAGGCCGAACAGGCATTTATGATGCTTGACAGCATCGCGGTTTCTGCCGTTGACCGCTTCGGCAATGAGAGTGTCATCACCAGAATGGCAGTTACAGAGTTCACCTTTGCAGAAGCCCCGGCACTGGAAGAGGTGCTGGCTGAGTTCTATGACGGCATGAAAAGACCGCCGGTGCCCGTACCAGCCGTTACACCAGGGATAAATGTGCTGATAGAAGAGCAGCTTGACCTGGTAAGAGGCAAGAGGGTGGGCCTTATAACCAATCCGTCAGCGGTAGGTGTTGACATGCGAAGCACGGTTGACATCCTTGCAACCACACCGGGGGTTAACCTGGTGGCTCTCTTCGGAGCCGAGCACGGTGTCAGGGGAGCACAGCACGGACGCATCTTCACTGACGGTGAAAAGGACCCGGTGACAGGTATACCTGTTTACAGCCTCTACGGCGAATCATGGGCACCAAAGCGGGAGTGGCTCGACAGCATCGATGTGATGCTCTTCGATATACAGGGTGTCGGATCAGCATGGTACACCTATAAGTTCTCCATGTCACATGCCATGGAGGCATGCGCAAAGGCAGGAATACCGTTTATTGTGCTTGACCGCCCCAATCCTCTTGGCGGACGCGTCGTTGAGGGTCCGATGCAGGATACCATCAACATCTACCGCCACCGGCTGCCGCTCAGGCACGGTATGACACACGGTGAGCTTGCGAAGATGTGGAATGAGACGGAAGGTTACGGCGCTGAACTGACAGTCATAAAGATGAAGGGATGGCGCAGGAGCATGATGTGGAATGAGACGGGTCTTCAGTGGGTAATGCCCTCGCCCAATATAGACAACTGGGAGACGGCTGTGGTATATCCCGGCCAGTGCCTTTTCGAGAGGACCAACATGTCGGAGGGGAGGGGGATGACCAAACCATTTCTTGTTACCGGCGCTCCCTGGGTCAATGCCGAACAGGCCGCAGCCGATCTTAACTCACGCGGCATCAGGGGAGCATATTTCAGGCCGTTGTATTTCATCCCCCGGTCGGCCGGAACCGGATATAACCGCCGCGGAAAGCCCTGGAACGAGATGTGCGGGGGAGTGGAGATAATCCTCACCGACCCTGCAGCATACAGGTCGGTTGAAGCCGCATTGCATATTATTGATGCCTACAGGAAAACCAGTCCAGACTCATTGGTATGGTCGCCCCCTGTTATCATGAGAATGCTGAATGAGCCAGGCGTCACCGTTGAGGAAGTTGTGAAAGCATGCCAGGATGATGTGAATGAATTTATGGATATAAGACAAAAATACCTGCTGTACAGATGAAAAGGAATTTATTTGCAATAACCCTCGTAACAGTATTGCTGGCCGGATGCAGTACTTCCAGGAGAACCGGGGAAACCGGGGCTGCGGGTCAGGCAACTGCAACCGGGAGTGAGGCTGCAGCAGCGGCAGCAGCTGCAGCAGCGGCCACGGCCGCGGCCGCAGAGAAACTGGCTGCCATACCATGCCGGTGTGACAGCGTCATTGAGAATTCTCCGTGGGTCAGGTTCCTGAGACTTCCGGAGCAGGTGACGAACCAGCCGCAGTTTGATGTCCTGTGCAAAAGCGAATACCCGGCAGCAGTAAGCATCAATGGCCAGGCAGTCAAACAATACAGGACGGGAATATTCTTTGCAACCGTTCCTTTCACCGAGGGAGTGAATAAGATTACTGCCGAGGCGGTATACCCTGACGGCCGGACAGCTGTCTGCGAATATGCTTTCATCTATGAAAAGCGTGACATGACCAGGCAGCCTTACCCGCTGTGGATTGAAAGACGTTCTTTTGAACCGGCCGGTGATATGGAATTGCTTCCCGATGAGGTGGTGCAGGTCAGCTTCAGGGGCTCAAAAGGTCAGGACGCCCGGGTTGATATCAGGACGGCAAGGAAAAGTATTGAATGCATCCGTGAAGACTTTGATGATTACAGCATCTACCGGGCTGAGATACCACTGCGCGGACTTAAAACCGGAGTGCCCCATACCCTGACTGTCAGGCTTGTCCCGGCAGCAGGTGCCCCGGTTAAAGAGACCTACAAACCTGATTATGCCCGCACTGTTACTGTGAGAAATGCCGAAGATTTCCCGCTGGTGAAGGTGAAGAATGAATATTCGAGGCTGGTGTACAACCTCGGTGCGCCGAGGCTTGGAGGACCGATCCGCCAGGAGCTGGGTCCCGGCGTGGTACTGAAGACCAGCGGAAAGATAGGCTCCAACTACAGGATCAGGCTGAGCAACACCGAGACTGCATTCATGAGTGAGGATGATGTTGAGGTTTTGGTTGGTAACCGGGCACAGCCGGTCTATATTGTAACCAGCATGACATGCAGACCGTCAGCCGTCGCTGATATTGTTACAATTCCCTATCTCGAGCCGGTACCTTTCGAAGTGTATCCTGATCCTGGCCGGAGGCGCCTGGTAATAACCATGTTCGGGGTGGAGTCGGCCTCGACATGGGTCACCCACCTGAAGGGATGCAGGATGATTGACAGGCTCACGTGGGAGCAGAGCACACCTGAAACATTCCGTGTTTTTGTTAACCTTAATACAGAAAATATCTGGGGTTATGATATAAAGCCGATTGGCCGCAGCCTGGTGCTCAGCGTCAGGTATCCGCCGGTCTTTGACCTGTCAGCAGAAAAGCCGCTGACAGGGTTGAAGATAGCCATCGAGGCAGGTCACGGCGGCTCAAATTCAGGCGCAATAGGGTTATCAGGACTGGTTGAAAAGGAGATCAACCTCGACCTGTCGTTCAGGCTGGGCGAGTTGTGTTCAGCCATGGGGGCGGAGGTGGTGCAGGTCAGGGATTCTGACCGCGACATGGCATTGCTTGACAAGCGTGATATAGCCATTAAGTCAGGTGCCCACATGCTGATCAGCATTCATGCAAATGCGGGTGGCAGGGGTTACCTTTCTGTTGCCGGTACGAGCACCTACTGGCACAATCCCTTCTGGGCACCGCTGGCACAGACCATTTATGACAGGATGCTGGAGACCGGTCTTCCTGAGTTTGGTGTGGTAGGCTCGTTCAACTATACCGTGACCAGGGTTTCGCAGATGCCGGCCATTCTTGTTGAGCAGGCCTTCATGAGCCATGCGGAGGATGAGGAGAAACTGGCAGATCCGGAGTTCAGACAGCTGGAGGCGGAGAAGATTCTTCAGGGAATAGTTGATTACCTGAAGCTCATTGGCAAACAGGCCGAATAAAAAGGCCGGAAAGACATCGCGGGAATGGTAGGTTGCCTCAGACTTCTGAGATGGCATGCCTGATGGCGGAGTAGATCTGCCAGATAATAATTGATTACCTGAAATTAATGGATGGCAGACCGGATAAGGTGGCGGAATAAACCGGCCGCATAAAGATGCTAAGAATCTATTCTCCTTATGTTGGCCCCCAGGCTGTTCAGTCTCTGATCAAGATCCTGGTAGCCGCGGTCGATTTGCTCTATATTGTGGATTAGGCTTTTACCTTCGGCGCTGAGGGCGGCAATAAGCAGCGCCATACCTGCCCTGATATCGGGGCTTGACATGGTGATTCCTCTTAACTGCTGTCGGCGAGCAAGGCCTATGACAGTCGCCCGGTGAGGATCACACAGCACTATCCTTGCACCCATGTCAATTAGTTTGTCAACGAAGAAGAGCCGGCTTTCAAACATCTTCTGATGGATTATCACGCTTCCCCTTGCCTGAACAGCCACCACAAGCATCACACTGATGAGGTCCGGAGTCAGACCTGGCCATGGGTGATCATATATGGTCAGTATTGATCCGTCGATACTGTTTTGTATCTCGTAGGTCTCCTGCTCTGGCACAAGGATGTCGTCACCCTCGGTATTAAACATGATGCCAAGCTGCCTGAACCTGTCGGGGATTATGCCAAGGTGCTGAATTCCTGCATTCCTTATTCTCAGTGAGGATCCGGTCATGGCTGCAAGACCAAGGAATGATCCTGTCTCGATCATGTCAGGCAGGATCCGGTGACGGCAGCCATGCAGTGTCTTCACTCCCCTGATGGTAAGCAGGTTCGATTTGATGCCGCTGATATCTGCACCCATATTGTTCAGCATAGTGCAAAGCTGCTGGATATAGGGCTCACAGGCTGCGTTGTAGATCGTGGTTTCGCCTTCAGCCAGCACCGCAGCCATTACCAGGTTGGCAGTACCGGTAACGGATGGTTCATCAAGCAGGATCTCTGCACCTGTCAGCCTTTCGGCTGAAAGCCGGTAACACCCGTGACCCTGTTCATAATCCACCGCTGTTCCCAGCTTCTGCAGGCCGATGATATGGGTATCCATCCTTCTCCTTCCTATCTTGTCGCCGCCGGGCCTGGGTATCGAAGATCTTTTGAACCTTGAAAGCAACGGGCCGGCCAGCATGACCGATCCCCTCAGCATCATACCCTTCTTAAGAAATTCCGCTTCGTATATTCTATCCGTCTGCACATCCGCAGCCTTGAAACCATAGGTGTCGGCACTGATCCTGTTCACCTCCACTCCCAGGTCTGAAATCATCTCAATCAGCAGCCTGACATCAATAATATCAGGAATGTTTGAGATGATGACCTCTTCACTGGTAAGGAGGACGGCACATATAACCTGCAGAGCTTCGTTCTTTGCCCCCTGTGGGGTGATCTCACCGCTGAGCCTGCGGCCTCCGGTAACTTCAAAGGATTTCATTGTGATGTTTTTTCGGACCTGTTCTTTCAGCAAAACTAAAAAGATTTCCCGGAGCGGATAAATTTATTTATCATTGCCGCCATGATCCGGTACCGGAAAAATACCAGCCTTCTGCCATACAATACTTTTGGCGTGGATGCTAAGGCATCTCATCTCTTCTTCCTTGCATCGCCTGAAGAGCTGCCGGAGCTGCTTGATTTCCCCTGTTTCCGGCAGAAGACGGCTGATGTAAGTGACATTCTTGTGCTGGGTCAGGGCAGTAATATCCTGTTCACAAATGATTTTAAGGGAGTTATAGTCAAGAGCGAAATAGGAGGCATAAAGGTAACATATGAGGATGAATCATCTGTTGTTATTGATGTCGGTTCAGGAGTGGTCTGGAATGACCTTGTTGACTTTGCTGTCAGCAGGGATTGGTGGGGCATTGAAAACCTGTCTCTCATACCCGGAACTGTCGGGGCGGCCCCGGTACAGAATATCGGCGCCTATGGTGCTGAGGCTGCGGATGTCATCATCCGGGTCAATGCTTTCCATCCGGGGAAGGGGGAGTGGATGGTGCTGGAAAACAGGGAATGCGGATTCGGATACAGGGACAGCATCTTTAAGAAAGAATTAAAGAACAAAGTGGTTATCACTTCCGTTGTCTTCAGGTTTTCGAAAAGAGCAAGGCCTTTGCTTGATTACTCCGGCATCAGGGAAGAGCTGGAAAGGCAGCATATTTCTGATCCTTCAGCCATGGAAATATCCGAAGCAGTTGCCTCTGTCCGGCGATCGAAGCTGCCTGACCCTGCAATTCTCGGAAATGCAGGAAGTTTTTTCAAGAATCCGCTGATCAACGAGGTTCAATACCGGGAATTATGTGTGAAATATCCGCAGTTCAGGGCACACCGGCAGGGTGACCGGTACAAGATTCCTGCTGCATGGCTGATCGAGCAGGCCGGATGGAAGGGATTCAGGGAAGGGAGCACGGGGTGCTATGAGAAGCAGCCGCTGATACTGGTCAATTACGGAGGGGCTACCGGAAAGCAGATCCTGGCCTTTTCTGAGAAAATACAGGAATCTGTTTTTTCTTTGTTCGGGATAGCCCTGGAGAGAGAGGTTAATGTTTTTTGAAGGAGGGCTGTGAGACCATCAGCCCGCTGAGTTGCCGGTTGATCATTGCCATCAGTTCATCAGGAGTGAAGTCGTAACCCTCATTTGCAACTGACGTAACAAAATCATCATGTTTCCTCCCGGCTCTGTAATCCGGTTCACGACGGGGATGACGCAGGTATCTGCTGAACAATGAAGGATTTTCTGCCAGGTTGAGAACAGCATGGTAAACCAGCTTGTTTCCCACCTTCCTCATTGATGATCCCAGGATCTTCCGGTTGCCGATCGTGATGTCGGAGATACCTTTCGATCCCAGCCCTGTAACACCCATCTCCGCAAGTCCTTCCATGACAACACCGTTTACCATCCTGAAGAACTCCGTGAACTGAATAGGGGAAGGGAACTGCCTTGCAACCGTAAAGGCTATCGTCGCCGGGGTCAGTATGACTGTCTCTCCCCCTGAGGGCCTTTTTGTGACACGGATGTCATCCGCTGCCACTGTTTCTGTGTAAAGGCTTGTTTCAATTGAGTTCGACTGGCCCAGCACTATGACTGTCTCCTGCGGGTGCCATACGAGGATTCCCGTGGTGCCCTCACTGAAGAGGAAGGCATCGGGAAGGTCATATTCAGTGAGTGTCACTGCCATGCAGAGAGAACTTCTTGTTATCTTTATACCGTGCTCCGGAGAAAAACTTCTCCAAATTAAACAAAATACTTTCAGCATGGAGAGACCCGAAGAGAATGACATGATTTCAAGGCACCCTGAACTGTGGGACGAGCCGGACCATATCCGTAATGAGCTGGCGCGAACAATGGGCCATATTTACAGCCATGGAATGACCACTACCTCGGGAGGAAACATGTCTGTAACTGACAGTCACGGTAATATCTGGATCTCTCCGTCAGGCACTGACAAGGGGTCATTGCAGCCCGGCGAGGTGGTCTGCGTTGCCTCTGACGGAAGCTTTGCGGGTCCGCTGAAGCCTTCAATGGAATACCCGCTTCACCGTGCCATTTACAATGCCAGGCCTGATATAAGGGCTCTGATACACGCACATCCTCCACTTCTGACTTCCTTCAGCATTGTACGCAAGATCCCGGATACATCGGTGATAAGGGAATGGCGGGAGGTATGCCGAACAGTAGGTTATGCAGGATATGCCACTCCCGGAAGCAGGGAGATGGGAGAGAACGTCGCTGCAGAATTCTCGAAGGGCCATGATGCGGTTATTATGGAAAACCATGCTGTAGTTGCCGGAGGAAAAAATCTTGCAGAAGCACTGGCACGGCTGGAGACTCTTGAATATTGCGCAAGGACTATCCACACTGCCTCGGTCATAGGAGAGGTCAGTATACCCGATTATGCTCAGGAAAACAATCCGGAACTACCGGCAGTAAGTCGCCTGCCTTCCTGGGGCCATGGTTCCCACGATCGGGAAACCGGCTGTGTGTTGATACCCGAAGAGGAACGTCTGGCTGAGGAGATATGCAGGATGACAGCCAGGGCATGCAACAGGGGCCTTATGTATGGCTTCTGTGGCTACCTTTCGGCCAGGAGCGCCGTAAACAGTTTTCTCATGACGCGGGAAGGGGTTTTAAGGAGCAGAACCGGGAAAAAAGACATTTGTACGGTTAAATGCAGGGAAAGCCACAGTGACAATGAGCCGGCTGAAGAAACAGGCAGGGCAGGGGGAAACGGACAGGCTGACGCTGGTACCATGACCGGTGCCGCCAGAACTGGTTTGAATACTTGGCTGCATGCAGAGATCTACCGCAGGTGTTTTGCCGTCAATGCTGTTATCACCGCTCAGCCGCCATACCTTATGGCCTTTGCAGTGACCGGCCGGGAAATTGACGTAAGGACCATCCCGGAAAGCTGGCTCCTGTTGAAGGAATTGCCCTCCCTGCCTGCAGATGCACTTACACCGGGCAGGGAAGATATCTTTGAAAAACTGAGATCAGGTTCGCCGGCTGTATTGCTGGGACATAGTTTGGTCATTGTCACCGGAGACAACCTGCTGCAGGCATTTGACCGGCTGGAGGTGGCTGAGATGACGGCAATGTCACTGGCACTCGCAAAGCAATCAGGTGAGGTGAAGTCAATCCCGGATGAGCAGATCGAAGCTCTGAAAAGTACGTTCCTGAAGTAGTGATCCTGGCTGAAGCTGGTTTAATCAGGAGAGAACAAACCCGCAAAAGCCGGGGTAATGATCATCCCAATTGCTGCCGGGATTTTAAAAACCTGTTGTTACTCCCCCGGTAACCCGACTGTCTGTGCCAGTATTATCTTCTGAAGCGGTTTGAGTCCCATTTCAGGCTCAAGCCTGTCACGCGGAATCAATGCCCTGATTACACATGACATCCCTTCCGAGGCACACCACAGGTAGACATTCTGGGCCATCAAACCTGTGTTGGCCCATGATGACAGGAGGTCTGTATCGGTTACCTGCTGTCCTTCCCTGAGGCCTCTTCTGGCGAGGTCAGCAACATATACGAGGTTGACAGGTGCGGTGGCAGGAAAATCCTGTGTTCCGGTAAGAGCCCGGATATCCCTGCCATGGATCTTCTTCAGCATATTGTCCCGGGCGTCATAGAGGTAAAGCCCGCTTTTCAGTGTGACATAAACATCCATCTCCTGCATGTTTCGTGATGATGGTGCCGTGCGTTTGCCGTCAGCCTCCCGGTTGATGCCCCAGGATGCCCATAAAAGGTCAGATAACTGCTGAAGCGATAGCTCCTTTTCTGAAAAAAGCCTCGCGGAACCCCGCTCATTCAGGGCCTCCATCAGTGGCATGCCACCTTTCCTAGAAGGCGAAGGCAGCGAAATATCCTGTGCATTTACCATATCCGGAATGATTATGAAATTCATGATCAGTATTGCTGTAAAACCAAAGATTGCTTTTTTCATACCAGGCATAATTTGCGGATGAAGGTAATAAAAATGTCCGGCAAAAGAATATTATGCCTGTATTCCCGAGGTACTGAAGGAGGACAAGCTGGTTGCCTATTTTAAAATCCTGCAGGTACCTCACGGCCAGAGGCCTGCCCTGATAGTGGTCAAACAATCTCATTCTGCATATTCCCGGAAGGGATTATATGAGACATGAACCTCATAGCTTTTATCTTTGTTTTACGACAAAAGGACAGTCTCAATGGAAATCACAGCCGTTATCCTGGCCGCCTTTATTGCCTCAATGCTGACCTTCTTCTCCGGGTTCGGGCTTGGGACGATCCTGCTGCCGGTCTTTGCCATCTTCTTTCCCGTTGACGTGGCAATTGCCCTGACGGGACTGGTCCATTTTGCCAACAGCCTGTTCAAGATCACCCTGGTGGGAAAGAACGCAGATAAGCAGGTGCTGCTTCGGTTTGGCATTCCGGCAATCCTTGCATCCTTTGCGGGAGCCTGGCTGCTGCTGCGCATCACCCGTATGCCGGCACTCTTTGATTATCAGCTCTTTGAACAGACGTTCGAAGTCACCCCCGTCAAACTGGTGGTTGCCATTCTGCTTCTCATCTTTTCGCTGCTGGAGGTGATTCCATCGGTACAGAGGTTACAGTTCGGCAGGGAGAAACTGCCGCTGGGAGGTCTGCTGAGCGGTTTTTTCGGCGGCCTGACAGGAATTCAGGGGGCTGTGCGCAGCGCATTCCTCATCCGGAGCGGACTGTCAAAGGAGGCCTATATTGGCACGGGAGTGGTCATAGCATCGCTGGTCGACTTCACCCGTCTATCGGTTTATGCCACCCGCTTTAAGGAAGCAGAGCTCCATGAGCACCTGCCACTTATCATTGCAGCAACACTGGCTGCCATGGCCGGAGCACTGCTGGGTAACAGGCTGCTGAAAAAGATCACCCTCAGACTGATACAGATCATAGTGGCAATAATGCTGTTCATGATTGCTATAGCACTTGGGATGGGATTGATATAGAACGGATACCGGGACATGGTTACAGCCACTGGCCAGATCTCCGGCATTGAGGGTAACAATGCATGGGTATGATCGATTATTCCACACGAGGGTGAACAAAAAATGATAATTTTACCCTGCCGGATTCCGGGCCCGGGGGTGGCAATGGAATCAGGCCATGAACTAAAAACGCATACCATGAGCATTACCCTTAAGAAAGAATTTGCAACCTCTTTGCTTGTGCCGACGAGCATGGGCGTTCGCATCACACCCGTAAATCATCAGCCGGTCCATTCAAGCGACACTTTCTTCATGCAGGCCACCAGCGCCGAGACCAATGTGGCAAGCATCCCGGCATATCTCGGGTTGCCGGTGAAGGTTCTCACAACATTCGTAAAGGGAAGTCCCGTTGCGCAGTTTATAAAAAATAACCTTGCCGGCCGGCACATGAGCTATGAGGGGATAGAGGTTCCGCAGGGCGATCCCTGGGGATATCGTCACCAGTTCAATATTGCGGACATGGGATATGGTTCACGCGGCCCGCGTGTACATAATGACCGTGCCGGAGAGGTGGGACGCACACTGAATGTGAAGGACTTTGACCTGAACCGCATCTTCGGGAAGGAGGGGGTGCAGATAGTCCATCTTTCAGGGCTTATCGGGGCTCTCTCGCCAGAGACCAGCAACTTCTGCCTTGAGCTGGCCCGTGAGGCGAAGAAGCATGGCACACGCATCTCTTTTGACCTGAACTACAGAGCCTCCTTCTGGAAAGGGCGGGAGAAGGAGCTGTCAGGGGTGTTCCGGGAGATAGCCTCAGTGTCTGATATCCTCGTGGGCAACGAGGAGGACTTCCAGTTATGCCTTGGAATTGAAGGACCCGAGGCAGGAGGGAAAGACATAGCGTCGAAGATTGAAAGCTTCAAAGGGATGATTGACCGTGTCAGGAAGGAGTACCCGAACGCATCAGTCTTTGCCACCACCCTCCGCCAGGTGCTGAGTGTTGACACACACCTCTGGGGAGCCATCATGTGGGAGGGAGGCAACTGGCATGTTATCGAACCCCGCGAGATACATGTGCTTGACCGCATCGGCGGCGGTGACGGATTTGTAGGGGGGCTGCTGTACGGCATCCTTAAGGGATGGGTACCTGCCCGATGGATAGAATTCGGATGGGCCAGCGGCGCCCTGGCAACCACCTTCCTGACTGACTATGCCCAGCCTGCAGATGAGGAACAGGTATGGAGCGTTTTTGAGGGCAACGCGAGGGTCAAACGCTGAAAAAACCAGTGATATATAATTATTCTGCTGGTACCCGGGGCTCCGGAATACCATCGCTTTACGCACCGGTTGCCGGGATGCCCTGGCTGGTGTTGATTATTCTCCCTTTAATATTACTGGCACTTAATTCATGCGGTTCACAGGGACAGGCTCCGGAGGGTCGCATCATTACCGACAGTGCCGGCCGCGAGGTCACCATCCCCGATACGGTAAGAACAGTCATCGCACTCAAATCAGGCACCATGAGGCTCCTCAGCTATATGAAGGTAACACACCTTGTCAGTCACATCGAGGGGAGTGAGCAGCGACGCAATGTACAGTATCTCTTTGCAAATCCTCATTTGAGGGAGCTGCCGGTGATAGGCGCAGGAAACAACTATGATACGGAGCTCCTTACTATTGCAGCTCCTGATCTTATCCTGGCCACATTCATGTCTCCGCGCGAGGCTGACAGGCTGCAGCGTATCACCCGGAGGCCGGTCATGCTGCTTGAGTACGGTGATCTTGGAGTGCGTAAGGAAAAACTGTACGAAACCCTGACAATGCTGGGTGAGGTGTTTTACAGGAAAGAGAGGGCTGACACCCTTATTCAATTCATTGAGACAACTATTGAAGAGTGTTCCCGGAGGTCCGGGCAGTACCATGGTGAACCACGGTCAGCATACATTGGAGGTGTGGCTTACAATGGTGCTCACGGTATTAACTCCACCGAGCCGGACTATCCTCCGTTTGAAATCCTTAAAGCAGCCAATGTGGCCGCCGGTCTGGGCCTCCGGGGAAGCAGTGACGCTCCCGGTCACGAGGTGGTATTCATCGACCCTGAGCAGATCATTGAGTGGGATCCGGATATACTCTTCCTCGATGCTGCCGGACGACAGATATGGGAGAAAGAGCTTCAGGCTCCGTCTGTATTTTCGATGCTCAAAGCCGTCAGGGCAGGAGAAGTCTATACGGTTCTGCCATATAACTGGAACAGCACCAACTATGAAAACCTGCTATGCAATATATGGTATATCGGTTCTGTATTGATGCCCGGTGCTTTTAATGAGGCAGATGTTGAAGAAAAGTGCAGGGAGGTGTTTCATCTGTTTTACGGTGTTGACATTTACGATCAAACAATTGACTATTACCGACCTTTCAGAAAGTATATGCCAGAATGCGTGAACAAAGACCAGTCATAGTTGAAGAGATCTCTCATGAATAAACCCGGCATTGGACATACTAAGGATATGGCAGAAAGCCTCCCTGTTATATAAGGAAGCATGAGCAGGCAGCGCGAGATAGAGAAACAATATATCCTGTACCAGGGGCGGAAGAACAGGTTTATCTGGCTGGCCGGGGTGCTTACCATCATCCTTGGACTGACCGGTCTTGCCCTGGGGCCCGGTAGTATAAGTATTAGTGATTTGGTGGCTGTTCTGACAGGAGCAGGTGACCAGATGCACCAGGGAATTATCTTCCAGATCAGGCTTCCCAGGGTGCTTGCAGGCATCCTGAGCGGGATTGCTTTGTCTGTCAGCGGTGTGGTGATGCAGAGTGTGCTGAGAAACCCGCTCGGTTCACCCTTCACACTGGGGATAAGCAATGCTGCTGCATTCGGGGCAGCATTAGCCATAATTGCTTTCGGTGCCGGAAGCATGTACAGCAGCAGTACCGATGCTGTCATGATAGCAAATCCTTATATTGTCACTGCATCGGCGTTTGCCTGGTCACTTGTGGCATGCTTCCTGATACTCTTTGTTGCCAGGAGAAGAGGAGCCACTCCTGAGAACATGATTCTGACAGGAATCATCGCAAGCTCGCTCTTCACAGCCCTGACAACGGGACTACAGTATGTGGCCGACGATGTGGAACTGGCTGCAATTGTCTTCTGGACCTTCGGCGACCTGAGTAAGGGAGGGTGGGATGAACTGTTGCTGCAGGTTATGATCCTTGTACCAATAATGATCTATTTCTACCGCAACCGGTGGAACTATAATGCACTTGATGCAGGTGACGAGACGGCCCGAAGCCTCGGGGTGAGCATCGGCAGGCTGAGACTGGCCGGCATGGTAGCAGCATCATTGGCCACAGCTGCGGTGGTCTCCTTTTACGGGATTATCGCCTTTGTCGGCCTGGTGGTACCCCATATGGTAAGAAGGGTGACAGGCGGCGATGAACGATTCCTGATACCCGGGGCTGCCCTCGCGGGAGCAGCATTCATGACCGGATGTGACATTGTCGCACGTACCATAATATCACCCATGGTGTTGCCGGTAGGGATTCTGACATCGCTGATCGGCGCACCGCTGTTCGTATTGCTTCTGATAAAAGGGAAAGGAGGGTCGCAATGGAGATGATCAGGCTCGACTCTGTCCATTTCTCCTATAACGGTCAGAAAGTCATCAACGGGGTCTCCCACCTCTTCGGGAAAGGGTCCTTTACGGCAATCATGGGGCCTAACGGTTCAGGCAAGACCACACTGATACGATTGATGAACGGTTTACTGAAACCACAATCGGGTGATGTTCAGGTAATGGGACGTCAGGCATCCGCCTATGGTGCCAGGGAACTGGCACGGCATATGGCTTATGTGCCCCAGTCACAGTATAATCTCTTCCCGGCAACGGTATTCGACACAGTGCTGCTGGGGCGTAACCCTTACATAACCTGGTCTCCCGGTGCAAACGACAGAAGAATTACGGCAGAGATCCTTGTAAAGCTCGGGCTGGATGACATAGCCCTGAAGGATATAAATAAACTGAGCGGCGGACAGAGGCAGAGGGTGTTCATCGCCAGGGCCCTGGCACAACAGCCTGCCATGATATTGCTTGATGAGCCCACCGCCAACCTTGACCTGAAGCATCAGCACGAGATACTCCAGCTCCTCAGGCAACTCAGCCTTGACGGAATGACAGTGGTGGTTACGATTCATGACCTGAACCTCGCACTAAAGTATTGCTCCAGGTTCCTGGTGCTTGACGAAGGAAACCTGGTTGCTGAAGGTGGCAGGGAGATCATCGGGGAGAAACTGGTTGAAGAGATCTACAGGGTGAAAGTGAAGATAATAAGGGACGACGATAATGTGTATATCCTCCCCGTGGAACCTGTTTAATTCTGAAAGTGAAATGAATGATTTGCAGATTACAATTATTGGCTATGTGCACAATGAATGGAACGAGGCAAAGCCATTTGAGGCTGACGCAATAAAGAACTGTATTTCTACGATAGTCGTTGACGGGAAGTATGCTGACGGCCTGTATAAAATCGGGAACTACACCGAAATAAATGTACTTTTCTATTTTGACAGGTCGGAAGGATATGAGCTTCGGACCACTACGCGGTCAGGTGATTACCGCGGGGTTTTTGCCTGTTGCTCACCACGGAGGCCCAGTCTTATCGGACTGACTGCCGTGCAGCTTCTGAAGGTGGAAGGGAACGTTCTTACCGTCACCGGGCTTGATGCCATCAACAATACCCCGGTGCTTGATATCAAACCGGTGATAAGGTAAATTTCCGGTTATCACCGGAGTGCAGGATTTTCACCCCTGAGTGCCCGAAGCCGGTTTTTTAAGGCAATTAAACCCCAACCGGCAGCTACACCATCCCCCCTCATGTCTGCCACCGTGGCTTTCAAAGCATTGCCTTTTTAGGCTTCCTGTTCTCATAGAATAGTCCCCAGTGCTTTTCAGGCTCATCGGCCTCGGAAAATCCTTTCCAGGGCTCATCGAATGCTTCAAAGAAGAAGGTAATGACACCTTCTTTCTCTGACCATCTCATAAGATCATTATAATATATTTCCTGGTACTCCTCGCTTACGTTCTCAGAATTTATGCCACGGCCGTTGGAGTTGGTCGCCCAGCCGGCTTCGGTGATCATTACAGGCTTGCCGGGGTACATCCGGGCAACATCATTGAAGTTCCGGATTGTGTACCCAAGGGCCTCATTGATATGTTTATGCTCCCATACCGGGTATGTGTGAATGGAGATGAAATCAACCTCTGCCGCCAGTGGCTTCAGTTTATTGAGCCAGGGGAGCCAGTTCTCACAGAAAGTGACAGGCTGGCTTGTTGCCTTCTTTATCATCCTGACATACCTGATCACGCTCTCCACCGGCACAAAATGGTCGGTCCAGTCGACAGTGGCCTCATTGCCGGCTGATGTGGCGAAAATAATGTCAGGATAACTGTTGGCAAGCTCTGTAAGTTTCCTGATTTTTTCCAGGTTCACCTCTTTGTTTTCCTCAAGTATGCTGTCAGAGTAAATGCCTCCCCACGGGCACCCGAAGTTATTCATCTCGGCTCCGATAAATGCTCCGAGCATCACCCTGAAGTCCATCTTCTCACGCCTGATTACCTCCAGCACCGTCAGGGCATGTTGGTTGCAGTCGTAGAGTCTCAGGTAACCCCATCTTCCCTGCAGTATTGAAAGATCTTCCTTTACCTGCTCATATGCAGGGTGAATATCCAGGTCGGGGCTCTGCCCGTGACGGTAACCGGAATAGCATATGGCATTCTTCCAGGCAATGCCGGGATAAGTGTATCTGTCCATGAAATAAAAAGATAGGTGTTCAGTATTTCAGTTTTCCCTCTCCGTTCCAGAGTCCCCAGTAGGCCCCCACATCTCCTTCAGACCCGATCTTCCAGCTTTCATCAAAGCTTGAGAAATACATCACCTCAATATCTTCCTCGAGTGACCATCTCTGGATGTTGATGAAATACTTCAGAAAATTCTCTGCGGAGGGCTCCGATGCCTCAAATGCAGTTCCGCGGTCTGGCCAGCCGGTCTCGCTGATGACCACACGCTTTCCTTTGGCAGCCCGTAACGCACTGAAATACATATTTTTGATGTATATGAGCGAATAGTCTATATGGCAGCCCTCCCAGAAGGGATAGCAGTTTGTGAAGATGACGTCACAGGCCTCTGTAATGGCGGGTCTGTTTACAAATTCATAATAGGCGTCTACATAACCTACCGGTACACCGGGAAGCATCGCCTTAACCCTGTGTATGTATTCAAGCAGTTCCTGTTCTGTAAGTTCCTCTCGGTACAGGACTTCATTCCCTACGGCAACCAGGTCGGCGTTGCCTTCCTTAACCACTTTCACCAGGTTACTGATCTCTTCCTCATTTTTCTCATTGTCCTCTCCCAGCCAGGCACCGGCCATTACCTTCAGCCCGTTCTGCTTTGCGATGCCAGGAATAAGTTCGTTGCCGTCAGTGCATGAAAAGGTCCTGATCCATCTGACATAAGGTTTGATTATCCCTATTCTTGCCCTGATCTGTTCATCGGTAATGATGCTTCCGGGAGCCTGACCTTCCTGGTAGGCGCTGTAACACAGTCCGTGTATACCGTTGTCAAGGTATTCCCTGAAGAGTTTTCTTAATTCATCGAGTGTCTTACCACTGAAATCCTCGCCCGCGAGGGACATCAGTTTGTCGCTTCTGAATGACATGTTGTGTTATTTTTTCTATAGTGATTTCCGAATATGGTTTGTGGCAAACCGGATCTCTGTGATCTTACCACTTCTTTCAAATATCATCCGGCTGGTCAGCTTATCTATTATACAGCCTCTGATGACTTTTCTTTCTCCGTCTGCAAAAATGACCGTGACGGTCTCAGGGATCCCTGTTGAATAGATGACTGGAACCTGGCACAGGGTAAAGGCAAGCTGCCCTGGTTCCAGTTCAATTGTTTTTTCGTTGCCTCCGGTGTCAAAGAAGGTAAAATATTCCTTTACCCCCAATAGTTCTTCCTTCCTGAGCATTGAGGGCACAAATGAAATCATTCCGTCCCGGATTATTACTCCCAGCTCTCCTAACCGTGATATGAAATCTTCCTTGACCTGGCCCGTAAGTCCGGGTTGTTTTGCACCTGCACCGGCGGGTGTGTGGGAATAGGCATCAACAGGAAATGCACCATGAAGTGCCGGAGATTTGTGGACCCCGAGACCCTCCTTCACGCTGTGGTAGTGCTCCCTGATCTTCTCAATGAGATCCCCGTCAACCGCTTCTGCTCCTGCTCCTGGTTCTGCTGCTGGTTTTGCTTTTACTTCGGCTTCTGCTGCCGCATAGGTCTCACGGATGGCCAGCAGCAGTTTTGATACCATATGCCAGTAGATGCTGCCCAGCCCTTCGTATCCGTAGAATGTGCCTGACCTGCCGGTGAACGACTGGTGATCAAATACCGATTCATAAATACTGAGAATAAGGTCCTTTTCCTCTCCCGGTAGTTTTCCGTAGGTATCCGCGTCAACTGCATCGATGGCGGCTGAAAGCAGGCCTTCATTCCTGAATGATCCGTTGAAATGCACTCCACCTTCAGAATCAACGGTCACTATTGAAGAATCTTTCCGTTCGATCATCTTCTGTAGCAACAGTGAGCGGTTTACGGACTCCGGGGGAATATTATTCTTATCGGTGAATCGTGGAAGCTGCCTGAAGGGGTAGAGCATATAACTCTGCTGGTCAGGCCTGTAGAGGGTGCTGGATCTCATTGCATCAAGAACCTTGAGGCTCATGGCAGGATCCGGATAACCGGAACTCAATACGGCAACCTGTCCTTCAAGCATCAGGTAGAGCCTGCGTACAGCGATCCGTTTATCCCGGAAAGATATCAGGTTGTAAGAATGGAAGAGCCCGTCTTCACGCCTGTTCTCATCTATTGACCTGTCAGCATATTTCACCATGAGCTTCATGAACTCACAAAGGGCAACAGAACTGACTTTCATTTTACTGCCCGAGAATGAACTTTCATAAATGGTCTGCCTGTAGTCACTGCCGACCTTGCCCAGCCGGAATGCAAAATCATACCTGTCACTTTCCGAGAATCCCTCTGAAAGTTTCTGCCTGTTTAAGGAGAGGAGTAAGGATACTTTTTCGAGAAGAGCAGCCAGCTCCCCTGAGATATTGAATTCCTTTGCAATGCTGTTTTCGAGGAGGTTGATCCAGAACCGGAGAGACCTCCTCAGGTAACAGAGGGTTACTACCGATGTCCCGTTCCCGACAAGTGCATTGTTGGCATCATTCCACTCAGGACGCTGGGTGTTGAGCCAGATACCGGCTCCGGGAACGAAATTGACAATTTTGGCAAGAAGGGAACAGAGTATCTTTTCCATCAGGTTAACCCTGTGGATCTCGCCGTCAGCTCTCCGCAACAGGGCTCCGTCTGAACCGATGCGGCCCACCTCGGCTCCGATCTGTGAATCGAGATTCCAGTCAAAAACTATGGTATCCTTGGGATTAACGATCATCTGTTCAACAGGCCTGATCCTGTACGGTACGCTGGCATAGACGAAGATATCTTCATCCAGAAGCCTGTCAAGACTGCCGGGGTTATGGCTGCATGACTGCTCAAGGAATTTCTGAAGGTAGATAAGCTGGTGATCACCCCAGTAGCCTATATATGCCCACGGATCATCATGGGCAGGACGTTCCCAGTCTAT
>CAYYEH010000048.1:0-19717 GCA_964470815.1 uncultured Rikenella sp.
ATGATGTTTGATTCGTCATACATCACCGGGTAGTTCTCATCGCAGGAAGTCACCATGAAAATGGTAACCGCGAGAATGAATAAGTTGGATAATATCTTTTTCATCGTTTTCGAGTTTAGGATTAATAACCCGGGTTCTGTTCGCAATTGACATTTGCGTCAATCTCTGCCTGGGGGATAGGCATTGCCCACAAATAGTTAACCGTAGCTGAGCCGCCGGGAGTGAATGAAACATCCTTGTTGACAAGGCCTGTAAAGTCAGTTCTTGAAAGAGACCGCTGGGTACGTGCAAGGTCAAAGAGTTCGTTGCCCTCAAAACACAGCTCTCTCCTTCTCTCAGCATAGATATCACTGAGACTCACAGAGGCTGCAGCTGTGAGACCGCGGTGAGTGCGTATTGCATTATAGTCATTCAGCGCTGCGACTCCGGAAGTAGCTCCTTTGAGGGTTGCCTCGGCCCGGATGAGATACATCTCTGCAAGTCTCAGGACAGGGGTATTGTATTCCCTGATTTCGCCGAGACGTCCTGGATATTTAAGACTCCAGAATTCACCAGGATATTTTGCAGGCTCGAGAAAAAGGTCAGCGCGCACATCACCCGCCTCATAAAGATTAATAAGATCCATCGAAGCGGCACAATCACCGTAACCTTCAGGATTCATCATATAGCTGATTGCCTCCCAGTAACCATGAGATGTGTTGGGCTCAGAGCCATCTACCTGGAATATGATCTCCGGACCTTTGCCGCCACCACCCCAGTAACCATTATTTGTAAATGTGGTGTATTGAGCCGTCGTGAACAGGCTGAAGGCAGGGTTATCGATCACTGCTTTGGCATACTCGGCAGCCTCCTGCCAGTTTTCCATATAAAGGTAAACCTTGGCGAGTAATGCCTGTGCTACTGCCTTTGTGGCAGATCCACTATTGTCATCACGGTCATTTACGGCCGGAAGCAATGCCTCGGCATCCTTAAGATCCTGTATTACCCTGTCATAGGTTTCCCCAACTGTATTGCGGGAGGGATAGCTGTTCTCCGTCACAAGAACAACCGGCACACCAAGGTTGGCAGTGCCTGCAGAATAAGGCTGACAGTACATGCGAGCCAGGTCAAAGTAAGCCAGTCCCCTCAGAAACAGGCATTCGCCCTTTAGCTTGTCAAGCTGAGCCTGTTCGACTCCGGCTTCCGAGAAACCTCCGTCAATAACCTCAATTACGTTATTGGCCTTGGCAATGGTTGAGTATGCCACTGCCCACAGCCCTGATGTTGCACCCGGCCTGTTGTTCCAGAGATATTCATCTACATAGCGGCCTGAAACTACTGAGCCTCTTTTTGCGTTTCCGCCTTTCATGTCAGCAGTAATAACTAAGCCGGCCCCATACCAGCCTGTCGCACACAGTTCTGAATATGCACCTCCCGTGGCACTGTTAAGCCCTTCATAAGTTGAAAGAGTCAGCTCATTTGATTGTGATAACCGGGGCTCCTTTACAAGGAAGTCCTCACATGCAGTAGTAAAAACAACTGCAATTGTTACCAGTAATATTATGATTCGTCTTGTTTTCATAGCATCATTGTGTTTAATGATTAAAATGATACCTCAATACCGCCCATGATCTTCTTGGTCTGGGGATAGATACCTGCTCCGCTTCCTTCAACGCCCCTTTCAGGATCCCAGAAATCGACTTTGTGGAAGGTGTATAGGTTCACTGCAGAGGCATAAACCCTCAGGTTCTGCATCTTCAGTCTGGATGTTACTGTCTTGGGAAGGTTATATGAGAGTGTAAGATTCTTAACCCTTAAATAAGACCCGTCATATAACCAGCGGGTACTGAGTGAACTGCTTGATGCAGAAACGTTGTTTGCCACAGGTTTCGGATTCCGTGCAATCTGACCGGGAGTAGTCCAGTAATCAAGCTGGGTGTTGGCGTAGTTGTTCGGCCAGCTGAATCCGTCAGAGTTGGCATACCTGTTCTCCGTAAGACAGACGAGGTTTCCATATTTGTATTCGAGGTTCAGATCGAGGCTGATGCCTTTATATGAAACAGAAGTGTTGAATCCTCCGGTCAGTTTTGGTTCAGGGGAGCCTGCAATTATTCTCCTGGCCTCCGAGTACTTGTTGGTCAGCTCGCCGGCCTCATTGTACCACATTGCATCTCCGTTTGCGGGATTGACACCGGCATAGTCATACAGATAAAAGCTGTACAGTCTTTCTCCCACCTTATGAAGCAGCCGTGTGTTTGAAGTTGGCACAAACTGTTCATCCTTTCCAAGATCAAGTATCTCACTCTTGTTATGCGAAATATTAAACCCTGCACTCCAGTTGAATTCATTGTTTGATATTATTGTTCCATCAATGAGAAGTTCAAAACCGGCGTTTTTAATAGAACCAATATTTGATTTAATCGACGGAAAACCTGAGGTGAGAGAGAGAGGATAGTCAAGAAGCATGTCTGTGGTCTTCCTTGAATAGACATCGAACGATCCGGTAATCCGGTTAAAGATTGCAAAGTCAAAACCGGCATTGTATTCACTGTTGTTTTCCCATCCCAGTTCGGGGTTGGCAGGCTGATCCGGAACCATTACCGAGGTGCCGTTGTATTCTGCGGGAGCATAAAGACCATACTGATCATAGTTGCCAATATTAAAGTTACCGCTTATACCATAGCTGCCTCTCAACTTCAGCATGTTGACAAAACTGACGTTCTCCATGAAATTCTCATTATGGATATTCCAGGATGCTCCCACTGACCAGAATGTTCCCCACCTGTTCTTTTCACCGAATCGTGATGAACCGTCAGTCCTGAGACTTGCCTGAAGGTAATACTTGCTGTCATAATTGTAGTTGGCAACACCGAAGAACGACAGGATTGAATAGGCTGATTCATAATAGTCAGCATCATCATCCTCAGCCGTTGCGGTATTGGGGAAGGGGATATTGGGATCAACCCCCGGGGAGTAAATAAAATATTCGTTATAGTCATATTTTGAAGCCTCCTGGCCTGCAACCGCAGAATACGAATGCTTATCTGTTTCCCCGCTATAGTTAAGGGTGTTGGAGGTTGTCAGGAGGATATACTTTGTTCTTGATACCTGAAGGATTCCAAGGTCTTGTCCGTAATTGGCTTCCGGGCTCCAGTATCTCACTCCCTCTCCGTCAGTCAGCTCTATTCCGTTCGTTGTCTTTACTGTCAGCCCCTTGACTATGTTATACTCAAGGTATGCATTGGTGTTGAGTTTGTATTGTTTCTCCCACTGCGGGTCATACTCGGCAGTAGCCCTCGGGTTGGAATAGTTATTTTCCGGAATGTCGAGATTATATGTGCCATCGTCATTGTAAAGCGGAGTAAATGGCTTGATCATGATCATTGCAAACAGCGGGTTCGCATAATACAGGCTTTGCATCGGAACATCGTTTGCGTATGAGTATGCTCCGTTTATGCGAGTGCCCAGCTTCAGCTTGTTGCTTATCCTATGATCTATATTAGACCTTATCGCGTATTTTTTATAGTCTGACCCGTATACTATTCCCTGGTGATTGTCATAGACGAGGGAGAAGAAGTTTGAAGTTTTGTCAGATCCCCCCTCTGCGCTCAGTTCAGCTGAATAGATGTTGCCGGTCCTGGTGAGCTCTTTTTTCCAGTCTGTTATCGGACCGTTGAGCAGGGACAGCGGGTAATAGTATGCACCCTGTGTCGGATCATCAGGGTTACCGCCTGCATTTTGGACAGCAAGCCTCTGGTATGTCAGGTATTCTTCTGCGGTCATGGGGCGGTAGTCTCTGTCATTTGCAAGCTGCTCAACCCCGTATGAGGCACGGAAGTTAATCCTGGTTGCACCAGATTTACCTGACTTGGTTGTAATAAGGATAACCCCGTTGGCGGCCCTGGAGCCGTATATACTTGAAGCGGCGGCGTCCTTCAGGATCGTCATCGATTCAACGTCATTCGGGTTAAGTGATGCCAGCGCGTTACCCGTATTGGTGAAGTAACTCTGATTTCCTGACATCACCGGTATACCGTCAATGACGTAAAGAGGTTCCGTTCCGGCATTAATTGAGCTTATACCTCGTATACGGATCTGCGATGAAGCCCCCGGCTGACCGGATGTGGACGTTACCTGCACACCGGCAACTTTTCCGGTAAGCATCTTCTCTATGCTTGTCTCCGGAATGTTGCGAATCTCCGAACTCTTGACCTCACCTACCGATCCGGTACTGGCTTCGCGCTTCTGAACACCGTATGCCACCACTATCACCTCTTCGAGGTTCAGCAGGTCAGGCTGCATCACGATGTCAATCGTGTTGCTGGCCGTAACGGTTGCCTCCTGTGTCTTCTGGCCTGTAAACCTGTACACAAGAATCTGTCCCTCCGCGGCCTGAATTGAATAATTACCTTCAACGTCGGTAATCACTCCGATAGTGGTTCCTTTAACCTGAACGGTCACCCCTGGTATGCCTAGACCATCTTCGGCACTGGTAACCTTCCCGGTAACTAACTTCTGCTGTCCGGCAGCAACCAGAAGGAATCCACAAAGTACGAAAAATACTGAAAGTACTCTTTTCATAACTTCTAGATTAGGTTAATAAATAAATAAATTATGTAGTTCTCATAAGAAGAATCAAAGATAAACAGAATACCTCAACCACTGTTAAAAAAAATTATAAAAACCATCCTTCTTTTTCCTTACTTTTGTCTCATTGAGGGATAAATCCAGGTTCAATTCTATTTAGTTTCATGTCGTTATTTGTTCATTTACACGTACATACGCAATATTCCATTCTTGACGGTGCCTCAGGGGTGAAATCGCTTGTCCGCAGGGCAAAAAACCTGGGGATGGAAGCCCTTGCCATCACCGATCACGGAAATATGTTTGGTGTCAAGGAGTTCCATGATGCCGCCACTGCAGCAGGCATCAAACCAATCATTGGATGCGAGATATATGTTGCACGTACAAGCCTGGAAGATAAAACCTCCGTTGAGGACCGGTCAGGTGATCACCTGATTCTTCTGGCAAAGAATAAAACCGGCTATCACAACCTGGTGAGACTCGTCTCCGAAGCCTGGATCAGGGGTTTTTACTACAAGCCCCGCATTGACAAGCAATTGCTTCGTGAGCACCGTGAGGGACTTATAGCTTCTTCCGCCTGCATCGCCGGCGAGGCTGCCCAGGAAATACTTACAGGTAACATCCGGGGCGCCGAGGAGGCAATACTCTCCTACAGGGAGATCTTCGGGGAGGACTACTATCTTGAGGTGCAACGCCATGAGACCAGTGACCCGACAGCCGATGTGACTGTCTTCCCTCAGCAGCAGAGGGTGATAGCCGCCTACCGCGACCTGGCGGCAAAACACAATATAAAGATCATAGCATCAAACGACGTCCATTTCATAATGCAGGACGAGGCAGAGGCACATGACCGTCTCATCTGCCTGAACACCGGAAAGGATATTGATGACCCTAAAAGGCTCCGCTATACCAAACAGGAATACCTGAAGAGCGGTGATGAGATGCTCTCCATTTTTGCCGACATGCCCGATGCAGTAAATAACACCCTTGAGATTGCATCAAAGGTTGAGTATTACCCGCTGGCCAGTGAACCTATAATGCCCGAGTTCGCAATCCCGCCCGAGTTTGCTGACAAGGATGAATACCTTAGACACATTACATTGAAGGGAGCCGTGGAGAGATGGGGTGAACTGACCCCTGAACTGCAGGCACGGATCGACTTTGAGCTGTCAGTAATAAAAAACATGGGGTTCCCGGGATACTTCCTGATAGTACAGGATTTCCTCAGGGCAGCACGCGAGATGGGGGTCTGGGTCGGCCCGGGCCGGGGATCAGCAGCAGGCAGCGCCGTGGCCTACGCCCTGAGGATAACTGACATTGACCCGATTAAATACAACCTCCTTTTCGAGAGATTCCTGAACCCTGACCGTATATCGATGCCTGATATAGACATCGACTTCGACGAAGACGGGCGTGAGAAGGTTCTGCGATATGTGGTTGACAAATACGGCCATGACAGGGTAGCCCATATAATTACCTTCGGAACCATGGCCGCCAAAATGGCCATCAGGGATGTGGCCCGCGTTCAGAAACTTCCTCTCCCGGAAGCCATCAGGCTCACCAAGCTGGTGCCTGACCGGCCCAACATGACCCTGGCGACCGCATACGAAGAGGTGCCTGAACTGCTTAAGGAAAAGGAATCAAAGGAACCCCTGGTTGCACAGACGCTCAAGTTTGCAGAGGTGCTTGAGGGTTCCATCAGGCAGACAGGGGTACATGCCTGCGGCATAATAATAGGCAAAAACAGCCTGCGGGAACACGTGCCCATCTGCACCGCAAAGGATACAGACCTCTACGTCACACAGTACGAAGGCAACCATGTGGAGTCGGTGGGACTTCTGAAGATGGATTTCCTGGGCCTGAAAACCCTGTCGATCATGAAGGATGCAGTGGAAAACATCAGGAAATCTAAAGGGATTACCATTGACCTGATGTCACTGGAACTTGATGACAGGCAAACCTACGAGCTCTTCAGCAACGGCGAAACTACAGGGATATTCCAGTTTGAATCTGTCGGGATGAAGCGGTACCTCCGGGAACTGAAACCAAACCAGTTCGGTGACCTGATTGCAATGAATGCGCTCTACCGGCCCGGTCCGATGGACTATATACCACAGTATATCAGGCGTAAACACGGGAAGGAAAAGATCAGCTACGAGGTCCCCGCGATGGAGAAATACCTGAAGGAGACTTATGGAATAACCGTCTACCAGGAGCAGGTGATGCTTCTCTCACAGGAGCTGGGAGGATTCTCGAAGGGCCAGGCTGACTCATTGCGCAAGGCTATGGGAAAGAAGAAGCGCGACCTCATGGACAGGCTGAAGGAGGAGTTCATTGAGGGCTGTCGCAGAAACGGTTATGACCAGAACACCATAAGCAAGGTATGGTCTGACTGGGAGTCATTCGCCGAATATGCATTCAACAAGTCACATTCAACCTGTTATGCCCTGATTGCATACCAGACGGGATACCTCAAGGCACACTACCCCGCCGAGTTTATGGCAGCCGTACTGAGCCGCAACATCAGCGACATCAAGAAGATCACCGTCATGATGGAGGAGACGAAACGCATGGGAATAGAGGTGCTGGGGCCTGATGTGAACGAGAGCCTTCTCCAGTTCACCGTCAACCGGACCGGCAATGTCAGGTTCGGCCTCGGGGCCATCAAGGGGGTCGGCGAAAATGCTGTCCTCCACCTGATTGAGGAAAGGGAAAACAACGGCCCCTACAAGGATATCTATGACCTTGCTGAAAGGGTGAACCTCAACACCGTCAATAAAAAGATGCTTGAAGCGATGGTGGTCTCAGGCGCTCTTGACGGCCTGCCGGGATTGACCAGGGCACAGTACTTCGCAGCCGACGGCAAGGGTTCAAGCTTCCTCGAGAGCCTCATCCGGTACGGCAACAGCGTAAAAAACATTAAGAACAGCAGCCAGCAGTCACTCTTCGGTGACATCGGCGGATTTGAACTTGTGAAGCCGGAGCCGGGGCCGTGCCCCGACTGGTCAAAGCTGGAGAAACTTGGCAAGGAAAAGGAAGTGATAGGGATTTACCTTTCATCACACCCGCTTGACGACTTCAGGCTTGAGATCAACACCTTCTGCAATGCCAGCCTTGCCGACCTGCAGAATCTGAGCGAGTTTGCCAACCGCGAGGTGTGCGTGGCCGGCATCGTTACCGACACACGGAGCGGGGTAACCAAAAACGGAAAACCTTTCGGGGGATTCACACTCCAGGATTATACCGATTCCTTCTCCTTCCTGCTCTTCGACAAGGATTATGTCGCGTTCAGCAACTTCTTCAGGAACGATTACCAGCTGCTTGTCAAAGGCAGGGTCCAGGGAAGGCATTTCAACCCTGATGAGCTTGAATTCAAGATAAAGGAGATACACCTGCTTACAGCCGTCAGGGATGACCTTGTCAATTCGATCACCATAAAACTGAAAGCTGAAATGATCAACCCTGAGTTCATAAAGAATCTCAAATCAGTCATCTCCGAGAACCCCGGGAACAAAACGCTTAAATTCCTGTTGATAGACCATGACGACAGGATAACCATCCCGCTTTTCTCGCGCAGTATCAAGGCCGGAATAACCGACGAGCTAATAGGGTGGCTGGAAGACAATCCCGAACTCAGCTTTAAAGTAAATTAGGTATATTTGCACCGGCCCCGGAAAGTAATCATAATAATTTATAATACTATGGCACAACACGTTAACGACACCAATTTTGATGAGATCGTACTAAAGTCTGACAAACCTGTAATTGTTGATTTCTGGGCTGAATGGTGCGGCCCCTGCAGGATGATAGCTCCATACATTGAGCAGATTTCAGAAGCATACAAGGACAAGGCGCTGGTCGTTAAGTGTGATGTTGACAGTTCTCCAGATGTGGCCCGCAGGTTCATGATCAGGAATATTCCGACGGTACTCTATTTCAAGAACGGCGAGGTTGTGGACAAGCAGGTTGGCGCAGCTGCACGTTCGGCATTTGAGGCCAAGCTCACTCCGCTGCTCTGATAACCTTATGAAAGTCTGTGTGTTTGCTGCTTCCAGCAGCCGGATTGATCCTGCGTACATAAATGCCGCCGGAGAACTCGGGGCGGCATTTGCCCGGGAAGGGGTACATGCCATCTTTGGCGGTGGAGGGATAGGTCTTATGGGTGTCTTTGCCGATGCACTGATGGCCGGTGGCGGGACTGTCACCGGGGTGATACCTGGCTTTATGATGGATGAGGGTTGGGGGCACAGCGGGGTGACTGAGATGATTGTAACGCCTGACATGTCAGAGAGGAAGAAGACCATCTTTGCGATGTCTGATGCAGCCGTAGCGCTGCCCGGAGGTGTTGGCACCCTGGAAGAGCTGACCGAGGTGATCACCCTGAAGCAGCTGGGACAGTTTAACAAGCCTGTCGTGATAGTGAACGTCAACGGTTTCTATGATCACCTGATCGAATTTTTCGAGCACATGTACCGGGGCAACTTCATCAGGCTGGAGCATAAGGATATTTGGCAGATAGTCACCACCGCGGAGGAGGTCATACCTGCCATCACCAACTATACCGGATGGCATGCTGACCCGAAGGTGATTGCACGAATATAGGTCAGGGTATCCTGGTTCCCATGAACCTAATGTCATCGCCATGATCTGAACCGGGAATAAGCCCGGAGACTCCTTAATACATGCCAGGGCCTGGCCCGGGAAGAGCTGTGATTTATCCGGCAGACAGGTATCTACGGTACCCTCGTTCCAATAAAGAGAATGTCATCAACCTGGGCAAGGCCATGCATCCATTCCCTGATGGCATTCTCAAGCCGGCGCTTCTGCTGGTCGACGGGCAGCAACCATATCTCTGCCAGGAGTGCCCTTATATTGATTGTCTTGAACTTCTTCTCATTGTCGCCACCGAACTGGTCGGCAAAACCGTCGGTGAAGATGTAAAGCATGTCACCCGGCATCACATCCACCTTGTTGTTGGTAAAGCTCTTCCTGGCCTGGCCGTCGATCATACCTATCGGGAAGCGGTCAGCACGGTAGATGGTCACTTTGCCGTCACGGACGTGATAGAGAGGCTGATAAGCTCCGGCATATTCCACCGTATGCTCCAGGATATCATATGAGATGAGTGATATATCCATACCGTCACGCACCGCTTTTTCACTTCTCTGAAGGAGGGCATGGACAACCTCAATATTAAGGTGGTCAAGTATCTCGGAGGGTCTGGTGATGCCGCTCTCCCTTACGATCTTGTTGAGTGAGTTATGGCCGATGATTGACATGAAGGCACCCGGCACCCCGTGACCCGTACAGTCGACTGCAGCGATGTATTGTTTAAATCCGCTGTCATGCATCCAGTAGAAATCACCGCTGACTATATCCTTCGGCATGAAGAGGACAAAGGTGTCATTGAAGAAGTTCTCCGGAGGCAGCATGGCAGCCTGTATCCTCTCGGCGTACCTGATGCTGGCGGTAGTATCCCTGTTTCTCTCCTCCAGCTCAAGACTCTTGCTCACCACTTCGGCAGTACGCTCCTCTACCTTCTGTTCCAGGTACTCCTTTTCCCTGCGGAGGGTTCTTTCACGAAGGGTGATGAAAAGATATATCCCGGCCACGAGGACGGTGATGCAGAGCACTATGAACCATGAGGTCATGTAAACAGGCCCCCTGATCGAAAAGGTGAGTTTGACAGGCACCTCGTTCCAGTAACCATAATTGTTTGAAGCCCTTACCATGAATGTGTACCTGCCGGGGCTGAGTGATGAGTAAGAAGCCCTGCTCTGGTCAGTGGTTATCCACTCCTTGTCTGCTCCCTCAAGCATGAACTGGTACCTTACCGCACCGGGGTTGACAAGGCAGATACTCAGGAAATCAAATATTATCCTGTTCTGGGTATGCATCAGCCTGATGCCGTCATGCATGGGAAACACCTCATAATTTACCAGGGTTCTCCAGATATGCGTTGCCGGCTCGGTAACAACAGGTGGTATCTTCGAAGGGGTAAGCCTCATGGCCCCGTTGGAGGTGCCAAACCACAGATTACCCATATCATCAGTGAGTGAAGCATTTGGCCTTGTCTCGATACCTGTGAACCCGTTCTTCTGTGTAAATGAGGATACCCTCCCGGTATTGCTGTCATACCTGTTAAGTCCAAGGTTGGTTCCTATGAAGAGGTTCCCTGATTTATCGGGCTGCAGCAGGTTGACAGAGTTCATCAGCAGTCCTTCCGCCTCGGTAAGCTTTTTTACAACGGAGTCATTCTTGAGGCCGTACAGCCCGTCAATCGTTCCCACCCATATCATGCCGTCAGGAGTCTCAGTGATGGCTGTAGGATGGACATCACTCCTGAAGGTGACTGCCGTGAAAGTATTGCTTCCGGGTATATGCCTGGTAAGGCCGTTGCGCTCCTCGGTGCCGATCCACAGGCAGCCGCGGCTGTCGCAGAATAGTGATGTTATATTGTTACCTGTCAGGCCGTTGATTTGGGTGAATGTGGCGCTCTGCTTTCGTCGCGCATCCCACATTATCAGAGCGCGGTCAGTGCCAATCCAGAGATTGCCCCTCGTGTCTGTGGCCATGGCAGCTATCCTAAGTGAGCGTAGGCTGGCATTCAGATCGAGGTCATAGCGGAAAGTCTTTTCATCAAGGTCATACCGGTAGACCTCATCACCGGCAGTGGCTATCCAGACATTGCCGTCGTTATCCGGCCTGATGATATTTACCTGGGCTCCTTCGAGCGTAGGAGGAAAACCGGTCAGCTTTATCTGGTCCTCATCCTTCAGGGCAGGGTTATACAACGAGAGGCCCCTGCCGGTTCCGAACCAGTATTTGCCGGAGGGATCCTGTGCCAGGGTGAAGACGTCATTAGAAGGGAGGAAGCGGGGTGCGGTGAAAGAGGTGAAATGATCACCCTTGTAGATGAACAGCCCTGCATCACGGTCAGCTATCAGTATGTTCTTTTCCTTGTCCTCTATCATGCAGAGGATATGCTGTGCTGTGAGACCGTTGTTATTGTTGAATACGGTTGTTCCTTCAGGAGAGAATACCGTTATCCCTCCCCTGCTTTCCCAGTCCTCCATCGAGGCTACCCAGATATTTCCGCGGTAATCCTCAAGGATATAAGTCACGAAGTTACCCCAGAGGCCGTTGCGTGTATCAAAGAATCCCATCTCACCGGTTTCGGCGTCCTGCCGGTAGAGCCCTCCGTTGAAGGTGCCAAACCACATGTTCCCCCGGGAATCTTCAAAGATGGCAGTTGTCAGGAAGTATCGCGTCAGCCCCTCCGGGTTATATGGAACAAACCTGTCACTGGCATGATCATATTTCTTGATGCCTACATCGGTTATGCAGAAGAGATTGCCGCTGCGGTCAGCATAGAACCCGAAGGCATCATTGCTTAGTCCCTGCCGACCCATATACTGTTGCCCGGTCATGAGGTTAACCCCCTGTTCCGGCATGTCAAGCCTGAGAGCGCCACCCAGGGAGGTTGATATCCAGACGGATCCCTCGTACTCCACTATTCCCGTCACATCACCGGTCAGGGTGGTAACAGGTTTGACCGGGTCGCTTATCCGTGCAGAATCAACCCCGGTGAATATCGCTGGTGAGAAAGAAATCCTCCTGATGATGTTATTTTCAATCAGTGACATTCCTCCTCCGATATGACCCAGCCAGAGACGCCCCCTGCTGTCCTCGAAGATGCTTTTCACCCCACCGGGAGAGAGGCTGTCAGACGTGGAGAAGTTTTCGAACCTGAGCCCGTCAAAACGGGTCACTCCGCTTCCGGTTCCCAGCCAGATGAATTCATTGGCATCCTGGATTATGGTATAAACCTTGGAGGCGCTGAGCCCCTCCTTGGAACCATATTGTTCAAAATAATAGTTCTGCCCGTTGAGGCTGACCGGGAAGATAATAAGGTAAAGAAGCAGCAGGGCTGTGGTATTTATTGAGCGTATGCCGGGATTGCTGCTTCGTAAGTACATCAGGTTATTTCTTTACGAAGAAAAAGGTCCCGTCTTCATCCTTCAGTCCTGTTATTTTTCCGAACCTTGGTTTCTGCTGGTTATTCTGTGTCACCGCCTTTGTTACGTGGAGCACAATCTCCTCTATTGAGATGCAGGTGTTAGGGTTCCCTCGCAGGGTACTTGCAAAGGTGCGGGTGAACTGGGAGTCATCAACGGCCAGTTCATAACCGGCTGAAGAAAATATCTGGCTTGATTTGAATTGTGTTGCCCTCCAGTCAGCACAGTTCCTGGGTCTGAGCTCTGTCCTCATGGCCTGGTAAAAGCTGGGGCCTGATTCGCAGGCATCAGTGATCACCAGCACATGGGTCAGATAGTTCATGTATGTCTCCATCGAGGCCCTGAGGGTGTTCAGGCTGAAATATGTGAACTCCTCGTCACGGCGGGCGTCAACAGGGATCCAGTAACCGACGTCATTGATGAACTTGCCGTGCCCGGCAAACCATATGACGAGTGATTTGATCTGTTTTGCCCTTACCTCGTCACGCAGGTCAATCGAGAAGAACTTTTCCATCTGCTGTTTCGTCTGGTTCCGGAGCCGTTTCACCGGCAGCACCTGGTAATCATCTTCCAGCACGCCGCTGATGAGGCTGGCATCCTTGGGCGGCCCCTGCAGGGCAGCGAAGTTATGGTAGTCACTGTTCTCAATGAACACCACAAGGGTATTTCCCATGGGATTAGACGCTGATATGGTTGTTCCGTTGCGGTTCAGGGCATAGTCCCTTATGGTCCGGTTGCCGTAGATATCTTCCACAAGTATGGTTACCTTGTCACTGTTCCTGACATCTATCCCCTTGGCAATGAAAGACGGGTTCAGGTTGTCCTGCGAAAACTGGGCGCTCATGTTTTCTATCTTCACTGACCTGATGAGATTCTGGTCTTTCACCTTCCCCTCGATGTCAATGGTTGTGGAGATGCTGTCAATCACAAGCACATCCTGGCCGAGGATGTACGGGGCAAGAATCTGTATCTCCGGCGGATCGACCTCTGTACGCCTGATGCGGTATGTAAGCACCTTTTCGTTGTCATAGACATCCCTGGCAACGATACGAAGTGTTTCGTCGGAGGGGATTTCAACCTCGGCTGCGAAGGGGATTGATCCCTTCCCCTCATACCTGACGGGTATGTTGTTAATGGAGAACTCTGCAAGGAGACTCCTGTCATTCACTTTTCCGGTCACCATGAGGCTTTTCCTGCCAAGACCGATTTCGATTTCTCCCTTCTCGGTGATTACCGGTGACTCAAGTAGTATTTCGGGGCTGTTGTTCTCACGGTTGATGGCAAAGAGCCTGTCATTTGCCTCTGAGAGCAGTTTTTTGGCCGAGGAGCCGATCTCATTCATGGCCAGTACCCTGGAGTAATCGTCAGCTGCCTTTTCAAAGTCGTGTATCTCCTCGTATGAGCGGGCACGCATGAGGTAAATATCCGGCCTGAACTGGTCAATTGCCAGCGCCTTTGTAAAGTCGCTCACCGCAGCAATGTGCTGGTTGAATTTCTGGTAGTATGTGCCTCGTGATATGTAATGCTCCATTCCGGCAGGCTCAAGGAGGATAGCGGTTGAAACATCGTTAATGGCAGCAGGATAATCAAGTTTTGCCTCGTATGCCATTGCCCTGGTAAGGTATGCCTCCACGTTTTTCGAATCCTGCTGGATGACCATATTGCATTGTCCGAGGGCGCTGTTGACATCGCCCTGGCGAACGAGAACACGCGCCAGTTCAAGACGGGCAGTGGCAAATGACTTGTCCTTCGTCACTGCCTTTTCAAGCTGCCTGCGGGCTGTGTTGTCATCACCCTTCTTCTGGTATATAATACCCTGGTGATAATAGTTGACCGCATCATCGCGAAGCTGCAGTGCAGTATCAGATGTGCCAAGGGCCCGGTCCCACAATTCCATCCCGATCAGTGACACCACCTTTTCGGTATAGAGCTTGCCATTACGGAACTCGGTCCTGATGGCTTTCTGCAGGTGTGTCACGGCCTCGGAATAGAACCGGTAACTGTCATCATGCCTTGTGCCGGCAGCGGCAGCCAGCATGTTGCACATACGGCCGAGATTGAAAAGAATACCGGTATCGTCAGGAAGGAAGCTGTTAGCCCTCCTGTAGTCGTCACAGGCAAGCCCGAAATTTCCTGTCATTTCATAAACCCTGGCTCTCCTGACATAACCGTCAGCGGAGGAGGGGTCCTCATCGATAGCCTTTGAGTACTGCTCAATGGCATCCTCAAGCATGCCATTTCGGGTGAACTCCTCACCGGCCTTGATGTATTTACGGGCCGTCTGGCCGGACAAATTCAGGCAGGTGACAACAAGCAACATTACAAGAACTGAGAATCCTCGCTTCATAACTTCAGGTCCTTTCCCGGTTGGGTCTCAAAAATACGAATAATTATTTACTGACAAACCAAAGCAGTTATTAACAGTAGTTATACGGAAAAGAGTTAAAAATGATACGCAAATTCGAGAATACTTTTTTCAAATTGCATGGTTTCCCCCGGGGTGAACTCAGGGAAAGGATCAGGCACCCCACCGAGGAACTTCATCTGACCTGTAAAACGACGTGCCTCATCCCATAGTCCGGACATGGCAAATCTTCTGATAATGAAGGCGCCGCCCTCCACGAAGAGGGACTGGATCCCTTCTGCATGAAGTGAAGCCAGGACCTCCCCTTCGAATTGTCCGGAGCCGCTAAGCTGCCTGATGGTAGCGCCGGGAATATTAAGGTTGTTGTTACATGTGTAGATAACAGTTTGTGTTTCGCCTTCGAAAACTGCCGATTGTGGATTGATGTTGCCGCTGCGGGTGACAATTATCCGGGCCGGGTTTTTCCCGTTCCAGAAGCGTACATTCAGGGCAGGGTTGTCAGCCCTTATTGTTCCGCCCCCGGCGAGGATGGCATCTTCAGCCGCGCGCCAGCGGTGTACCAGCACCCGTTCAGCCATGCCGGTGATCCAGTTTGGTTCCGCAGCATCTCCGGGTTTTCTGACCAGGTCGATGAACCCGTCGGCGCTGCGTGCCCACTTGAGGATGACGTATGGTCTCTTTTTCTCATGCCATGTAAAGAACCGCCTGTTAAGCCACCGGCACTCCTCTTCCATCACGCCGGTGACAACTTCTGTTCCTGCCTGTCGCAGCCTGTTTATTCCACTGCCTGCCACCAGAGGGTTGGTGTCAGTGGTTCCTATTACCACTCTCCGGATCCCGCTGTTGATGATCAGCTCAGTGCAAGGGGGTGTTTTTCCGTAATGAGAACAGGGTTCCAGGATGACATAAAGCGTTGAAGCCGGCAGCAGGTGAGGTTCCTTCACGGAGCTGATGGCATGAACCTCGGCATGGGGTGTACCTGCCTTGAGGTGATAACCTTCACCTATGATCCGGCCCTCATGGACCACCACCGCGCCCACCATCGGGTTTGGTGAGGTGAGTCCTTCAGCCATGGCAGCAAGCTGAATGGCGCGTTTCATCCATATCAGGTCACCGGGTTGGGTCATCGGGTCATTTTTCTATCTTTGAATTGTGGCCGAAAAGTTACGAACAATAAGCGAGATAAGGCTCCGGATCACGGAAATGCTTAAGGAGTGCTGGCCTGCTGAGGAGGCTGCGGCGCTGGCGTCAGCCATTATCGGGGAGTATACAGGTATGGGGAGGGCGGCGCAGCTCGCTTTTGGTGAACGGATGCCGGATACGGATGCGGCCGCCCTTATTGAGGATGCGGCTGCACGCGCCGCGGCCGGCGAACCGCTGCAGTACATAACAGGATATACAGGGTTCTGCGGACACAGGATAGAAGTCAGTCCGGGAGTACTCATACCGAGGCCGGAGACAGAGGAAATGACCCTGATGATCATCAGCGGGAACAGCGGATTCAGCGGTTCGGCAACCGACCTCTGCACAGGGTCAGGATGCATTGCCATAGCACTCTCCCTGGCATTTCCGGACGCCACGGTGTCGGCAACGGAGTTATCCCCGGCAGCCCTGGAGACAGCCCGGTCGAATATCAACAGGTGCGGTGCGCCGGTAACGCTTATTGCAGGTGATGTTCTGAGTGATGATCCGGAACATATCCCGTTATGTGACCTTATGGTCAGTAACCCGCCTTATGTCACCATGGGAGAGAAGAAGACGATGCACCGCAACGTGCTTGACTATGAGCCGCATGAGGCGTTGTTCGTGCCGGATGAAGACCCGCTGCTCTACTACCGTGCCATTGCCTCGGCAGCCGCCCTGCGCCTGCTGCCGGGCGGCACGCTCTGGCTGGAGGTTAATGAGAAATTTGCCGGAGAGACCGCTGCATTGTTTTCTCCTTCACTCTATCGTGAGGTTAACGTTTTCAGGGATATACGGGGAAAGGAGAGATTTGTAAAGGCAAAAAAAATATGAAAGACCAGGGCCATTAACTCATAACACCATGGCAGAGAACAAACAGAGGGATGAACTACTTCAGAGGGCGATGAGAGCCTGCTCAGAAAGGGAGTACTGCATCAGCGACGTTTCGGCATTGCTTCACCGCTGGGGCGCTGACAGCGAAGAGATGCGTGAATGGATCATCGCGAGGCTGATAAGGGAAAAGTTTATCGACGAGCTCCGATACAGCAGGGCATTCGTCCTTGACCACTTCAGGCACAGTCACTGGGGAAAGGTCAAGATCAGCATGGCCCTGAAACAGAAGAAAGTGGATCATGAAGCAATAACTTCAGGGATGGAAGCCATAGACGAAGAGGAATATATGGAACTGCTGCAGAGGGTTTTAAACGATCAGCGCCGCAAGATAAAGGCGAAAAGCAAACCCGATCTGAAAGGTAAACTTCTGCGGCATGCGCTGGGAAAAGGTTTTGAGAGCCACCTGGTCTATGATGCCATTAATTCAATGTTCAGGAGTTGAGTGATTAGCCTCGCCTTCCCGGGGTGTGGCAGTTCAGGCCGGGTGACTCAGAGGGACCTGGTCAGTTGATGGTAAGAACATTCTGACCCGGATGATTCCGGTCAGCGAAAAATCAAAAGATGGTAAGCCGGATAAGCCGCATGAAAGGATAAAAGGCTGTCAGGGTCATCACGGCTGAAACAGCCGCATCGGTATTGGCAATCACCTTCAGATTTCTACCGCTCCTCAGGGCCGTCACGGCAAGCCCCGCACGCATAATCAGCTGGATTGCAAAGAAGATGAATACCCTCATTGAGTGGATGTTCCACTCCAATGCCTCTGAAATCCTTCCGCGCACTATCAGTGAGAAGGCATGAGAGAGTCCGCATGACGGGCATGGTTCACCGGTCAGCTTCTCATGGATACATGGTACGGGATACCTCTCCTCATCGGGAGAATAAAAAAAGGAGTAACCCATGATCAACATGATTACTCCTGCAAGTATTACGTTAAGAAGAAAATACTGTTTGCCGGTAAAGCCGGTCATTGCACGGGGCCTGCCTGCATTGCCGGGGGTCACCACTCACCCTTTGTGGTATCCTTCTCTGTGTCTGTTACAGAGTCAGCAGCACCCTCAAGATCCTCGAGCCTGTCCTGGAGAGCATCCCTCTTTGAAGAGGCTTTGATCTCCACGGTTTCGTCATTGTTGTTGATCCTGATGGTCACTTCGTTGCCACCGAACTCTTTTTCAATGTCATCGGTAACCTCCTTTATGACCTTCTCAATGTCTGTGGCCCAGTTTCCTGACTTGTTGGCAATCTTGCCAAGCACGAAGCTCTGTGACACTGAAATCATCAGGGCGATAATGGCTACCACAAGGCCGCCTATAAGCATCCCCTGGTTACCATGGGGACGTGAGAGTCCTATGATAGCAAGGACTATGGCAATCACTGCCGGGATTACTGCAATCAGGCCGAGGCATGGGATTACTGCCAGCAGAAACGCTATTATGGCTGTCACGAGGGCGCCGACACCCACGCCTGACTGTTTGCCGGTTTTTTCTTCTTCCATTGGTTCGAGTATTAATGGTTCTTTAATTTCCTGTCAGGATATCTCTTGTATCCTGTTCTAAAGACGTCACAGGAACCTCAATGATGCGTCCCTTTTCGATATTATTTTTATAAAAGATAAAGGTAGGGACCCTTTCGATTGCAAGTTGCATATAATCTTCCAGGGGTGCGACCTTGTTTATATCAACGCCGATAAACCTTATCCTGTCACGCGGGAAACCCCACAGATCTGTTATTTTCAGGAAGTGCGGCACCTCTCTCCTGCTGTCGGGGCACCATGTGCCAAGCACTATTGTGATGGTAAGGTCACCTTTATCCACTCCCATCAGCTCAGCCATGAACTCCTGGTCAGGCTGGTATCCGGCATAGCCCGGATTATACCATTCGGAGTGAGGCTGATTTGTCAGCATAGCCGGGGTCAGGTCTCCCAGCAGCCATGTGGTTGCGTCACGGAAATCCCATACATGGTCTTCAGCCTCATCATAACCTTCGGGTTTGCCGGCAAGTGCTGCATTACCGAACGGTGCCGCATCGGGAACCTCATTCTCTGGTGACGGCTGGCCAGACGGTGCAACTGGAGCCGGGCCCGGAGCCGCAGCCCTGTTCTTCCGCATGGCGCCGCATCCGGTCATGACGACTATTGCTGCGATGGCGCTTATTACCAGGAATATTTTCATACTGTCTGCAACAGTAAAGATAATATCTGTTTTGCTGTTTTCGACACCGAAGTTCCCGGGCCGAATATTGCAGCCACACCGGCGTCATAGAGGAACTGGTAGTCCTGCGGAGGTATCACCCCTCCGGCAATAACCAGGATATCTTCACGGCCGAGTTTCTTCAGCTCGCTTATCACCTGGGGTACAAGAGTCTTATGGCCGGCTGCCAGACTTGAAACGCCAAGAAGGTGAACGTCATTCTCCACTGCCTGCCTGGCAGCCTCTGCCGGGGTCTGGAAGAGCGGTCCGATATCTACGTCGAAGCCTATATCGGCATAGCCTGTGGATATCACCTTGGCGCCCCGGTCATGACCGTCCTGCCCCATCTTGGCTATCATGATGCGGGGCTGCCTGCCTGCCCTGGCTGCAAACTCCGCTGCCATGGTCTTTGCCTCTTCAAAGTCGGCATCTGACTTGTACTCTGAGGAGTATACTCCGGAAATTGTCCTTATCACTGCTTTATACCTTCCTGCTACTTTTTCACATGC
>CAYYEH010000049.1:0-19498 GCA_964470815.1 uncultured Rikenella sp.
ATACTGTTCCGAAGAGCCTGTCACCGGCAGTCGCCGGAGATACGGACTATACTGTCCCGAAGAGCCTGTCACCGGCAGTCGCCGGAGATACGGACTATACTGTTCCGAAGAGCCTGTCACCGGCATCTCCCAGTCCAGGTACTATATATCCGTTACCATCAAGATGAGTATCCAGTGCCGCCAGGTAAATATCGACGTCAGGATGATCCTTTTCCACCCTGGCAACCCCTTCCGGTGCACCCACGATACATACCAGCCTGATGGTTACTGCGCCTCTTTTTTTTACGGCGCTGATGGCGGCGCTGGCGCTGCCTCCTGTAGCCAGCATCGGATCAAGGACCATCACCACCGCACCGGAGATATCAGCCGGAAATTTGGCATAGTATTCAGTTGGTGCAAGTGTCTCATGGTCACGAACCAGCCCTATGTGTCCCACCCGTGCAGTGGTTATCAGTGCGGTGATGCCGTCAACCATCCCCAGACCTGCCCTGAGAACCGGTACAAGGATAATCTCCCGGGAAAGCTCTGATGTGGTGCATGAGGAAAGAGGCGTGTCAATAACCACCTCGCGAAGAGGCAGGTCCCTTGTGATCTCATAAGCCATCAGCCCGGCGATCTCACTCAGGTTCTGACGGAAATCACGAGTCCCTGTTTCCTTTCTCCTGATGAGCGACAACTTGTGCGTGATCAGGGGATGATTGATAAGCTTCAGCATAACCCTGAGCGGCTATTCATTGGGGTAACCCACCGGATTATTAAGGAGGGGATATTGTGTAGCTGTGAGATTGAGAAGCTTCTTCAATCCCTCTGTATCCATCGATGCCCGGGGACGGGTAACCATGCCGGTCCCGGCACAGAACAGACTTACATTTTGCGATACGATACCCGCATCCATTGCAGCCCAGCTGAGCTTTCGGGCATTGTCATCGCCCCTGAACCTGGAAATGTCAGAGACCAGGACAAGCATCACGGGTGCACCGGCAAAATTGGTCTGCCGGTCTGAAACAAGCTTCCTGTTGTCGCCTGAGTCAATGCCCTTGAGCGAATGCGTTTTGTGATCATAGAGATAGGCTCCTGACTTCAGCAGGACATAAATGTCAACATCCTGTGCATTTACCGCAGTGGGAGCGGTCCGCTTTCCGGATTCAGGCCTGTTTACTCCGTTTGATGCCCACAGCAGATCAGACAGATCCTGGAGTGACAACTCCCGCGGACTGAAAGAGGTGGCTGAAGCCCTCTTGCCGAATGCCTTCATGATAGTCAGGCCCCGCTCCATATCAGGAGTGTTCAGCTTAATGTCCGGCGGAGCCTGACCCGTTACGACCCCGGTAAATAGCGTCACCATCGCAATCAGTGTGATACTCTTCATAAATTCTCAATTGAAACAGTACTATTTAATGAACTTGTAGGTGAAGCCAACCCCGATGACTTCCTTGAACTGTGCGCGCTTGCCCATAAGAGGCTCTCCCTCATTTCCTTCACCTACCTTTATCAGAACATCATCATCATAGACCAGTTGGGTGTTCACTGTGGCTGAAATGAACTCATTAACCTTCAGGACAAGCAGGGCTTCCCAGCTGATATCAATGTTCTGAGGATTCCTGAGATAGTTAGTGAAAAGGTCAAGTTTGGTCAGGAAGTTGACATTCTTCACAATCTCATCCTTCTTATAGGCTATATTGGCATAGGCACCGAGTTCAGGCCTGAACTTCTTCCCTGGCTCTACCCCGAAGGCACCCGCTGCCGAAAGGTCATCATCAAAAACAATTGTGTTCTTGGAGGTCAGGGGAGAAAGAAACATCGAAAACTGCGGATTGGGCTTGTAGTCCATACCTAGAGAAAATAATAGGTATGCCGGAGCAAACAGGTCTGAAATCTTATTATCGGTATCCGGATAGTTGAAACCCTTGTCCATCTGTGTTCTGAAACTCATCAGCCCTGTATAAAACCATCTTTCTGATGCCTTATGCCCATACTTCGACTGGAAGTCGATCCGGTCATCGGTCTTGACCCAGCCCAGGTCATTTCCTTTCTGTATCATCTTTCCGTAACCCAGGGTCAGGGCATTGTCCCAGGCTGATTTGCCTGCCCTGTAGTTGGCGGCGAGGTTTATAAGCCCGTTGAGTGCCACAGAATTCTGACCACCGGCTGCCCAGTTGGTAAATGATGCCTGTGCCATGTTAAGGGAAAGGACACCGCTGTTTTTCCACCCTTTTGTGGTGTCGGCATCCTGTCCGAAGACGGCCTCGCTATAACCTGTAAGAATAACAGATAGTGATATTGCAACAATAAGTCTTTTCATTTTCATTTTTTTTATAATTATAACAAAAGCAAAGCATACTTGTTTGACACTGGTCAAACAGAGTGTCTTAAGGCTTTTACTGGTCAAGCGTTCCGAAAACCTCCCTGAGCAGCGGAGTGACCCTTGCCGAGACCTCCTTCCTTATTTTGAGCTCTTCACCTTCCAGCTTCAGAAAGACCCCTTCAAGGGCTTTTCGCGTCAGGAAGTCATCAAGGTCTGTGGTGACAGTGTTGAACCCGGCCAGTCTGCCGGCCACACTGTTGGCCACAGAGTTCCATTTCTGCGTTAGTGTATTCCACGACTCCTGTGCGGATATGCCTGCGACAATCTCCTTTCCGGTGGATGTGCTTATTTTGGGTTTAAACAGTGCATAGAGTTCATTCCAGGTGGTGCTCCTGAGGTATGCGGTTGCAGCGTTGTCTGCACCGTGAAGGATTTTGTATCCGTCACTGATTGTCATTTGCGTTACTGAACTGACAAATATCGGCGCCACCTCCCTGGCGGCATCCTCGGCTGCCCTGTTGATGCTGAGAATCACGTTATCAATTAGCTGCTGACCGCCCGGAATCCTGCCTATGTTGTCCACTATCACCTTTGCCTCATCAGGCAATGGTATCCTGACGGAAGGATCACCCCAGTAGCCATCCTGCGAAGCCAGCCGTGATGACGCATTTTTTGCCCCTATTGTCAGAGCCTCCTTTAGCCCGGCCACAATATCTCCTTCAGTCAGTTGTTTAACTGCTGATACTGTCTGAAGTGTTTTCATCACCTCTGCGCATCCTGTCAGGATCATCATTAAAACGACGAACGCTATAATATTTCTCTTTGCCATTCTGATTACATGCTAAATTAGAGTCAGATTGCCTGGTAGGGTATAAGCGTCTGTTGTTCCTGCTGTAAATCCTTGATCTCAAGGATCTCTATGACTACATATTTGCTCATCCCCCTCCAGGGAAGAGGTGCGATATATTCCTTGTACCTGAGTTCCACAAACTTACCGCTGGCCCTTTCAAGAACCCTCGCAAGACTGTCATTGGTGATGCTGAAATCGAACTCGTTGCTCTGAATGGCACCGGGAGTGGGGGTCTTGAAACCTGTCTGAATGAGCTTCCCCTCCCAGGTTTTAAAGATGTAACCCTTTCTTACCAGGTAGTTAAGGTCACCTGCCTTTACACCCTCACCAAAAACGAAGTAATGACGCCACCAGAATATGATGGCTGCTGCAAGGAGGAGAACTACTATGCCTATTGTTACCGCTTTTTTCATTTTGCAACTACTGAGTATTATTTAATGATTTAATTCAACCACCCGGAGAAACGACCACCGGGCCGCCAATCAATAATGTACATGCCGCTATAACTACATTTCTGGTACCGGCTGATCATGATTACAGGCACCACCGCCATTATCGGCAAAGGTTCGTGTGCGGGTTTGACCCTCCGCCCTGAAACTTCATGTGCGGGACTTCTGACCGGGTGGATCATAGTGCCGGCTGAGTCAGACCTTCTTATCGTCGTCTTTATCCCTGAGTTTTTCCTTTACCTCGGCAAAGGTCGCCTTCATGGTGTCCCAGATTGAATCGGCACCATCCTTTACGGCTTCCCAGGCTTCAGCGCCTGATTCCTTAAGTTCTTTAAGCCTTGCCTTACCCTCATCCATTTTAAGTTCCAGCCTGTCGATGTTTTCCTGGTACTTCAGTTTTGTTTCAGCCGTGGCATTCTTTGCTTTTTCCTTAAGTCTGTCAATATCAGCCCTCCATTCATCAAGCTGTTCCTGTATCTTCTGCTGATAGTTTTCCTTTTGTTCCTGATTTTCCATTTTAAATATGATTATTTGGTTTCTTTTTTCTGTTTAAAACCGTGATTCAATACAGCCTGACGGTATTAAGCTTGTCAACATATTTTTGAACCACAGCCTGTTGTGCCTCTATACGGGCCTTAATTGCATCCTGCTCATCCTCATTCCTGGGAATTGCCCTGTCAGCCTGGTCAATATCAGACTTTGCCTTTCGGATCCGGCTCTCACCCTTACTTATCTCCCTCTGCAGGCTTTTGCGCCTTTTCTCCAGTTCCCTGATCTGGGATGACATGGCATCCCTGCCCGGACCCACGGGCATTGCCATCATCTCGTTGTTCTTGATAATTATTTCATTGGCCAGAAGGCTGAGTTCATTGTTTTTGACGAGCAGTTTCTCCTGTTCATCGTTAACAGTGTTTCTCTTCTTCCGCGCCGTTTTCTGGGAACGGGCTTTGCTGCTTTCAAGGCCTCCCAACTCCTGCTTGAGATCACGCAGCTTTTTTTCTTCCGCTGCCAGCTCATCCTTGATAAAATCAATGTACTGATCCTTTGCAAATTCCTTCAGGAAGTTCTTTGCTGTAGTCAGCTGAATGTCACCTGAAGCAGGTTCCACATACTGATCTTTCTTAAGTTCAATGGCCACCAGCAGCCTGGTGAGCGTGTCTTCATTCATCAGCCGGCTGTAGATGTTTACCGGGGCAGGAGTTATCTGTTTGACCAGTGCACCGAAAATCGTCATCTCACCGTTCTCAGTCTGTACCTTTGACTTGGTGCCGGTCTCCTGACTCTTAACCCAGTTCTTCAGTACCCTGTCATAGTCAGCTTCCGGAATGGTTACATTAAATCCCGGATAGAGATAGTTGCCAAACTGAACACTGTCTTCAATTACCTTTATTGGTTTCTGGCCATTCAGGCCCGGTGCGGCTAAAAGCGACACGAAACATAGCAATATACAGGATCTTTTCATCGGGGGATTAGTTTAGATCAATAATCAAAGATAATCCCTTTTGACGGAAATCTACAACTAAACCCTTTAAAAATTAAGCGTTCTGAGCCTACTCCATTTGTAGGTTCAGGAGTGCCACGGAGGTGGCCCGCTCACCCTCCCTTATGATCTCGGCGGCCTTGTAGAAATCATAGGTTCCGTATGATTCCCTGGAGATACTGACCATTATGTCAATCTGGTAGTTTCTGAGAGTGAGGGCAGCTATCTGGTTAAGCATTATGCTGATGCTCCTGTTATTGAGGTTGAAAAGGCCGATGTCATCCTTTTTGTTTTCAGGTATATGCTTGCCGGCACGGTCATTTATGCTTCTGATCATTCTCAGATATCCTTTCTCCTTTATTTCCCCTGGCGGTTCGATCCTCACAGGAGGGATGTCAGCGTTCACGTTCACCACAGCCAGAACGTCACCATCACTTCGCTTCACCCTGTTGATGGGTATCGGGTTGACCAGACCGCCGTCAACATAATAGTCTCCTCCCAGGCTGAATGGCTGGAAGAAAGTAGGAATTGATATGGAAGCCCTGATGGCGTTGAGAAGGCTTCCGGAACTGAAAATCCTTTCCCTTCCCCTGATGAGGTCAGTGGCAATGGCACAATAGGGGATAGGCAGATCTTCGATATCACGGTCATGGACAATCTCCTTAAGCTTATCTATGACCCTGGTCCCTTTCACGAATCCCTTGCTGCTCAGACTTATATCGGTGAGTTTCAGTATCTCCATAACGTCAAGGGAGCTGACCCACTCCTCAAATTCACTGATTCTTCCGGAGGCGTAGATGCCACCAACGAGTGCACCCATGGAGGTCCCGGCTACGGAAGTGATGGTGTATCCATGGTTCTCGAGCACCTTTATTGCCCCTATATGGGCGAAACCCCGCGCACCGCCGCCCGAAAGAACCAGTGCCACATTCCTGCTCATGATGTTCTGATTTGTGTTATCGTTTTGCCTTTATCAGAATTATGGTTTCCTGATATTTATACCATGCCTAGTTCTTGTGCCATGTCTGAGAATGTTTTCAGGTTTTCAGGAGGGGTACCTGGAGTCACCTCGCATCCGGCAGAGAGTATCGCCCTTCCTCCGGCCTCCAGGAAGAAAGCAAGGCTGCTGCTCCGGATCAGCTCAGTATCACCGTCCTGTAACACAGAGACGGGGTCGCTCTTGCCTGAGAAGACCTGCTGCCCGCCAAGTATCCTCAAAACATCAGTCACCGGCCCTGTACGGTGGTCAATGTCAATGATGTCAGCTCCTGTCCTTATAATCTCTGGAAGGATAGCTGATATATTGCCACAGATATGGATCTTTGCATATGCCCCAAGTGAGTGAATGTGATCTACAAGTCTCTTTTCACGCTCAAAACAAAACTCACTGTAAAGTTCCGGCGATATGAGCGAACAAACTGAATCACCTATACCTATGCAGTGAGCTCCTGCCCTGACCTGCTGAGTAATGAAGGCAATGGCACTTTCGGTGATTATTTCCAGGGCATTATGCACCTTTTCAGGATATTCATAGAGGTCTGTCATTGCCAGGTTGATATCCCGTATGTCACACCAGGCAGCAAGGGGGCCCTCAACCCACCCGCAGATAAAATACCTGCCAGGCGACTCTCGGCTGTAGAGGGATATCTCCTCAACACGCTGTCTCATCCTCCGGTGGTCATCAGGGTTCAGTACCCTCATCCGGTCCGTATCCGGTATATCCCCGACAGCATACCGTTCAACTTTAGGAAGGTCATCAACAGGGTATTGGATGACGGTTCCGAATGCCTCCGCCTCAGCCCAGGGGTCTGACATGGTATTGACCCAGTCAGACCTGAAATCATCGGCACACCTGATGTTGGCCATGCATTTATGGGCCGGGTTCAGGCAGAAGTCACGGTATCTGACACCTGCATGCCGCGCAGCAAACCGCATCAGGATAGGGTGGAAGGGTACCCGGTCAACATATTTCCCTTCAATGAACGCAGTACTTCTTTCAAGCGAATTCATGTCACAACTGGCTTATACACCTGCAATCCTGCGCTTGTACTCGGTGAGGGCCTCGTCAAGCCTCTCCCTGGCGGTGGTATCACCCGGCACATTGTGGCTCGGATGGATGTAAAGCTTAACGCCCCTGTCAGCAAGTATTTCAGCCACCGTGGCGATTGTCATCCAGACACAGGTCACAAAAGCCATTGTGGAAACGGGTCCTATCTTGTCATAATGGTTCTTCAGCCTCACCGATGCATCCTCAAGCGGGGCACAGGTGTCAACAACAATATCCGCAATGTCAAAGATGGTCTTGCCTGATGTGTGCCTTGTCTTCTTCCCCTGTGCAGCGGCTGCTGATCCGAATACCACCACTTTCATCCCCCTCTTCCTTGACTCCAGAGCTATATCTATATTGACATTGTTGATCCCTGAATGGGAGAATAACCACATGGTGTCACGCTCATCAAAGGTGTAACCCTTCATTATCTCAACTCCGTATCCTTCAACCCTCTCAAGGAATACGAACTGATGGACGCCCATTTCCCCGGTGATATGGGTGAAAAAACTGAGAGGAATTTCAATCATGGGGTGAAACCCCACGAAGCCTCCTATCCTGGGATACATCTCCTCAATGGGAAGTGTTGCATGACCGCATCCGAAGGTGTGAACCCACCGTCCGCATTCAATTGTGTCAGCCATCACCTCTGCGGCTTTGCGTATATTTTCCATCTGAGTCTCTTCGATGTGACTCATCACATCCCTGGCATTTTTGAGCCATTCAAGTGCAAGCATATTACTGTGTTTTTATGTTGGTTTATTTGTTTTGCTTCAATCTGCTGAAAATAGCCGTTGCCAGAATAATCAATATGACGAAGGCTGTGAACGTGTAAGTTGTAAGGTGCCTTATTCCGTAGTTTTCAGCTACTATTCCCATGGAATAATTTACAAGGATGTTGCCCACTAAACCTATAACGAGTACGAAGCTGAAGGCTGTCCCCGACAGGTCGGGGTACCTGTTACCGACCAGTCCGAGCATCGTCGGAAAACCTGCTGCCAATCCTGCGCCAAGAAGAAACAGCCCGATGGCAGCAGGTGTCACTGAACCGCTGAGGCTGTACAGTAGCAGCGCTGCCAGGGTAATGCCGAAAGAAATATGCAGGAGTCGCCTTTCAGGCATTCTCCTCAGGAACGATCCAATCAGAATTCTCATTACCGTCATCCCTGCCACATATGCTGATAATCCCATCAGCGCGGCTTCCACTGGTGCTGCCACCTGGTCCATAAGATAGGTCGTAGTCCAGTTGTTTATCAGCCCTTCAAAGGAACTCTGGAAGAACAGGAAGAATGCTATCAGCAGGAGAGTGCCATCCCTGAACAGCGATGATATCTGTTTCATTGATATCCCTTCTGCCTGTTTGGCATCCGGGAACCTTACAGCAGCAAAGAGCACTGCTGCAAGCAAAACCAGGCCGCCTGTGGCAGCCACGATGGCCTCAAAGCTGACTGTTTCCTTCAGCAGGCTCAGAAGCAGGGGCATTCCAAGGGCGCCGATGCCGAAAAAGACACCCAGAATGCTAAGGTCAGCTCCTTTCCCATTTGTACTTATGTCAGCTACCACGGCGTTTGTTGCGCCGTTGATGGCACCACCGCCAAGGCCGATGAGGAAGACCGAAAGTGTCAGTATCCATACTGTGTCTGTGAACGCAAGCCCCTCGAAACCGGCAAACATCAGCAGCGCAGAAACCGGAAGCAGCAGCCTGTAACCGTATCTGTCACATACCGGCCCGAAAAGGACGGATCCTCCGATTATTCCAACCGGCAGTATTGAAAAAAGGGTGCCGGCCTGCACGGCATCAAGGGAATGCTTTATCCTGAGATCGGGCAGTACCGCACCAAGCATGATAAGTCCGATTCCGAAAAGCAGCATGCCAAAGCATGCCAGCCAGAAGACGAGTAATCTGTTGTAAGTCCCTTTCATTCGGATATTTGTGTTCTGTTTATTTGTTTCATGGCCAGGAATCCGGCGCCATAGACGCCGGCATCGCCAGCCAGGGCGGAGGGTTCAAAACTTACCTGCCTGATGCTAATAGGCTGGGCCCACTTCTCCGCTTCCTGACGGATGACCGGTATCAGTTCAATGGCCGGACCAAAAACCCCGCCGCCAAAAATGATCTTCTCCGGATTGAAGAGGCTTACGAGATTCGCAGCAGCCATTCCCCAGAATTCAACTGCCAGGCTTATAATTGAGACAGCCACCACATCACCCCTTGCCCTGGCGTTGAATACATCCTGGGTAGTAACCTTTGCATCGGGTCCTTTTCTGAGTTCACCATGGTACCTGTCATGCCTCTTCAGATAGTCGGAGGCCTGGCGGGCAATTCCTTCACCGGAGGCAAAATACTCGAAATTGCCGCAGATGGCATACCTGCTCCTGAACGGTCTGGAGAGAGCCATCCAGCCTATTGCTCCTGCAATATCATGTGCACCGTGCAGCAGTTCACCGTTGACGGTAATTCCTGCACCTATTCCGGTACCCACGGCCAGGTATATTGCATCCCGGCATCCGCGGGCGCTGCCCTTCCATATTTCACCCGATATGTAGCACGATCTGTCACTTTCAATAATCACCGGTATCTCCCCTGTAACTGTAGTGATTTCCCTCATCAGCGGATAATCATCCCATCCGGGGATGTTGGGAGCCCAGACCGTACCCGTACTGCGCCTGCTGATCCCCGGTACAGAAATGCCAATGGCTTCCACAGCATCCCCCTCGGTCGCGGCCGCAGCTGTCTTCATCGCGGTGGTTACCGTGATCATTTTTCCAACCTCCTGCCCCCCCCTGTTGTCAAGTGTCAATGTCTCCTTGGCTCTCATATTGCCCTCGCGGTCAAAAAGAGCAAAGCTGATCTTCGTTCCTCCAATATCTATTCCAAGCAATGCCATGATCTCACTGTTTTAATCTTATTATTCCGTCAAAGCAGATACCCCTGAGTCTCATTTCACTGTCAACCGTCACCAGGTCAGCCCTGGCACCCGGTCCAATGATACCCCTGCCGGTTGCCTTTATCAGGCGGGCAGGATAGAGCGTTGCCATACGTATGGCTTCGTATTTTTCTATTCCGGCATGATTGATACTGTTCCTGACAGCGTCAAGCATGGAGAGCTTTGCCCCTGACAGCGTACCGTCCGGCAATGTGAACCGGTCTTCCTGCCTCACATGCCTGTAGGCCCCCCTATCATTCACCTCGACGGCATCGGAGACCAGGAAGAGCCTCTCATTCATTATCTTCTTCGCAATGGATACCATTGAGTAGTCAACATGAATGCCATCCGCAATAATGCTTGCGCATGCCCTGTCAGACAGGAAGACAGCTCCCGGAAGCCCGGCATCCCGGTGGTGCAGCGGGGTCATCGCGTTGAAGAGATGGGTGACGGTCTCAATTCCCATTTCAAACCCTGCTGAGGCCTGACTGAATGTTGCGTTACTGTGGCCTGCAGCAACAGTAATGCCATGGTCTGTCAGAAGCCTGATTACCTCCGGTGAACACTCCTCCGGTGCTACGGTCATCATCTTTATTGTGCCTGCAGCATGATCAATCAGAGCAGCTGCATTATCAGCAGAAGGCTTTCTTATCAGCTCCGCTGCATGGGCTCCGCGCCTGGCATGACTGATGAACGGACCCTCCATATGGAGACCCAGCACGGCAGAATGGCTGTATTCAGATACCGTCCTGAAGGCAGCATCGTATACCTCCTGTGTGTTGGTGGGCAATGCCAGAAGGAATCCGGTGGTACCGGTTGAGAGAATCGATTCGGTTATACCGGCCAGCGATTCAGGGTCCGGATTGGAGGAGAAAAGGAATCCGCCTCCCCCGGCAATCTGCAGGTCAATAAACCCGGAAATAACCAGCCCCCCACGGCAGTCTATACGCTGCGAATCAACCGTCACACTATCCGGATCAGCAAACCCAGATATGCGGCCATCGCTGATAATGAGTACTTTATCATCAACAAGCTCCGTGCCTGTAAAAAAGTGTGCATTATGAAAAAGGGTGAGCATATATGTGTTTATAATAAACCCCTGTCTTTACCGGGATACATTTCACTCGAAAAAGCGTTTAAGCAGGTTCGCCGAGATGAATGATCTCTTCCTGAACCTGTCCAGCAACTCATCATTAATGGCCTGCAACCGTTCAGCAACCTCACTGACCCTGAAAAAAACCCTGCTGCCGTTGCTGCCGAAAAAGGCTGAACCATATACACTTACCACCAGACGGCCGTCACTGAGCCTTACGGGAATCAGTTTCTTGCTCAGCCTTTTATACTCCGGGGCAAATATCCTGAAAATCTTCCTGATCATTGCCCTGGAGGCTATATGATACCCGCAGCCGTCACAACGGCAGGCGGTGAAGAAATTGTTCCTTATGAGTTCCTTTGGTTTCGGGGATCCGCAGTTTGGACATGTAACTCCCTCGGTGAAATCACCTGACGGACTGGCAAACAGTTCACTGAAACCAGGCCTGAACGGAGATATGACATTGGTGTACTGCACCATCCGTAGCGACTGCATGATTATCAGGTAAAGATAGACAAGCAGGAGGAAGTTGAACCATGGACTGAATGCAAGTGCATCAAATACTCCATGAAGCAGGCTTGCAATCAGCAGTGCCACAAGCACTGTCCGGAAAGGCTTCTTTTCCGCTTTGTACCTGTACCACGCATAACCGATTATCACACTGAAGGAGATATGCGCCGGGGTGCTGATAAAAGCCCTGTAAACCAGCAGATACTGGTTGCCATCTCCTGTATTTGCGTAGAAATAGTTCTCAATGATTGAAAAACCCAGGGCAACACATGACATATAAATGACCCCGTCAGTCAGCTCGTTGAACTGCTTTCTTATCAGTACGTAAACTACTGCCAGCCCTGCAAGCTTTGCAAACTCTTCAACAGGGCCTATAATGAGAAAGGAACCCAGGGTTGTGCTGATGGCTTCATCCTCGAAACCGAATAGACGAAGGAACTCATAAATGCCGAGGGCAATCAAAACCGAGGTTATACCCCCGGCCAGGAAAGCCCAGATCATTGCCCTGAATGTCTCTTTTTCGTAAATGTCAAAGCTCCTTATCCATGCGATTATGATAATCCCGATAATTGCTGAAAGAATGATACTTAAATACAGAAAGCTCATAAATTGACCGAATAGTGTTAAGCCGTAGTGACCGTGCGGCTAAGATACCTGTTTATCCGTTTTAAGTCTGATGGCCGTTCGTAATTTTACTTTTCCGTTAATTCAATGCTGAAGAACTTCGACTCCAGCGGCCCTATGATAGCCTGACTCACTGGTGCCTGCCTGTCTTCTGGGACCGTTATACCAGGATCATGTGGCTGCCCTGTCAGGCCGGCCGGTGCAATCTCGTGAGACTGCCCAGTAACATTTTGGCCTTTGATCCCTGCTGGTTTCCCCGCGACGTCAACTTCCATGATCATGAACGGTTTGCCTGTAAATCCGTTTGAAGGGCTGAATTTCGTTTCCCTCCCGGCTGTTTCTCTCACGTGAATAATCACCTGGTTTCTGCTTTCTGAAGGAACAGCACTGATAATAAGTACATTCTCCGGCCACCCTTCAATGAATGAACCTTCGGACAGACCGCCACCTGCACTGTTGCCCGGGAGAATTCGTGTCAGAAGCGGAACCCTGGATCCCCATCCGAAACGGGATGCAAAGCTGTCAGAATTGTCCGTTGAGGATGTAAGGTAATATGTCCATGAATGCCCGCCACGCTGATCGGCGTTGAAATTGGTGACCCAGTAGTTGTTCATCGGCCACGAAAAGAGGCCGGTTGACTGGGGGGTAGCCCCTGCGGTGTACCGGCCTGTGTTGATGGCCCCGAACTGCATCAGCGGCATCTCATTGCTGCCCAGTACTATCTGCATCAGGTCATTCCTGACAGATGTGAAATTCTGAACCGTGTACCAGTCATTTGACGAACCCCTGATCTGGTCAACACCCGTCTCAATCACACCGCCGGCCAGTTCCGTAAAGTGCCTGCCGTTTTCAAGGGCAAAGGGGAACGCTATATAGAAACTTTCAGGATCGGTAATGCTCCTTTTAACTATCGAACAGGCGAGGTCTATCCTCTTCTCCAGATTGTACAGCCTTATTTCCAGCATGAACCCGCGGGGACCTATGGCTGTCTCTGATTCTCCGTAAAACCTGATGCAGTTCCATATTTCTCCTTCGATCGACGAGTCAAACCAGACGGTATCAAGAGACTTGCGGGTATAGTCATTGAGCATTTTGTTCTCCATCTGCGACCTGTTGCCCAGTTGCTCCAGGATGAACTCACCAAGACCGTATTCGGATCCGGAGTCAACCAGCTCAACAAGCAACTCTTTGTCAAGAATGGATGTTATTGTCCCTTTTTGTGTATCTGTTTTTATTCGGTACCACTGGTTTTCAAGGATGGCATGATCTGATAAGACTTTTATTGATGACACTATGTCTGGAGCGCCAGTTGGAAAGATCAGGGTTTCCTCCTCCGGCTTCATCTGTTCCTCCCCCTGCCTGACCTGTTCCTCCTCCGGCCTGACAAGCAGTTTCTTATATCCAAACGGCTGTATGCTGTCTATCATGATTGCCCAGTACGTTCCGTCAGAGCGGTGGGAGAGGGGCTGTGCTGCCATCCGTTTTCCCCTGAAGTCATATACTCCTGCCTTCATTCCTCTAGGAATTATCTGGTGGTCAATATAGACTGTTGCCAGACCTGACCTGGTCCAGTTCAGTGTGTTGAAGACGAGCAGTGATGGTTCAGCTTCATTTATGAAAAGGCTCTGCAGCAGTCCCATTGCAGATTCCTGCAATGATGCCGTCCGCCTGACTGCTTCCCAGGCAAACGATTCCTTCAGGGCTCTCTGCTCCATTGTGGGCTGACTGTATGGCTCACGCACGCTTTCGGAATAACCAGTGGTGTGTTCGGTGTAAAAGAGCAGTGCTTCGTTGGCAAGGGAGATATCAGAGGCAGTTTCAGCTGGCAGGTCAATGCCGGCAATGGCAGCCATCGAAAGGCCTGCCATTCCTGCCATTAGTGAAGCGGCTGCCGTACGCATTGCCGCAACCTCGCGCGCCGAGGCACCAAACCCGTCAGTCCACCAGTCGGGCCATGCCCCCCGGATGACAGGGAATTGACTGCCATGATTCGCCTCCATGGCACTGAAGAATGATTCTGCGGTTGAGGTAGTAAGTCTGGGCCACTCGAACATCTCATTCCATCTGCTGATCATATCACTCATGAAGGTGGAAGGAGGTGAGTTGTCGGTAAGATACCCGGAGTGCTGAATCGCCATTTCCTCATACTTATATCCCCTTGCTGCCAGCCCTGACAGGTAGTTGAGCAGATTGTTCCTGAACTTGTCAAAGTCGCCGGTCTGCACCTCCATGACCGTGTTTCCGGTCATATAATGCTCGGCGCGAAAGGTAAGCATACGGTTTCCCGAGGGCGATTCCCACCAGAACATCGTCGGTATGTCAAAACAGATCAATGCACGGTGACCGTGTGTACCCATATTGAGGTACTTCACCCCCAGACCGCTGAAATAATCATTCAGGCACCATCCTATACCATTGACATCATTCTGCATAGCAACTTTCACGGGTATGCCTGCTTCCCTGATCCGCCCTGCAGCCTGCAGTGATGCAGCCAATATCTGCTCGTCAGGGAGCTCGTCAAAGTTGAAGTACATGCCCGTAACCTCAATCCTTCCCTCCCTGATCCTTCTCATAAGCCTTTGAACCTGCGCGGCAGGCCTGCACTTCAGATACTCATCAACCGGCCATGAAGCTTCACATGTCCACCGGAATTTAGCGTTCTCAGGGTAATTGTCTGTGGCATCACAGTAATCAAGCGCATAGTCAATGTACCGGAGGTGTTCAGCAAGTATCTCTGTCTGTGAACGGGTGTAACCTATGTCAGTGTGCGCATGCTGGATAAAACTGATATTCCATCGGCGTACCGGTTCGAGTTTGATGACCGTGTTCGCAACAAAATCACCAGCTACGACTTTTATCCTGACCCGTGACTCTCTCTGAACAGCGGGAAGTCCAAGGCTGACAGCGTTGTGGCCGAAGCTGAGCATGGCCCTGTCAATCAGCCTGCCATTGGCATAAATCTGAGCTGCCCTGCTCTCCCCGAAATAAAATATTCCTGCCTCAACCAGCTGGAGCGGATTACCATTGTTTTTCAGAATGGCTGGAAATGCGTTGACAGTAACCCCTGTTTCTACCGGTTTCCGATAGGTCATATACCATGATGTCAGGCCGGCATTGCTCCCCGTGACCCTTATAACCAGCGGCTGCCCTGCAGAAACCTGGTCAGCCGGTATTCGAAGGATCATGTAACCATGACGGTCCCCGAACTGGTCTGTCATCACCGTCCGGAATGAAAGGGATGACCCGCCGCTACCTCTCAGATCCCATGAAGACCTGCCATCGGTTAAGAATGAAAATGACGGTGTGCCGTTGATAGCAAGGTCCATCCGTGCCGTACCCGGACTCGATCCCAGTGCTGCAATCCAGACAAAGGTGACATATTTACGGCTCACCCCTGCAGGGACTGCAGCCGTCTCCCATTCCACGAGGTCCTTACCGTTTGTTGCCCTGATAAGGATACTGCTGCGCAAACCGGGTATGCAGGAGTGATATTCAAAGTCCAGTCCTGATACCTTGCGCGAAAACCCGTTGACCAGGTGATCATCATCCGTGAAAAACGACTGCCCTGCAGCTGCCCCTGCAAATGCAGTGAGCAGTAATGCCATGATAACCAGGAGTTTTTTCATAGAAAGTTATTATTTAATGAATGCCTTTACCAGCACTGCCTCTCTTCCTGAAAGGTTGATAACCTTTATGCTGCCGGCAGCTGCCGGGATTACAAATGTTTCCGCGTAACTGATCTCACGGGTGATGCCGTTTTGCGTTTCAACAATTATCCGCTCTCCGTCAACCAGGTTCATCACCAGGCACATGTTGTCCGTCTGAATAACTGCAGAAGTACCTATGGAATGCCTGTGAACATCATAAATGTGCGTAAAATGCGTTGGCAGATGCCATGTCTGCCAGCCGTCGCCTTCTTCAAGTAGGACGGGCTTTGACTTCAGGTTATCAGTTACATACCTGCCTTTCCTGTCAAAGAACAGGTTCTCCATTGCCCTTTGAATGTTAAGGTCCCGCAGTTGTCCGTTTAGATCCCTCCTTAACCAGTCATACATCTTGAAGGTAAAAATATACGGAGTGGTACTTATCTCAAGGACCAGGTTGTTTTTTCCCGAACCGTGTATGGTACCGTATGGAATGAGGAAGAGGTCATGCTTTGCCGCCGGATGGCTCATTATGAATCTGTCAGCCTCAAAGGGGACCTGCTTCTCCCGGCTTTCATCGAGCTTCTCCCTGAATCCGCCCGGATCAATCTCTTCCCTGAAACCCAGATAAACAACGGCATTATCTTTAGTATCAAGTATATAATACGATTCTTCCTGTGTGAAGCTCTCCCCGAAGTGCTTCAGCGTGTATTCAGGCCGAGGGTGGCACTGCAGTGACAGATTTCCGCCGTCAAATGTATCAAGGAAATCAAACCTTATCGGAAATTCTGTCCCGAACCGGTTGTGGCTTTTACCCAGGATTTCCTTGCCGGCAATGAACATCAGGCATTCAAATGAGACCTCCAGGAGTAGGGATGAGCTCTCAAGGAGGAGGCCGTTCTCCGGTGTTATCAGCTCAAATGACCAGGCATAATTGGGAGCCTGATCATCCAGTCCGCGTATCTTATCCTTTATCCACGTCCCGCCCCAGGGACCGGGCTCAAACCATGGCCTCACCCTGAAGATGCTGCGGCTCATTGTCCGCAGGGCAAGCCGGAGAATGTCACCTTCAATCCAGACAGGCTCATCCGGTCTCTGGGCATCAACAAAGATATCCACCGATCCCAGGATCGCTCCTTTATGCATATTGAGTACCGGCCAGTCAATGAAGTACGATCGCTTGTAAAACTCCTTGGGGTTGGACGATTTCCTCAGCCCGAGGTTGGTAATCAGCCCCTCCCTTGACCTGTACTGCTGCTCATTCTTCGGAAGGTCTGCATAAACAGTCACCCCCTTCCAGCCCGCGAGGACTGCTCCGATACCGATTATGATACTGATATCAAACCTGGAGCCGGGAACAACAGTCTTCATCTTGTCAGCCTCGAAGAAGTCTGCCAGTTTTAGTTCGCATCTTTTCCCGAAGAGCGGATCATCACCCCCTGACCACGGCGAGGTCATATCCAGGATTTCAGCCTCAGACTTCAGAAACCGGCCGGTATGTATCCACTCAACATTAAGTCTTCTCTCCGCAGCGATGGAGTTGATTGCTTCCTGAAACAGGTCCCAGAAGACCCCGTTATAGCCGTCAAATATGATAATCCTTTCCTTCAGCAACCTCTCTGCCAGAGACCGGAAGCCTTCATTTATCCTCCCGTCTTCAAGTATGAATGAGGGGAAGATATCGTACCCGGAACCCCGGGTTGTCTTCCGCAAGGGGAGAGGTGATTGCCACAAGCCGCGTTTTTTTTCTGTCATGACTTATATGCAGGCTGTAATATTACCTTTTCTCTTCCTTTCTTCTCAGGCAGAGATCCTGGAAGTCGAAACTGAAGTCGGTGAGTGGTGAGATGGCCTCCATGGTGAATGATGCCGGTGTACCCTCCCTGTCAAGCGCAAATATGGCAAAGGCATCGGCGTTGAAGCTCCGCTCGTCCCATTTCACAATGAAAGTATTGGCTGTGTAATGAAACAATTCCCCACGCATCCGGGGCGATTTCACCGACCTTAATCTCAGGCGCCCGTTCTCTATCCTGATAATAACATCACCGAACCACAGATCGGTGTAGGTACCCTCAAAGGCCCTGAAGTCCAATTCAGCAGATGACTCCTTCCTGCGTGCCTCCACGGCACTCCAGATCCTGTCAGTGATCTCCTTTGCTTCGGCTTGCCGCTGAACCATTCCGGTCTTCAGCACCCCCACCCAGTCATAGCTGCGTTCACCCAGATAACCGTCAATGATGCTGTTGGTGACTGCTGTAAGGGCAGAACCCTCCTCCTGGTTGGTGAAGACAATGATACCCAGGTTCAGCTCAGGAACCATGGTGACCTGTGTCACTATTCCCAGGTGGATGCCGGTATGGTAGACCAGGAGATGACCATTTATGTCATTGAGGTTCCATCCAAGTCCGTAAAAGGCAAAGTTGGTTCGGTACAGGCCTGCACGGCTGACAGGCCTGACGGTATGAGGGGTCCACATTTCCCTGTGTGTCTTTTCAGTGATGATCCTTCCTGCAATGTTACTGACATCGGTGTCGCTGCCTCCGTTGTTGCCGCTGCCTCCGTTGTTGCCGCTGCCTCCGGAGCTGACTTTTTCATCCTCAGCGCCTGGTTTGCCGTACCTTCCTCCGTTAAGCTGCATCATAACCCACCTGGTCATGTCATTTACGTTGCTGTAGATTCCACCGACAGAGTTGTGCCTTTTGGCCTCCTGCTTGGAAACCACCTCCAGTTTCCCGTCAACCGGCACATGGGCATCGATGATGTTGGTCCGGTCTCTGAGCCTCTTGAATGATGCTGAAGAACCGTTCATTTCAAGCGGTTCCATGATCCGTGATTCCACGAACTCCTCCCAGCTCTGCCCTGAGGCTCTTTCCACTACCTCGCCTGCAACAATATAAAGCAGGTTATCATAATCATACTTCGTCCGGAACGGCGAAGTCTGCTTCAGGTACCGCAGGTTGTGAATTAACTCTTCAGTGGAGAAATCTGCTGAGTCAGGCCACCCCATAAGATCTCCTGCACCCAGGCCCATACCGCTTCTGTGTGTCAGGAGATCCCTGATGTTGAAATCCTCAGTGACATAGGAGTTATAGAGCCTGAACTCAGGAATGATCTCAGTCACTTTTGTGTCCCACGAAAGTTTCCCCTCATCAATGAGAATCCCCAGAGCTGCAGCAGTGAATGCCTTGGTGTTTGATGCTATGGCAAAAAGGGTGTTTTCATCGGTTCTCTGGCCGGTGGCGATGGAACGGACACCGTAACCCTTCATATGTATCACTTTGTCGTCTTTCACCACTGCAACGGCAATGCCCGGTACATTGAACTCCTTCATTACCCGTTCCGTCAGCCGGTCAATATCGCGGGTTGAAAGCGGCTGCAGACGGCTCCGCCGGGATACCGTCTGACCCTGGCTCCGCCGGGATACCGTCTGACCCTGGCTCCGCCGGGATATCGTCTGACCCTGGCTCCGCCGGGATACCGTCTGATCCTGGCTCCGCCGGGATATCGTCTGACACTGGCTCCGCCGGGATACCGTCTGATCCTGGCTCCGCCGGGATATCGTCTGACAC
>CAYYEH010000050.1:0-19351 GCA_964470815.1 uncultured Rikenella sp.
TTTGCACGTCAACAGAAATCCAGATGAAATTAGAAGAAAACGATAAACTGATACTTATAACCAATGATGACGGACTCTATGCAGGAGGCATCAGGACACTCATCAGGATCATGGAGGATTTCGGCAAGCTGGTTGTCATATCCGCCACCGAGAGCCGCAGCGCCATGTCGCAGGCCCTGACGGTCAAGCAACCCCTGAGGGTCAAACTGCTGGATGAGGATGACCGCAAACGGATATATGCCTGCAGCGGCACCCCGGCTGACGGAGTGAAACTGGCGGTGAACCAGTTGCTGGACCGAAAACCTGACCTGATTGCCTCAGGCATCAACCATGGCTCCAACGCTTCGGCAAGCATACTCTACTCAGGAACAATGGCTGCCGCCCTGGAGGGATGCCTCTATGACATCACCTCTGTTGGATTCTCCCTTAACAGCTACTCGTCAGCAGCTGATTTTTCAGGATGCGAAGAGTACATACGAAAGATATGCTCCCTGCTTCTTCGCGAGCCTCTTCCCTCAGGTATATGCCTCAATGTCAACTTCCCGGCACTGCCGGCATCTGAGATAAAAGGTATGGTTGTTGCACGGCAGGCCTCAGGCAACTGGCAGGAGGAGTTTGAGAAGAGAAAAGACCCGGCCGGCAAGACCTACTACTGGCTTACAGGCAATTTCATCAATCATGAGCCGGAGGCGGCAGACACTGACGACTGGGCAATACAAAACGGATATGTGTCGGTGGTACCGGTCACCACTGACATGACTGCACATAGCTACCTGGAAACACTCAGATCAAAGCTATAAAAATCCTGACCCCAGTTACCCGGAAAACCTGATATCAAAACTCTGAAATGAAGTTAAGCCAAAGATTCAACAATGCATTGACAGGGGTTGTTGCCGGCCTGGTCGTCCCTGTCATAGCCTTTATGATTTTCTTCCTCCTGACAAGAAACGGCCTCTCCTTCAGTGAATATTTCCGTAAGGTGGAGGCTGCAGGCAACATAACCAGCATAATGAGCGTCTCTGTCTTCGCAAACATCATCATCTTCCTGGTTTTTAACCGATTTGATATGCTCCGGGCTTCAAGGGGTGTTTTAGGCATAACCATTGCATGGGCTTTAACCGTCTTCGCGATAAAGCTGTTCTGAAATGAGGTACTTCATCATAGCGGGTGAGCCATCCGGAGACCTCCACGGTTCTAACCTGGTGAAGAATCTACGCTTGGCTGATCCGGATGCTGATATTGCATGCTGGGGAGGCGACCTTATGAAGGAGGCTGGCGGGAGGCTGCTCAAGCACTACCGAGAAACTGCCTTTATGGGTGTATGGGAGGTGCTTGTCAACATCCGGGGAATCAGGGCCAATTTCAGCGAGTGCCGCCGTCAGATCAAAGAGATGAAACCGGATGTTGTTATTCTCATAGATTATCCCGGCTTCAATCTGAGAATGGCACGCTTTGCACGCAAGGCAGGCATCAGGGTCTTCTATTATATCTCACCGAAGTTCTGGGCATGGCGCGAAGGGAGAGTTGAGAAGATTAAACAAAACGTAGACCGGCTTTATATTATCTTCCCCTTCGAAAAGGATTTTTACGCCAGGCATGACTATCCTGCCATATTCCTTGGCAATCCGCTCATTGATCATGTTGACGGCTGGCGAAGCAGGGTGTCTGACCATAACCTCCTTAAAAACTCGATGGGCCTTGACGGCAGGCCGGTGATTGCACTGCTTGCAGGCAGCAGGCTGCAGGAGGTGACAGGAATGCTCCCCGTGATGGCAGCATCGGCTGCCTCTTATCCCGATTACCAGTTTGCGGTGGCGGCAATGGATCACCTGCCGGCCCGGTTGTATGAAGAGGTTGCTGCAAAATTCGGGATAAAGATCATTAACGGAAGGACCTATGACCTTCTGTCGGTTGCAGAAGCAGCCCTGGTTACATCCGGAACGGCAACACTCGAGGCTGCACTGTTCGATGTTCCTCAGGTGGTATGTTACAGAACCAGTCCGCTTACCTACCGACTGGCAAGGCTGGTGATCAAAGTACGCTTCATATCACTTGTGAACCTGATCATGGACAGGGAGGTGGTAAGGGAGCTGATCCAGGGTGATCTCAGCCATGTAAATCTGCACCGGGAACTGGCGAATATACTGTCAACCGGTTACAGGCACCGGGTAATAAAAAAGGATTACGCGGAGCTTCGAGGAATCCTCGGAGGCGGCGGCGCCTCAGAGAGAGTGGCAGCAGATATGGTCAGTAACCTTCTTGAGCAAAAGGGAAAATGAGGAGGCTGGCAATAACCATCATACTGCTGCTTATGCTGCCACTCGCCGGCCACTCGCAGATTTCAATCAGGATATTTGCCCGTACCCGGCCGGCAACCATCATATTCACTGCCGAACAGGGCGGCTACCTCCTGCATGACGGCGCCGCCGCCGGAGAAGTGCGGAATGCCGGTGCCTTATTTGAAGGAACAAGACCTGCCCCGGATGTCCGGATTTATCCCGGTGAAATGGTCATCATAACCCGTTATGACAACAGGGTGATCTACCGGACACAGGCCGGAATCATTGGCGCTGCCGATTCACTCACTTTCAGCCCAGTCACCGATGCTGCTCTTTTCAGGGTGCGTGCCCCCGGAAATCCCGAACCGGAGAAGATGCTCAACGGTATGCTCAGAGTCAAACCATTCCCCGGTTCACTTCTTGTACTGAATTATACCGCCGTTGAAGAGTGCCTTCCGGGTGTGGTCCGCGCCGAGGCCGGAAAGCTGGGCCCGTCACACTATTTCAGGGCACAGGCGGTGGTGGCAAGAACATATATCTACAGGAACATTGAGAGGCATGCCCTCGACGGCTATAACCTGTGTGACGATATCCATTGCCAGGTGTACCCGGGTGTGGTTACCGACACCGTGATAGTGAATGCCTGCAGGTTAACGGCGGGAAGAGTCCTGACTGACCGTGACAGCCTGCTGATAGAAGCTGCCTTTCACGGCAACTGCGGAGGAGAGACTGCTTCATCTGCCGATGTATGGCTTACCGGCTATCCTTACCTGGTAAGTGTCAAAGATCCGTGGTGCAGTTATTCTGCTTCATCCACCTGGCGGAAGAGCATATCACGGGCAGAGTGGAACAGCTTCCTGGTTTCCAGGGGGATCACTCCAGGAACTGAAGGAAGCCTGTATGCAGGCCAACCGGCCGGCGGGCCTCCCGGGGGAGGAAGAATCGCAAACCGCACTGTACAGGGCAAAGCCATTTCCAGCGAGGAGATACGCCTGCGCTTCGGTCTCAGGTCGTCTTATTTTTCGATGAAGCCGGATGCAGACAGTATAATAATCAGCGGCAGGGGATACGGCCACGGTGTCGGACTGTGCCAGGACGGAGCAAAGCATATGGCGGAAAAGAAAACAACCTATGAAAGGATAATCGGGTTCTATTACCCGGGAGCAGTAATAACGGAAATCAAAAATGCCCGCAGGCCGCCGAGGCCTTGAAAGTTTTGGATATTTTTACAACAAACTAGAAGATATGTTCACTCTCTTCAGAAAAGAGGTAGCAGGATTTTTCAGCTCACTGACGGGGTACATCGTAATGATCGTCTTCCTTATGGCCAACAGCCTGATCATGTGGGTTATGCCCGGCCAGTGGAACCTGCTTGACAGCGGCTATGCCGGTCTTGATCCCCTCTTTATGCTCTCACCTTGGATATTCCTGTTCCTGGTACCTGCTGTTACCATGAGACTGTTCTCGGAAGAGCGGAGGGCCGGAACCATTGAATTGCTCTGGTCAAGGCCGGTCACTGACGGCGCAGTCATCTATGGCAAATTCCTCTCATCCCTTTTCCTGGTGCTCCTTGCCCTTCTTCCAACACTGGTGTTTGCCATCTCGGTGTGGGTGCTGGGAGAGACACCCGGCAACCTTGACAGGGGTGGCACAGCAGGCTCATTCATCGGTCTGCTGCTCCTGGCAGCCGTCTATTCGGCCATAGGACTCTTTGCCTCTTCACTTACCTCAAACCAGGTCATTTCATTCATTATAGCAGCAGTGCTCTCATTCATCATGTTCAGGGGATTTGACTCACTTTCACTGCTGCCCGGACTCTCATCTGTCGGAGAACATGTCTCCGCAATGGGTATCAATGAGCACTACCGGTCCGTCAGCCGGGGTGTGCTTGACATACGTGACATCGCCTATTTCATATTTGTAACTGTTTTTTTCTGCGAAGCAGCAAGGATTTCACTCCGCCGGAGCAGGATCACCAGACCGCTTGCAATAACAGGAGCCACTGCCGCCTTATGCATTCTGTTGTCATTGATTCATATCAGGGTTGACCTTACGGAAGACAGGCGCTTTACCCTGGCAGAGCCTACGAAAAAGATACTCAGGGAACTGGAAAGCGATTTGAAGGTGGATGTCTATCTGGACGGTGATCTTCCCGTTGCATTCCGTAAGCTTCGCCGCAGCGTGGAACAGTACCTTGATGAGTTCCGCATTTCCTCGGGGAAAAAAATCCGGTATGACTTTATTAATCCCTCCGGGTCTTCAGACAGGGCAGAACGGGAAAGATTGCACAGTGAACTGATGAGCCGCGGGCTGAACCCGGTCAACGTCATGGCTTCGGACGGAGAAGGCGGCAGAACCCAGAAACGCATATTCCCTTCACTTACTGTCACCAGCGGAGAAACGGTGATACCGGTCAACTTCCTCAGGAACAACCCGACCCTGCCGGCTGAGACAAATCTCCTGCATTCAACGGAAGGACTTGAATACGAGATCATCCAGGCCATAGCCACGGCAACAGCCGATACTGTCAGTACCGTGGCATTCATTGAAGGCCATGGGGAACTTGATGAAGTTTATGTTGCGGACCTGACGCTTGAACTGGCAAAATTCTACAATATTGACAGGGGTGTGATAGGCGGGAGACGGGGTATTATTGACAGGTATGCAGCAATAATCATCGCCGCCCCCCGGAAGGAAATTGATGAAAAGGACAAGTTCATAATTGACCAGTATATTATGAATGGCGGCAGGGTGCTGTGGCTGGCTGAAGAGGTGACGGTGAATGCTGACAGCCTTATTGCCGGCTCGACGGTTGCCCTTTACGAGCCGTTGACTATCAGTGACATGCTTTTCAGATACGGTGCACGGATCAACCCGGTGATAATACAGGATGCCGATTGCATGCTTATCCCGCTAAAGGTGGCTAATCCCGGAGGCGATATTCAGTATGTGCCCACTCCCTGGGTCTATTACCCGCTTCTACGCCCTTCACAGAATCACCCGGTAACCCGAAACCTTAACAGGGTGAAGGCTGAATTTGCCGGAACCATCGATACAGTGGGGCGTGACCCGCGGGTGAAGAAAAGTATACTCCTTGCCACCTCCCCTGAAGCCAGGACAATAATGCCACCTGCGGTTATTTCACTTGAGGAGGCTGCCGAAATGGTCCCTGACGCCATGTTCAATGCCGGCCCGCTGCCGGTAGCCGTTCTCCTTGAAGGAACATTTACTTCAGTCTTTGCCAACCGTATGGCGGGAAGCATCATGGGCGACCCAGGCATTGTTACGGTCACTGAAAGTAAACCGACAAAGATGATAGTTATTGCCGACGGCGATATTATCCGCAACGAAGTATCATGGGCGGGAGGGAATCCGGAGCCCCAGGCCCTGGGACTTGACCGGTACACCATGCAGACCTTCGGAAACAAGGACTTCCTTGTTAACTGCATAAACTACCTGGTAAATGACAACGGACTGGTTGAGATGAGGTCGAGGGAACTGAAACCCAGGCTCCTTGACCAGGCAAGAATCAAGGATCAGCGAAGTCTCTGGCAGGTGGTGAACACCGTGTTGCCGGTGCTTATCATAATCCTGGCTGGCCTGGCCTACAACGCACTCAGGCGCAGGCATTATATTTCGGTGAAATAAATTTGTTTGAGGGTAAGATAATTTTTTGTAATATTGATAACCCGGTTTTTGAAGCAGACAGTATTTATTATCAGTCAGTTGCCTGCTGAAAGAGACCAGATTCGGAATAACTTAAATAATTGACCATATGAAATTTGTTGTATCGAGTACAGAGCTCCTGGGTCACCTTCAGGCCATAAGCAGGGTGATCAGTTCAAAGAATACCCTTCCGATTCTTGACAATTTTCTTTTTAACATAAGCGGGAATGACCTGGAGATAACGGCTTCCGACCTGGAATCGACGCTAATCACCCGAATGCATCTTGACAATATAACCGGAAGCGGAACAGTGGCACTGCCAGCCAGGATACTGCTTGATACCCTGAAGGAGTTCTCTGAGCAGCCACTCACATTTGATATCAACCCTGATACGCTTGCGGTGGTTATCAACTCCGAGAATGGCCGTTTCAGCATCGTGGGACAGAACGGGATAGATTTCCCTGTTCTCCCGGTTATCAAAAAGGAGAAACGTTTCGGTTTTACCTTACCGGCTGATGTGCTCCTCGCAGGAATCTCACGCACCCTCTTTGCAACTGCCGACGATGAGCTCCGTCCCGTAATGGGAGGCATACTGGTTGAGGCATCAACCTCCAGGCTTACCTTTGTTGCTTCCGATGCCCACAAGCTGGTCAGATACCAGAGAAGCGACGCAAAGGCTGATGACAACGCATCATTCATCCTCCCGAAGAAGCCTGCCTCACTTCTGAAAAACATACTTCCCAGGGAAGAAGGTGTGGTTTCGGTGGAATTCGATGACAGGAACGCATTCTTTAATCTCTCGGACTATAAGGTGGTATGCCGCCTCGTCGAGGGCAACTACCCGAACTACAATTCAGTCATTCCGAAAAACAATCCGAGAAAGGTTCGCATTGACAGGCTTGAGTTCTACAATATTCTTCGCAGGGTATCAGTCTTCTCCAACCAGGCGAGCAACCTCGTCAAGCTGCAGTTTACCCCGAACCAGATAACTGTTTCGGCACAGGATGTCGACTTCTCAATTTCAGCCTATGAGCGGCATAAATGCCTGTACGAGGGTGATGACATGGAAATCGGATTCAAATCAGTTTTCCTGCTTGAGATACTATCCAACATCGCTTCGCAGGATGTGGTCATTGAACTTGCTGACCCGACCCGCGCCGGACTCTTCCTCCCGGCAGAAACGGCAAATGAGAATGAAGACCTCCTCATGTTGCTGATGCCGATGATGATAAACGCCTGAGAACCAGTATAACATGGAGCTAAACCTCAGAAAACCCCTGGTCATACTTGATCTTGAGACCACGGGGGTAAATATCGCTACTGACCGTATCGTCGAGTTCTCTGCACTGAAAGTGTCTCCCGGTGGCGGTGAAGAGTGGCTGACTCTCCGGCTAAATCCGGGCATTCCCATTTCCCCGGAGGCAACACGAGTGCATGGAATCACCGATGCTGACGTGGCAAACGAGCCTCACTTCAAGGATGTTGCCAGAAGGATTGCTTCATTCCTGGAAGGATGTGACCTGGCAGGCTTTAACTCGATGAAGTTTGATATACCAATCCTCTCAGAGGAGTTCCTGAGGGTAAATGTTGATTTCAACCCGGCCCGCCACAGGTATGTTGACGTTCAGGTTATCTTTCACAAGAAGGAACAGAGGACCCTCAGCGCCGCCTACAAGTTCTATTGCAACATGGAACTTGAAAACGCACACAGCTCAAAGGCTGATACTGCCGCCACCTATGAAATTCTCAAGGCACAGCTTGACAGGTACCCTGACCTGGAAAATGATATTGAAAAGCTGTCGGCTTACAGCGCTTTCAACAACAATGCCGACCTTGCAGGCAGGATAGTCTTCAATGAACAGGGGCAGGAGGTGTTCAATTTCGGCAAGCATAAAGGGAAACCTGTGGAACAGGTCTTTAAGGAGGAACCTTCTTACTACTCATGGATGATGAACGGAGACTTCCCCCTTAACACAAAGCAGGTGATCACAGCAATAAAAGTACGATCATTCGGAAAAGCATAGGCCGGGATGAAAATTATCTGTGTCGGACTGAATTACCGGAAACATGCAGCAGAGATGGGTCGTCCGCTCCCGCAGGAGCCGATGATCTTCCTCAAGCCTGATTCTGCGTTGCTGAAGAAGAACAAACCCTTCTTTATGCCCGATTTCTCGAAGAACATGCAGTTCGAGGCTGAGCTGGTGCTCCGGATCTCAAAGCTCGGGAAAGGTATTGCTGCCAAATATGCATACCGGTATTATGATGCATTCACCGTGGGTATAGACTTCACGGCGCGTGACCTCCAGCACCGGTTTTCACAGGCAGGGCATCCATGGGAGCTGTCAAAGACCTTTGACGGCTCGGCACCCCTTGGTACGTTCATTCCTGCCGAAAAGTTTCCCGACCACTCAGATATAAGCTTCTCGCTCGAGGTGAACGGGGAGACCAGGCAGGAGGGAAACACCTCTGACCTTATATTCAGCTTTGCTTCGGTAATAGAGTATGTATCAAGGTTCTATACCCTGAAGACAGGTGACCTCATCTTTACAGGTACACCCTCAGGAGTTGGCCCCGTAAAAAAAGGAGACCACCTTGTGGCCAGGATCTCTGGTGAGACGGTGCTTGACTTCCATGTCAGGTGAGCCTGCAGGCCATTATGCATGGTTTTCGGACATATAGTCAGCTCATCTGGCCTGCCGCAGGGCTTCAGGTCTGTGAATATCGGGTCAGCTTACCTCACCGGTTAACGCAGCACCCCGTTCCCGGATTCTGTTTACCAGTCTTTCAAGGTCTCTGTCATCAGTCATGGCGTTCATCAGTGCCGTACGCAGCCAGATGGTTCCCTCAAGCTCAGTCTGAACCAGGTAAAACTCGCCGCTTCTGACGATTTCCCTCCTGATTGTGCGGTTGAGTTCATTGAGTTGTTCGCCGGTGAGGCCACCCGGGGCATACCTGAAACAGACGATGTTAGACTCCGGGGTTACAGCAAGCTCCATATCACTATCCCGGCGGATCGCCTCAGCAAACCTGGCCGCAAGATCATAACGGCTCTCAACATAACCTCCCAGTGTTTCCCGTCCGTAGTACCTTATCACCGCCCATGCCACTATTCCCAACGCAGTTTTTGTACACTCCAGTGTTCTTTTTGCGCCGTTGTACCATTCATTTTCGTCGTGTTTTTCAAACAGGTAACCGGCTTTCTGTGCAAATGTCTCATACGACTTCGTACCGTCACGAAACAGCACCATGGTGTTCAGGCCCGGCGTAAGAAGCATTTTGTGAAAATCAAATACCACCGAGTCGGCATGCTCTACGCCCCTGACCAGGTGCCGGTATTTTTTCGAAAACAGAACTCCAAGTCCGTGTGCGCCGTCGACATGGAACCATAGTTTGTTTTCACGGCAGAAGGCAGCTATCTCCTCCAGGTTGTCATATGTGCCTGTGGCGGTGGAACATGCATTTGCTGCTACACAGATCACCCTTATTCCACGGTCCTCCGACCGTTTCATCGTCTCGTTGAGAAGATCGGTTCTCATGGCATACCGTCTGTCATAGGGTATTCGTATGACCGAGCGGCCTCCCAGGCCGATCACTTTTGCATTTCGCGATATACTGTAATGCGACTGGTCTGAGACTATTATCCCTACAGGCCGGTCATTTCTGACCCCCTCTTCCCATATGTTGTATTCACTCATTGCCTGCCGTGCTGCCAGCAACGCTGTCAGGTTGCCGGCGCTTCCGCCATGTGTGAAAATGCCGTCAGCCTTGCCATCAAAGCCAATCATACCGGCCAGGTACCTTATCACGTTGCGCTCGGCGGCAATGGCGGCCGGCCCCATCTCATAGACAGCCACACCGTTATTGATCACGGCAGAACTGATCTGTGCAATCATTCCAGCCATTAGCGGCGGTGTATTCTGGTGCCCTACGAAACGGGGATGGTGAAGATGGTTCATTCCTCCGATAACCTTACGGATGAACATATCAGGAGGGAGATCAGCATTGGAAGGATTATTGAAATCAAATTCAGCCACAAGCTCTTCCGGCTCACGCCAGTCAAGAACAGGCATATCCCCGCGCGAAGTTGCCTCCTTAAGATAATCAGCAAGTATGTCAATCACCTTATGTCCGAACTTCCGGAATTCCTCGCTGTCATATATGTTACTCAGTCTGTTTTCTGCCATAAAAAAGAGTTATTTGATCCTGTTCTGATTATGCCGGGATACCCTTGCGCTCATTCATTGTCTGACTCCGTAAAATCACCGCATACTGCCGGATGATCCTCCTGAATTCATCAATCTGCCCACAGGATAGAGCCTGGTCCTCTTCTCAAGCTCTGACGCAGGGGTGTTCTGGTAAAGCCATTGCAACTGTGCCACCGGGTCAGAGGCTACCCTGGCATCGGATTGCTTTGCCTTCTCAAAGGCCTCCCGAAGGGAGGGATCATCATCAAGCAGTTTTTTGAGATGACTTTCGAATCCCCAGACCGAGTACCAGTCCTGCCCCTCAAGAAACGAGTCGAAGAAGTTCCAGGCGAAGAAGCCTGATTCGCTCTGCGGCTCAAGCATGGTGATAATGTATTTTTTCGATCTCTGGTTGACAGGCACTATGTAGTCACCCCTGAAGTATTCAACTTCCTGTGTCACGGTCCGCATCTTTACGTTGCTGTTGAAGTAGTGCCCTTGTGTTGCCCTCCTGGCAGGCTCAAAGCTGTCAATATAATATGTTTCCACCGTCAGGGTTGTATCACTCTGCAATTGCTGCATCTGAACACCGTTCACCTTAAGGCGGTCAATAACCCCCTCCCAGGCAAACGGAACGATGTAGGCTTCAGGAACGGTTACAGTGATGGCAGGATTGAAATAATTATAATACCGGATAGTCTCCGTATACGGTTTCTCCCGGTTGTAATATCCGGATTTTCTGCCTGTTATCGGGGTTGATATCTCCTCGTACCTGTAGCCGTGATATTCCACTTCATCCCAGCGGGTGCTGTCCTGTTCCCAGTCGAGCACGAACTCCTTCGCCTCCAGGGTGTGACGGTTGGCATCGGCTCTCAGTCTCATTATCTCCCTGCTGTACAGAGAGGTGAATCTGACAAGTTCGGTTATGAACTGAAGTGTGCCTTTGACTCTCTCATGGTAGGGTTTGTATACCAGTGTTTCGGTCATAAATCCGAAGGAATTGAATAGCGAGGAGTATCCGGTTGAATAGTATGCGTGTTCCTCGAAGCCTGTTATTGCTTTTATCTCACCTCTCTCCGTATACTGGACATACGGTACCATTTCGTTCTTATGTTCCACCTTCATCCGCCCGTAAAGTTCAGGGAGCATTTTTAACCTGAAGAAATTCTCCATCTCCGGGTGCATTTTCTCAGGTTGCGTGGCTATGAGTGTCACTGTGAACTGGTGGTCAGAGCCGTTGGTGGTGTGGGTGTCAAGGAATACATCGGGGTCAAGGAGCCGGAATATCTCCGCAAAGGCCCTTGCATCACGGGAGTCCTGCTTGACAAAATCGCGGTTCAGGTCGAGGAACCGGGTGTTTCGCCTTGCACCCTTTTCATCCGGGCCGTTCTGGTTGATCCGCCAGTAGCGGCTTCGCGTCAGCGCACCTCCGATATTATAAACCGGGATAATGGCCACGGAACAGTTCCGCAGGTATTTCTTCATCCCGTCCTTATTGGCAAGCAGGTCGGCCGCAAACCTGGCACTGGCGTCAATGCCTTCGGGTTCCCCGGGGTGGATACCGTTGTTGATGAGCACAATGGCCTTGCCCTGGCTTCTTATCTCTTCCGGGTCTGTCTCACCGCCTGAAGAGATGATGAAGAGATGGAGCGGACGGCCGGCATCAGTCATACCCATCTCCAGGAGGGTTGCTTCCTTATACCTGGTATCAAGATCACTGTAGAAACTGACGGCTTCCTCCCAGGTGAGGCTATGGTTCTCATCATACCTAAGCTCCGGCGCTTCTGTCCGGCTCTGACCTGCAAGACCCGCCATGAACAGGGTACCGGCAAGGGCTATAAGGAATATTCTTTTCATTGTTTCTCGTTTCTTATCTTGTTATTATTCTATTGCATATATGAATTACCGGAGTCAAATCCCCATGGTGCATCACTGTTCTTCCGGCGTTTCTCCCGGTTTACCTGAGAAATGGTTGATTACCGTTTCGGCCCTGCCACGCATCTCTTCAACAAGGTCAGGGAACATTTTATAGGTTGATTCAAGATGCCGCAAGCGGGATATTACGTTGGTTACAATCTGTCGGGGCATCTCTTCTGCTGTTACGCCCCTCATTGCATATATCTCCTCATACCGTTCAATGCCTGCCTTGCCGAAGGCATCCATATCATCTGCAACCGAAAGAATTGCGGCAACCGTGACAGGGTTTGAGCTGCCCGGGTACTCCTTGTTGTCATGCATCTCCACCGCTTCAAGAATCTCAAGACAGTCAGTTGCTGATATATCCGTTGTTGCCAGGAAGGCATCACATATGAGCCTGCTCTCGCGGCCATGATCAGGTCCGCGGTTTACTGTCAGGCCCGTATCATGAAAATATGCGGCGATGATAGCTTTCTCAGCCAGACACGGGTCGTTGGACATACCTGCACCGTAAAGCTTCTCCAGAAGAAGGATGGAGTTTTGCCAGACCCGCTCATGATGGGTGTGATCATGTGAAGGGATCTCCGTTCCGGAAAAGAGGCTCCTGCACTCTCCCGAGAGAAGTTTCCCGTATTTACTCTCAGCGTTTGTGATGAACGGATGTGCCATAACTGAAAACAAAAAAGCAAAAGCAGGAACTTTTGCTTTTTTGTCCCTCTGGTAGTCAGAATTAGCGGGCCAGCATACTTTCAGCAAGGTCAAGTATGGTAGTGTCTTCTAAAGTGACGATGCCCCCTTCGGGTCCTTTTTCGATGTGGATCCCGGCACTCTGTCCGCGGTCAAAGTTCCAGCCTCCGAAATAGTTCCTGACGGTCTCCTCTTCCATATCAAGCTCATCGGCTATCTTCCTTATGCTTCCGTCAGGAAGCTGGTCCTTGATCTTCCTCAGTTGTGAAAATGTTAATGTTCGTGCCATGTTTTAAAACGGATAGATTTCTTCAAATATACTGAATTTTCCTTGAAAGGAGAAATATGAGTATCTCTTTAAGGTTATTTTAACATTTTAAGATTCAATTGATTGAATATCCCGGATGATGTATACATCATAGTCCCCGAGGTATTCAAAACCTGCCCTTTTGTACATGCTGACGGCAATTTCATTTGTACGGTGTACCTCCAGTTTGACCTGGAATCCTTTTTCCCTGACGAATCTGAGTGATTCCTGCAGCAGGCCTGCTGACAGTCCTTTTCCCTGGTGTTCCGGTACTATGCCGAAGTGATGTAGATGAATCCTTCTCCCGTCGAAGGTAAGCCATGAGGTACCGGTGATCCTGTCACCATCTGTTTCGTCGTGCATGACGAACAAAGCGCCTCCCATGGCTATGCTTCGCTCAATTGCAGCCTCATCGTCACCTCTCTCCGGCCTGCTGAGTCCTGTGGTGCTCCAGACTTCCGTAATTCCGGGGAAATCACCTCTCCTGTAAGGCCTTACTTTCATTTTTCAATCTGTTGGCAATTGTTCAACGCGCCGTTCAGTCGGCGGTGCGGCTCTGTGACTCACATCTGCCGCTGACCTGTTCAGCCCTGGTTTGCTTCCACAACGTAAAGCTGTCCCTGTTCCTCCCTTCTAACGATAATCTCTGTTCCCCTTGCTATAAAACCGGTCTCGGCAACGGCAGGGTATACCTCATCGCCTATCATTACCTTGCCCGAGGGGCGGAGTACGGTATGGGCCGTACCCCTGCTGCCTACCAATGACTGAAGCTTTCCGGTGTCAAAGCTGACAAATCCGTCAGCCTTGTTCACTGAGGTCTCCAGTGCGAGACTGCCAAAAAGGCGATTGGGTGCAAAAAGCTTCCTCGACAGCCACAATGACAGGATAAAAGAGAGGACCGCTGCAAGTATTACTATTGCGAAGGCACCGACTATCTCCCTTACTCCGTCACCCGATGGGCCGAACCTGAAGACGATCTTGTCTATCATCACCAGTGCCAGCCCGGTAACTATGCCAATGATCCCCAGCACCCCGGCGACACCGAAGCCGGGGATGGCAAAGATTTCCACCAGCAGCAGGATTATGCCTGCAACAAAGACCACCACATGCCAGTTGGCCGCCATACCTTCAAGATATAGCGGTGCAAAGTAAAGAACAGCGGCAAAGATGGCTGCTGCCAGCGGGAAACCCACTCCCGGTGTCTGAAGTTCAAAATAGATGCCCCCGATGATAAGCATTATGAGCAGTCCCGAAACAACCGGGTTGACAAGCAGCATGATGATCCTGTCAACCAGGGTCAGTTTCAGTTCCCTGATTGTATATTCCTTTATGCCGGCGCTTTCAAGCACCTCCTCAACCGTCTCTGCCTGCCCTTCGCAGAAACCATATTTGATTGCCTCGAGGGTTGTCAGTGTCAGTACCTGGCCGGTATCAACGATACCCTTAAGGACTATTGAGGGATCCACCATCGCCTGGGCTATCTCAGGGTCACGGTGCCATACCCAGGTGGTATCGCCTTTCTCCACAACCGGCTTTTTGCCGTGAGCTTCGGCGGTGGCCCTCATCATTCCGCGCATGAACGACTGGTACTTGTCAGGCATCTTCTGGCCGGTCTGGTCAACCACCGTGGCTGCTCCTATGCTAGCGCCCGAGCGCATATAGATGCTGTCTGCAGCCACGGCTATAAGCGCTCCTGCCGATATAGCCTGGTTATCAATGAAAACCAGTACGGGGATGTCATAATTGAGAATGAGTGTCCGCATCGAATCGGCTATATCAACCTGCCCGCCATACGTGTTCATGTGGATCAGCATGTAATCGGCATCCAGCGAGTCGGCTTCGGCAAAACTCTTTTTGACACTGCGCCATAATGGTGCAGCGATCATTTTCTTTATATCGCACTTGTAGACAAGTGCGGTGGTGCCTGTATCTTTTCCTGCTTCAGCAACAAATGAAACTGAAGAGGCACTGTCACTTGTTCCGGAAGCTGCCGTTGACTGAGGGTCATAGGCTGGCATGGAGACAGTATCATTATGGCCTGCGACGGCCTGTCCATAACTGTTTAGGGTAAGTGCGGCAACTGCCAGGAGCAGGGTTATCAGTCTTAAAGGAAAGCTTTTCATGGGGTTATCTTTAGTTCCTTAATATAATCAATAAATCTTGCAAGTGCTTCTCTTTTCCGGCCATCAAGGCGAAAATCAATATTGTGGCTGAGGTAAAAAATGACCTCCTCGGGGGTGGCGGCAGCCCCCTCCTTAAGCAGTGTCACGGCCTCGTTCCTTCTTTTCAGTCCCTCGGCGAGAGATTTGTTGAACAGGTATGTGAAATGATCCGGCAGCTTCCTGGTTGACACCCAGCAGGCAAAGACAAATGGAAGCCCGGTAAACTTCTTCCACTCCAGCCCCAGGTCAAGCCTGTACCTGAAATGACGGGCATATTCAAAGCAACGGTCACCTATCATTACTGCCGCCTCACCGTGACCCATGGAAGTAATGTCGAACTCCTCCGGGGCAGGAAGCCAGTTATATTCACGCTTCCAGGCTTTTGCAGCAAGGATGCGGCATAGCGTGACCGAGCTCCTTGAACGGTAATCAAGGTATATGGTGCTGATCTCAGCAAAGGGAGTGTTGCTGACAAGCAGTACTGTTCTCACCTCACCGTTGGTGCTAAGACAGTAATCCCCCACAAGATGGTATTCCTCCATTCCGGCTATCATGGCAACCGGGATCAGGCCCAGGTCAGCCTGCCCGGAAATGAGCCTGTCAGCACACTCGGAGGGGTGACACACCTCCAGGTCTATCATCGCCGCAACCTCACCGTCGCGAAGGCCAATCATGAACGGATAGCTGTTTATATATTTGACTGCTGAAACCCTTATCTTTTCCATTTCATTTCTTCATCCCGCAGATAAATGCAAAGGTTCAATTTTTTTAGACCAGTACAAAATACTATTTTTGATTTTTGAATCACGGGTAAAATCGCGCTGAGGAGAGATATAATATGGACCGTTTAATGGCAATATCACCGGTTGACGGTCGCTACGGCGAGCGGGTGACGGAACTGGTACCCTTCTATTCTGAATTCGGACTGATGCGTTACCGTGTACTGGTTGAAACGGAGTACTTTATAGCCCTGTCGCAGGCAGGATTACCCCAGTTTGAAGGGTTCCCGGCTGGAAAGGAACAGGAACTGCGGGCTGTCTGGAATTCATTCTCTCCGGCTGACGCCGAATTTATCAAGCGCAAGGAGGCAGTCACCAACCACGATGTAAAGGCTGTTGAGTATTTTGTCAAGGAGAAAGTATCAGCCATAGGTCTGGAAAAATGGTCTGAATTTGTTCATTTCGGGCTTACCTCGCAGGATATAAACAATACTGCAATGCCCATGGCCATCCGTGACTCCGTCAGGGAGGTCATGAAACCGATGCTGGTCACACTGCGTGATTCACTGAGGAAGATGGCCGACGAGTGGGCTGACATCCCAATGCTGGCCCGAACTCACGGACAGCCTGCCACTCCAACCAGGCTAGGAAAGGAAATTGCGGTCTTCACTGACAGGCTTGACAGTGAACTCATGACTCTCATGACAATGAAGTACAGCGGCAAGTTCGGTGGTGCCACCGGGAATCTGAATGCCCACAAGGTAGCCTACCCGGAGGTCAACTGGCCTCGGTTCGCCGACAGGCTTCTCAATGACAGGCTTGGACTGGAAAGACAGCAGATCACCACCCAGATAGAGCACTATGACGGCCTCGCCGCACTGTTTGACAGCATAAGCCGCCTCAATACCATCATTACTGACCTTTGCCGGGATCTATGGAGCTATATCTCACTCGATTATTTCAAACAATCAATAGTAAAGGGAGAAATAGGCTCCTCGGCCATGCCGCACAAGGTAAACCCGATCGACTTCGAAAACGGCGAGGGAAACCTCGGGCTTGCCAATGCCCTCCTCGGACATCTCTCAGCCAAGCTCCCGGTGTCCAGGCTGCAGCGTGACCTCACCGACTCTACCGTGATACGAAACACGGGCGTCGCCATGGCACATTCGCTTATAGCCTGGAAATCCGTCAGGAAGGGCCTTTCAAAGCTGATTGTCAACCAGGAGAGGATCAGTCATGACCTGGAAGAAAACTGGGTTGTTGTTGCCGAGGCTCTTCAAACCATCCTTCGCAGGGAGGGATACCCGAAACCCTACGAGGCGCTAATGGCACTGACCCGGACCAACAAAAAAATCACCGGTGAGCACATAAGGAACTTCATTGATGCCCTTGAAGTAAGCGAAAGAGTGAAAGAGGAGATGAAGGCGGTGACCCCGTTTAACTATACCGGTTTCTGAGAGGCTGAGATGAAGAGCATAAGGATTCTCCTGCAGTATCTCAGGCCCTACAAATGGCTGGCTGTCCAGAATATGGGCTACAACATCCTCAGTGCCTTTTTTGCCCTTTTCACCTACACTCTTATTGTACCCTTCCTCCAGATTCTTTTCAAGAGGGTCGAGATGGTTCCCGATCCCGGGCCATTCAGTCTGTCGGCTTCATACATTAAGGACTGGGCCAACTGGTTCTTTTCATCCTCCATAGAAAGGTTCGGCGAGATGCGAACGCTGCTGATGGTGGTGATCATCTTCGCGGTGGCCAGTTTCATAAAGAACCTCCTGGTCTTCCTGGCCAACAACTGCATGGCCAGCCTGAGGGCCGGAACTGTAAGAGATGTAAGGAACCGCATTTATGACAAGATACTTAAGCTTCCCCTCTCTTATTTCTCGGAGGCCCGGAAAGGTGACCTGATGACCAGGGTCTCAAATGATGTCCAGGAAATTGAGATGTCAGTAATGTCTTCATTATCAATGATGTTCCGGGATCCCTTTACCATAATAATCTTCGTGGTCTATTTGTTTGTCACCAGTCCCCAGCTCACTCTCTTCGCTTTGCTTATGCTCCCGCTTAGCGCATGGGCCATAGCTCGGATAAGCCGCAGCCTGAAAACCAGGTCTTTCGTGGGTCAGCAGGCACTGGGACGGTTGCTGTCAGTGCTGGAGGAAACCCTCACCGGACTCCGCATCATAAAGGGATTCAATGCCGAAGAAAAGATGAGGAGGAATTTTGGCATCGCTAACGAGAAATACACCCGGACATTCAGAAGGGTGGTCCGAAAGGCATATATGGCACATCCGGTCAGCGAGTTCCTCTCAACCGTGGTGCTGCTGATCGTGATATATTATGGCGGTTTCCTGGCATTGAAAGGTACAGGTAACATGTCGCCTGACAAGCTGATAGCTTTTGTTGTGGTCTTCTCTCAGATCATCCAGCCGGCAAAGGCCATCTCCAGCGCATGGTTCAGTATTCAGAAGGGGATGGCGTCAATTGACAGGATCAATGAGGTGTTCGATGCCGGTGAGACCATAACCGAAAAACCTGATAATATAAGGCTTACCGGATTCAGGGAGAGCATCGAGTTCAGGAATGTCTGGTTCGCCTATAACCATGAACCGGTGCTGAAGGATGTCTCCCTGACCATCAGGAAAGGACAGACAATAGCAATCGTTGGACGATCAGGCGGGGGCAAGTCAACACTCGTTGACCTGATACCCCGTTTCATCGATCCTGACAGGGGAACCGTGCTGATTGACGGTGTTGACCTGCGCGACGTAAACTTAAAGGACCTGAGGCACCTTATGGGGATAGTGAGCCAGCAGGCTATACTTTTCAATGATACATTCTATAATAATATATCCTTTTCCCTTGACGGGGAAGCCGATACGGAAAGTGTTGAGAGGGCCGCCGCGATAGCCAATGCGCACGAATTTATAAAGGAATCACCCGAAGGATACCAGGCAACGGTGGGTGAGGGTGGTAACAAGCTCAGCGGAGGGCAACGTCAACGGATAAGCATCGCCAGAGCGGTCATGGCTAACCCGCCTATACTGATCCTTGATGAGGCTACCTCAGCCCTTGACTCCGAATCGGAACGACTGGTTCAGGATGCCATGCTGAAGCTGATGGAGAACCGCACATCGGTCATCATAGCACACAGGCTCTCGACCATACAGCATGCTGACATGATAGTGGTGGTTGAGGAAGGAAGATTAGTTGAGAGTGGTACCCATGAGGAACTGATAAAAAACCCGGCCGGCATCTACAGGAAACTGTATGAGATGCAGAGTTTTTAGGCAGTCATTACTTTGAACCTCCGGCTTTGCAGGAGGGTCAATCCCGCACACGGAGCGACGGCAGGGCAGTTGCGGATTTTATCGGGCAGCTTCGAGACAACAACCGGAAACTGCTATTCCCCTGGATGTGTATTCCCCGG
>CAYYEH010000051.1:0-19087 GCA_964470815.1 uncultured Rikenella sp.
CTGCCAACTGCCGACTGGTTACTGCCTGCCCCCCGCCTCTTTCCATATCAGTGCCGAAGCACCCAGTATTGCCGCCTGTGCCTCCGGCAGTCCTGATGGTTCCACCCTGAAGGTTCCCCGGAAAACAGGTTGTACCAGCTCGTCGGCATATTTTCTCACCGGGCCGAACAGGGCGTCGCCTGCGTTTGCCAGTCCGCCGAAGAGGTATATGACCTCAGGGCTGGAGAAGATGACCGAGTTGGCTATCCCGAGTGCGATCATCCGTGCTGTCTGGTCAAGGGCATCCTGTGCGATGGCATCGCCGGCCGCCGCGGCTTCAGCTACCCGCCGCGAGGTTATCTCGGTGCTCTTCAGTTCACGCAGCGGGCTCTCCTCGCGGCGGTCGCTGAGCAGTGACAATACGGTGCGGACCAGCCCTGTGGCTGAAGCATACGTTTCAAGACAGCCGCGGCGCCCGCAACCGCACACCCGGCCTCCCTCGACCACGGTCATGTGTCCGAGCTCACCGGCGAAACCGGTATGGCCGTAGACCACCTCACCGTCAACGACGATGCCGCTGCCGAGACCGGTGCCAAGGGTGAGGATGATGAAGTGCCTTACCTTCTTTGCGGCGCCGAAGATCATCTCTCCCAGCGCTGCAGCATTGGCATCGTTTGTGATGCGCGTCCTGAGCCCTGTACGGCGCTCGGTGATCTTCACCATGGGCACGATACCCTTCCATCGCAGGTTGGGAGCCAGCTCAATGGTTCCATTGTTGAAATTGGCATTTGGAGCTCCGATACCGATACCCGTGAGCCTCAGGCCGGGATGCGCAGCATCTATCTCCTTCAGCTTCGCGTCAAGCGCAATGACAAAATCATCCGCAAAGGCATAATCGGGCGTCGAGAGCCTCCCCTCCGCATGAATCTTACCATCGGCATCAACAAATCCGATAATCGTGTTTGTTCCACCGATGTCAACTCCGGCAACAACTTCTTTCATATAACCAGGTTTTATAATTCCTTCAGCAGTTCAGGCTTTGACCTGTATGTCTCCAGCACCAGCTCCCCGAAGAGAGTGTTGGCCCAGGCAAACCACTTGCGGGTAAACTGCGACGGATCGTCCTTCATGAACGACTCGTGCATGAAACCTGTGGCAGCATGGGTGTTCTTAAGCATCCGGAGCGAGGAGACTATATCATAGTCATTCGAGGCTGTCAATGCCTTCATGATGATTGCTATGGGCCAGATGCGGTTAAGCCCGGTATGCGGACTGCCCACACCGTGCCCGCTGATTCCCGAGAAATAATACGGGTTGCTGCGGCTAAGAACAAATTTTCTTGTCCTCCGGTAAAGCGGATCATCACGGTCAATGGTCCCCAGATATGGCATGCTGAGCAGGCTGGGCACATTGGCATCATCCATGAAATTATAATTATAGTACCCGTCAGTTTCATAAGGAATTATCTCACCATGATCCGGATGAGTGGCACGGGCATATTTCGCCAGCGCGGCGTCAACCTCATCAGCCAGTGCAGTGGCATCAGCCAGCAGAGCCTCATCCTGTGTGACTGCAGCGGCAATCTCGCCCATCTGCCGTAATGACCTGACAGCAAAATAGTTTGAGGGGATGAGGAAAGGCCAGATTGTGGCATCGTCTGACGGCCTGAAGATAGAGACTATCAGTCCCACAGGATTTACAGGGTTTCCGTACCCTGCCCCTGCCACTGTATCTGTCTGCCAGCCGGTTACCCTCTGAAATTTATAAGGCCCGGGGTTCTCCTTTCGCTGCTGTTCACGGAAGGTCTTGATTATAAGCCTCATCGCAGAAGACCATGATGCATCAAAGACAGAGGTGTCACCCGTAGTCTTCCAGTACCCGTGGGCGAGCCTGACGGGATAACATAGCGAGTCTACTTCCCACTTCCGTTCGTGCAGTTCAGGCTTCATGTCGGTCAGGTCATTCATCCATTCGCTCTGCCCCGGGCCATCATTGAAGGCGTTGGCATAGGGGTCAATGTGGATGCACTTTACCTGTCTGTTTATGACGCCGGCAATGAGGGCCTTAAGCTGCGGATCACGGGAGGCCAGTGACACGTAGGGCCATACCTGTGCCGATGAGTCGCGCAGCCACATGGCATGAATGTCACCGGTGATAACGAATGTATCAGGTTTACCATCCTTCTCCGTGAAGCTGACAGTGGTATCGAGAGTATTGGGAAAACAATTGGAAAAAAGCCATGCAACCTCACTGTCATTGCCAAGGAAGGCCCCGATTTCCTTGATTGTATCTTCAACCGCCTTGCTCCGGAATTTGCGCTGCCCCGGTGCGGGCCTCCTTGAGGGCCAGGCTGCAGCCTTTGCCGAAGCAAAGGCAGGTATGCCTGCCGTGAGTGCGGCTCCCGCCACCATACTGTTCCTGATAAACTTTCTGCGTGTAGGCATTTATTTATCTGTTTGTTGATGGTTTGTTCCTCAACGAGACATCCTTGACATACTTATCCCCGATATTCCAGTCCTGCTCAAGAGCCCAGTTTATCTTGACTTCCAGCTCGCTGGGATAAAATGCCACAGGTTCTGGCAGCCTGGCCTTGCTGAAATCGCCGGTAGTCCACACCCCGTCCGAGTCAAGGTCATATATCACTTTAAGCCGGTACTTGCCCTTGTCAAGAAGAGGGAAGAAGATCTCCCCGGGGCTTTTAAGAGACTTCCCGGAAACAACCCGGTCCTTGTCAGCCAGCAACTGAACAATAACATCACCCTCGTAACCTTTCAGGGAGATCTTCAGGCTCCCGTAATCCTCCGAAGTGGCAACCTGAAAACGGTACAACACTGAGTCAGTGGCTGTGTTGAAAATATCACGGAAAGCCCCCTGCCTGGCAAGCAGCGAATAGGATCCTCCCGCCTCAAGTTGAGCCTTCAAAAGGATCCGGAGTGAGGTTGTTGTGTCTTTTATGAACTCAACCGGCAGCACTTTCTGAACAGAATCAACAGTCTGCATCAGTCTTATAAGTGACGTGTCGGGCTCTGCCAGCGGCGTGGCTGACCTGAGAAAAGGAATCGTTCCCGGCTTGATTTTCCCTGTAAGATTTGTGGTCAGGCTCAGGCCCGGTATCCTGCCCGTCCCTCCCCTGGGTGTGGCAGGCCTGATATACCTGAAACTGACTGTATCTGTCCTTTCGATAATAGTGCCAGTGCTGTCGGTAAACGGATAGGTAAGCATGGCCTCTATCAGATCGCGGTTGTATGCCTCCGGATTTGTTATCCAGACCATGAAGGTATCGCGGGCAGCATTATGTTCAATGTACCATGATGCGCTGTCGGTTTCAGCAAGGGCCACAGAGACCTGCCCGCTGTCAGAGGGCAGCGCCAGGCCGAATCCTATTGCCCATGAACTTTTCCTCTCGGTGAACTTCAGGTATTGCTTCTTTGGCGGCGACTGGAAAGCATAGAGCCTGTGAAGGCCGAAAACGAACCGGTCGGGTTTGGTGGTCTCCGTCGCAGTGGCAGGCCTGTAGCTGACAGTGTCAGGCACCATCCCGAAATATTCCTCCGGGGTAATGGTGATGACCGAATCACAAAAAGCGAATACTTCGTCATCAAGATCATACAGGGTATTCCCGTTCAGGTCCTTCAGGGCATACAGCCTGTACTGCCCCGGCCTGATATTGCTGATCATGAATCCGCCCGAGGGGTCAGGCCTCGATATATATGCGGGAAGTACTTTCCGGGGCGCAGTGTCAGAAAGATTGGAATACATGATCACGGTCACATCCGTTACCGTTTCCAGGTCCAGTGCATTGAAGACATTTCCCGTCAGCGAGAGCGAGTCGAGGAAAGGCCCTGTTGAGAAGACATACTGGTAATTAGGGATAGGATTGTTTTCATTGTTGTCACGGATGGCATCCTGAAAGTAAAAAGTGTATGTGGTGCTGTCTGCCAGCTCATCCTCCCAGGTGACAAGAAGGCTTTTACCCTTCAGCCTTATATCCGGTTTTTTCGCCAGCGGGGGCGACACCATGAATTTTTCAGTGATACGGTCCAGTACTACAAACTCATCGAAAGTTATTGTAAAAGACTTCCCGGTGAACATCACTGAGCTGTTCCCGGGAAAGCTCTTCAGTATCACGGGCGGTTCGGTATCTTTAGGTCCGCCGGAAGGTGCGCTTATCTTTGCACATGAAAGAACCAGGAGCATTGCAGCAACTGTCAGCACAAGGCTTCGTGATATGTGTCTCCCGCGGTCCACCACCTGCAAACTTACATCAAATTTTGTTACAAGATGTCCGTTCCTGACCGGCCCTGCGTTACCTTTTAAAGGATAAAGGCACAACTGTTCCTTTTTTACATAAATTTGTATTCCAAACACCACACCTATGGAGCTTCAGATAATTCCGTGGAACGTAGAACCGGAAATATTCCGGATCGGAAATTTTGCAGTCAGATGGTACGGACTGCTCTTCGCATCGGGTTTTGTAATCGGTTACTACCTGATGAAGAGGATCTTCAAAAACGAAGGACTGGGAGACGCAACGCTTGACAGGCTGACGGTTTATGTGGCTATTGGAACAATAGTCGGAGCCAGGCTTGGTCACTGTCTCTTCTATGAGCCTGAATACTATCTCGCAAGGCCCCTGGAGATTCTGAAGGTGTGGCACGGGGGACTGGCAAGCCATGGAGCGGCAATAGGTATACCCCTGGCACTCTGGCTCTTTGTCAGGAAGGAAAGGAAACCTTTCATCTGGGCTCTTGACAGGGTAGTCATTGTGGTGGCTCTTGCCGGTTCACTGATACGCCTGGGGAACCTGATGAACTCAGAGATCTATGGTGTTGAAACCACCCTTCCGTGGGGATTTGTCTTCCTGCAGAACGGCGAAACAGCACCAAAACACCCGACACAGATCTATGAAGCGCTTGCCTATCTTATCATCTTCGGTATACTGATGCGCATATACTGGAAGAATCTGGGGAAACAGAAACCCGGACTGATCTTCGGGGTATTCCTGATACTGGTATTCGGATTCAGGTTCTTTGTTGAGTATGTCAAGGAAGACCAGGTTGCCTTCGAGGCAGGAATGAGGCTGAATATGGGCCAGTGGCTTAGCATTCCGCTTGTCATGGCCGGCATTGCAATACTTGTTTGGGCATATACCCACAAACCGGCACCGGCACCTGTGACTGCCCCCGGGGCCAAAAAAAGTGCCCCTAAAAAGTAGCCTTCTGATTAGCCGGAGGCAACAGAATCCATAATATTGACTTTAGGGTTCCTTATGAATCCCGGGGCCGGCTGAAGAGGCAGGATTTTAGTGCTTTCTGATTATCCCGTTGAAAATCAGACTCAGGATGGCTTCGAGCCGGTGATTAATGTCCATTTCGCGTTTGCGCCAAAAAAGCGGAACCTCCATCCCCTTGAGCATCGTCTGTATCGCCATGGCGGTATATTCGCTGTCCTCCACCGCAAAGACACCCCTGTTATTGCCCACATAGACCAGCAGGCGAAGGATGGCAAGTTCCTCACGGTCATACCTCGCCCTGATCTTTTCAATGAACTCATAATGGTCAAGGTTCTTGTCGAAGACCGCGTTGTAGTAGTTTGACAGCTTTGCAAACTCCTTCATTCTCACGTATATATAGTTCCTGAGCTTATCCGGAGGGGAGTCCACTTCCTTTATTGCCGTTGTAAGCCTCGTGCGCAGCTGATTCGCCTCATGAAGTACCACAGCCTCGAATATCTCCTCCTTGCTTGAGAAATAGTAGTAGATTGAACTCTTCCCTTTCTTCAGCGCCCTCGATATCTCGTCCATCGTTGTCTTCCTGAAGCCGTAATGACTGAAAATCTTACTGGCTGTCAGGATGATCCGTCGCCTGTATTCCTCTTTATCTACCATAGGTTTTATTCTTATGCAAAGATAATCAATTATTTCTATTGAGATGGAACAAACAGGTCGGAAATTCGAAAACAGATCGGGAAGAATTATGTGAAGAGGCTGATAATCAAAATAAGGGTAATTATTCTTAATTTTACGGATCAATTCAGGTGGGGACAGATCTGATGAAGGTTGGGGACAGGTATTACAGGAGCATCTGGCCTGATGAGGCAGGCGGGCGGTCAGTACATGTGATTGATCAGCGGCAGCTGCCTTTTTCGTTTGAGGTGATGACACTCAGGAATGCCGGTGACGTATATGATGCAATACGCGGCATGGTAGTGAGGGGTGCGCCTCTGATCGGGGCAACGGCGGCATGGGGAGTTTATCTTTCGTTCATTGAACACACGGGCCGACCGGAGAGGTCGGGAGGGCATTATCAGGGTATATTACCGGAAAAACATCCGGGCATTGAACAGACCTTTGCCGCTGATGTTTATGATAATGTGATCAGTGATGCACAGCGGATTAAGTCTGCAAGGCCTACCGCCGTCAACCTTGCATGGGCGGTGGATTATATGACCGGGGTGATGAAGACATTTCCTGAAGCTGAGGTTTTGCGAAGGGCAGCACAGGGTCTATGCGATGAGGAGGCTGAAAGGAGCCGGCTCATAGGCGTTCATGGTCTTCCGCTGATAGAAGGGATAAGCAACAGGAAAGGAGGGGATGCAGTCAATATCCTGACTCACTGCAATGCAGGGTGGCTGGCATGTGTTGACTACGGAACAGCGTTGGCTCCAGTATATCTTGCTCATGACAGAGGCATAAAGGTACATGTCTGGGTTGATGAGACCCGTCCCCGTAACCAGGGCAGCCGGCTGACGGCATGGGAGCTTCTCAATCACGGAGTACCCTGTACCCTGATCACTGACAATGCCGGCGGACACCTGATGCAGAACGGCATGGTTGACATTGTGCTGGTGGGATGTGACAGGGCAACGGCTTCCGGTGATGTTGCCAACAAGACTGGTACATACCTGAAGGCTCTTGCGGCATTTGATAACGGCGTTCCCTTTTATGCTGCCCTCCCGGTGTCAACTTTTGATTTGACGGTTGACCGTCGGGAGCAGATTGAGATTGAAGAGCGCGATGCTGATGAGGTGAGGACCATTGACGGAATACCTGTTGCCCCTGAAGGTGTTCCGGTTTCGAATTACGGGTTTGACGTGACGCCTGCACGTCTGATCACAGGTCTTATTACTGACCGCGGTATATGCAGGGCTGATAAGGAATCGGTTTTAAAAACGGTATCATAGGTTTATGGAAGGTTTTGTCAAGTTCAACTGCTACTGGAGCCAGTCAGGTTCTGTGATTACTGACGAGCAGTATGAGATCATCAATCACTGGAGGGAGATACTTTTTAATCTTGATCTTATAGGCGCATTTGAGAATGGCGTCGGATTCGGGAATATCAGCATTCGTCTCGGAAAGTCATCTCAGTTCATAATTACCGGTTCATCAACCGGTGACATGCCGGAGCTGGAGCCGGGGCATTATGTTAAGGTATCGTCATTCAACATTGACGACAATGCAGTTATGTGCACCGGGCCGCTGAAGGCCTCGTCGGAGTCGCTGACCCATGCTGCCATCTACACGGCTGATCCAGGCACGAATGCGATCATTCACGTGCATTCAGTGCGTCTCTGGGAGGATCTGATGAACAAGGTGCCGACGACTGATCCTGCCGTTGAATATGGCACGCCGGCTATGGCCAGGGAGATGATCCGGATCTTCAGTGAACCTGAGGTTTTTGAGAAGAGAATCATAGTAATGGCCGGTGACCGTGGCGGGCTTATCACCTTCGGATATGACCTGGATGAGGCCGGTGGGGTGCTGTTTGATTATATAAACAGGCAGTAGGCAGTAGGCAATAGTGATTTCAGAAGTGAAAATTGGGTTTGCAGATTTTTGGATTTGATATTATATTTGCAGCCTGTTTATCGGGCCCATAGCTCAGATGGTTAGCAGCACCTGACTCATAATCAGGGGGTCGCTGGTTCGATCCCAGCTGGGCCCACACACGAGGCAGTCATTCGGCTGCCTTTTTTCTTTCGCTCGCCGGGATCGGGCCAGCCCTGCAAGCTGGCCCCTTCGTTCGTTGACCATAAAACCAGACATTAATTGGGATCTTAAGGAAGATTATCTGATCCGGGCAGAATCTCCGGACCTTGCCTTCATCTTTTCATTATCAGGATACACTCAATGTCAGATTCAATTCAGAATCAGTATTCACAGGTTCTTCCTGATATCTGTTGAACTGTTGCCTGTGCAATACAACAGAACCTGATAAGAGACTATTACTCCTTCCTGCAAAGACCTCAGTACCAAATCATAAAATAAGACGTGTATATTCTGCCCGTCATGTCCCACTTTATAATATGGAGCGATATGGTATTTTTCAGAACATAGTTTTACTGAAAAGTGCAAATGTTCTATGGATAAAAACCAATTGATATGAAAAAGAAATCTGATTTCGTGTTGATTGTGATTCTTGGTATTGCGGTCCTGACAGCAAACAGCTGCTAAAAGGATCCCGGGATTCCAATATTGACCACCGAGCCTGTTTCGGATATTACAGCGAATACAGCTGTATCCGGAGGTAATGTCATTTCTGATGAAGGAGCAGTCGTGACTGTAAGAGGTGTATGCTGGGGGACTTCACCAAATCCTTCCCTGACAGATTTTCACACATCTGAAGGTTCCGGACCCGGGAGGTATGTAAGCCTCATGACCGGTCTTGAAGCCGGCACAAAATATTATGTCAGGGCATTTGCACTGAACAATAGAGGAATTGCTTACGGTAATGAAATAATTTTCGAAACGCCGCCAGCTTCCCTGCCTGAACTGCTGACAGCTGTGGTTTCAGAGATTGCTTATGCAACAGCAATCTCAGGAGGAAGCATTCTCGACGATGGTGGTGCTGCCGTATCTTCAAGAGGGGTCTGCTGGGGCACCAAATCCAATCCTACTATTCTGGAAAACAAGACAAGTGATGGAACGGGTACAGGCAATTTTACCTCAAACCTCACAGGTTTGACTCATGGAACCACTTACCATATCCGGGCCTATGCAACCAATAGCACTGGAACGTCATACGGAAACGAATTAATATTTACAACTCTGAAGATCCTTCCGGTTGTTACAACAAGCGAGGTTCTGGATGTGAGTCAGACAACTGCACTGATCAGAAGCATCGTCAATTCCAACGGAGGATCAGGCATTACAGCCAGAGGTGTCTGCTGGGGAACTGAATCCGGGCCTGTTATTGACGGGTGGCATACTGAAAATGGAACAGGGGAGGGGTCATTTGACAGCTTCCTTACTGACCTGCTGCCGGAAACCAGGTATTTTGTCAGGGCCTATGCAGTCACTGAAGCAGAAATTACATACGGTAATGAACTTGATTTTGTGACTGCCGAAGGTCTTGGCCCGATTAACTTCAATGCAGTGCTGACCTACGGTTCAGTCACGGATATCGAAGGCAATAACTATAAAACCATCAGGATCGGTAATCAGACCTGGATGGCTGAAAATCTGAGGACTACAAAATACAATGACGGTGAATCCATTACAATTGTCGAAAATCCACAGGGCTGGTCCACCCAGGCAGCACCGGCTTATGCCTGGTATGCTAACACTCCTTCCCGCTATAAGGATATTTGCGGGGCTCTTTATAACTGGCATGCGGTTTCAACCGGAAAATTATGCCCGGCAGGCTGGCATGTACCCTCTTCAACTGAATATGCCGGTCTCATGACCTTCCTGGGTGGCGGTACAGACACAGGAGGAAAGATAAAAGAAGCCGGAACGGGTCACTGGGAAGAGCCAAATGCAGGAGCTACAAATGAATCAGGCTGGACCGGACTTCCTTCCGGCCGGATCAATGAGATGGGCAGTACGATGAGTTATGGCTATGTTGGATACTGGTGGACATCAACAGAATTCAATTCAGCCCGGGCTAATAACATTATGCTCCATTATGATTTTGTTTTCATCGATAAAAATAACTATGACAAAAGAAATGGCATGGCAGTACGTTGTTTGAAGGATTAGGTTTACCTGCATACCGGTGAAAGGAAGTCAGATTTATCCCGGTTGTTGCGAAGCTGAATATAATTGGCCAGAACAACCGGGATTTTCTTTTCTGATCAGTTATAATCCTGCAAAGATTATAACTTTGTATTTATGAAGTATGTTTACCTCATAGCTGTCTTTAATGCCTTATTGTTCATTGTCTTGCTTTTTCAGAAAAAACCCAGGGCCCTCCATGATAACATACTGATTTACTGGTTGACATATCTGGGACTGTTTATCGGGATTTATACTATTTTTTCGCACGATTTGTTTTCCGGCTACAAATTGCTGTCCATCAGCCTGATTTCCTTTTTAATGCTTCATGGACCGTTTTTATACTTATATATTCAGAGCCTTGTTTCAGGCAAACAAAGGTTGTTCCTGAAAGACCTTGTCCATCTAATCCCGTTTTTCTTATTCAATTTATATATCCTTGTCACTTCATTCAATCCGGTTGCATCTGAAAAGCTGAATATTGAAAAACTTTCAAGGGAATTCGATCCTGCATTTTTGTTCCTTTTCTTTCTGATGCTCACCGCTCTTTCAGGCACATTATATTTTGTACTGACGATCAGACTATTCAGAAAACTCGATATAAGGATTTTTAATAATTACTCCTATTCGGCCGATCTTGACCTGAGTTGGCTCAGGTGGCTTGTTCTTGTTTTTGGAATAGTCTGGACAGTCCTGATATGTATTACGGTAATCCATCACGTTTTCAACATGTTTTCAATACATTTCTGTTCGGATGGTTTATTCCTTTCCTTATCTGCTTTCGTCATCCTTATAGGTTATTTTGGATTTAAACAAAAAGTGATTTTCTCTGCTGAAGAAATTGTGGTAAACAAAGACACTTCAAAAGCTCTGACAAAATATGCCGGTTCGAGACTTACTGAAACTGAAGCAAGGCAATATGCTGAGAAACTTACAGAGTATATGAATTCATCGCAGCCGTATTTAAACCCGGGCCTTACACTGTCGACACTTGCCGGAGATATTGGTGTTTCAAGTCATCATCTTTCGCAGGTAATAAATGAAAAGTTCGGGCATAATTTTTTTGACTTTATTAACGGGTATCGTGTAGAATCATTTAAAAGCAAAATATCCGATCCCGGATACAGGGATTATTCATTTTTAGGCATTGCACTTGATTGTGGATTTAACTCAAAATCGGCATTTAACAGGATTTTTAAACAAAAAACAGGGCTGACTCCATCGCAATATAAGAATACCTTACTTGAGAATGCCGGGGATTCTGACCATTTCTAGCCGGTCTTACAACCAGTGTGTCTCTTTCACAGGTGAGAGCCTCATCGTCAATGTTTTAATACCCTTTTTTCCTGTATTTCCTCCTCCATACCATGTATCCGCTGAAAACAACGATTATTCCTGTAATCCCTGCCAATGGCACAATGAGTATGTAGAACATACCTGTGATCTTCTCAAAAATCCTCCCTGTGTGTATCTCGAGACAGAGGCTCCACAGTGATATCCTTGATTCCCTTATAATGTCAGAGGGCATTTCAGGGAAGGATCTGCCATGATGAAGAGGCATAACTCCTGCGCCGTATTCGGCAATGTATGACCTGCCCCTGGTATCGGTGATCATCCCGGTGATTTTATAATCACCTACAGGCCTGCCTGTTCCGGCATCCGTGTAAGGCTCACCGGAAATGAAATTTACCACCCCCGGCCGGTCAGGGTTCCATGCAAACAACCCGCTGAAGGATCCGATAAGAAAATATCCGTCCCGGTATGTTTCAAACACGTTGATTCCCATTACGCTTACAGGAGGCTGACTGACCGGCTCTTCCGGCTGCATCAGTGTAGCATCCATACCGTAAATCCCTTCTGAAGTGGCAAGAAACATCCTGTTTCTCTCCTCATCATAATGCAGGTCTCGAAGCTTGTCGTACCACGGATTAGGCTGGTCAAGGTGAGTAAATCTCAATGGTAGGACTCTCGCATTCCCGATTGCAATCAGAAGCGGAGGACGAAGGAACATCCCTGTCAGATAAAGAAGAATCAGCAGAACGAAGGTCCATGCACCCACATTGTTATGCCACCTGAGCGACCATTTACCTGTCCTTACAAGCGATGAAGCATCCCTGTTCCTCCTGACCCTTTTTTTTATCAAGCCCGGGGCAAAAAACCAGATGATTCCGGTCACAGATAAAAATATTGTCACCAGGCCCAGGAGATCAACATATACCTTCCCGGGTAACCCGAAGATCTCTCCCGAGTGTATCTGCCAGACAGTCTGGAAAAGAGTCACCTTTTTGTCATATCCCGGGGGTGAATCAGGATTTTTTATATGAAACTCAGTCTCTGTACCTTCACACTTTCCGGCAAAGAGATAAGACCTGTTCACTGCATAAACCGTGTCTCCGATACTCTCAATACCCATGAAGCGTCTTTCTCTGCCCTCAGTCTCAAACCTCTTCCACTTAAGGCTGTTGCGGTCATATCCATAGAGCCCTGAAAATGCAGCGGCGAAGAGGCTGCCGTCAGAAGTCATATGAATATCAAAAATCCTGATATTGTCAACTCCTTTCGGAAATCCCACTGTGAATGAAGAGTAATCAGCAAAAGCCGAATCTGTGAGCCAGATCCCCACATTGCCGTAGACAAGGATGCTGTCCTCGCCTATGGTAAGGCCGCCTTTCAATGCTGCATTGTTCCAGTTTTTGTAGTCATAGTTTGACGGTAGTATTCGCCTGTTAAAATCAATGCCGGAAAAGAGATCCCGGTGATTCATGATTATTCCCGTGAACCCGTAGTACAGAAGTACGAATGATATTATAAGTCCCGGCCATCTGTGTAGCTTTTTGTACGATTTCCCGTTTCTCGTCATTTAAATAATAAATAAACATGATTGATGAAACAGAGTATTTTACTGATAGGCCTGGTATTTCTGCGCCAGCGAAAGAATTGTTTCCGTTGAAAGCAGTTCCCCGAGCGATTCCCGTATTGACTTATACCTGTTGTGGAGCGGGCAGGGGCTTTCGTTGCTGCAATTTTTCAGTCCGAAGACGCAGCCCGAAAAGATCTTCTGCCCTTCTACTGCTGTTACCACATCAAAAATGTTCACTGACGGTTTTTCAATGTCAATATGGAATCCGCCCCCCTTGCCTTTTGCAGAGAGGAGGAATCCGCTTCTCACGAGTCGGTGGAGTATTTTTGCCGTGAAATGACGCGGTGCTTCGGTTGATCGGGCTATCTCATCGACTCCCGGTTTTCTTCCTTTGAGATTCTGTGCCTGAATGTAGACCATGCTTCTCAATGCGTATTCTGTTTCCTTGTTGAACATATTGATGTAACTATGGCAGCAAATATAATCAATAATGATTAAATTATTAAATGACCTTTTTGTCACTTATTAAAAAATTCATATCTTTGCATCGTAATCAATATCATATAGAGATGAAACCAGAAGAACAGCTTTTAGGGGATATAGTGACGAAGGATTTCAGAGCGGCTTCAGTGCTGAGCGATGCCGGACTTGATTTCTGCTGCGGAGGGAGCAAGACGCTCGATACTGCTTGCAGGGAAAAGGGCATTTCAACGGAAAAAATACTGGAAAAGCTGGCTGAACTTGAAAATCAGCCTGAAATACCGGGCCGGAATTTCAACGAATGGCAACCCGACTTCCTGTCTGACTACATTGTTAACGTACACCATTCCTATATAAGGAAAACCCTTCCCGACCTCCTGTTTTATACAGATAAGATCATGAATGTCCATGGAGACAGGCATCCCGAATTAAAGGAAGTTGCTGATCTATTCGGCAGACTCGGGAAGGAACTTTTGTCCCATCTCGACAGGGAAGAAAAAGTTCTTTTCCCGGCAATAAGGGAAGCGGTAAAAACCAAATCACCCGATGCATTGCAAACAATTGCCGGAGAATTGCCGGGGATGAACAGTGAACATGAATTTGTGGGAGGAGCGATGGATAAAATCAATGAGATCACCGGCGGCTATAAAGTGCCGGAGGAAGGGTGCAATACATATGCCGTTACCTTCAAACTTCTCAAAGAGTTTGAAGAGGACATCCATATTCATGTGCATCTTGAAAACAACATTCTTTTCCCAAAATCACTTAATCTGTAGGGATATGAGAGCAACTTTAAATCTGGAAAATGATCATGTCCACATCCTGAAGCTGTGCCAGGTGATGGAACAAATGGCGCATGCCGGAAATATTAATCCTGAACACCTTGAATGGATAGTTTCACTGGTCCGCAATTTTGCAGACGGCCTTCATCATAAAAAGGAAGAGGAGCTGTTGTTTCCGAAACTGGCGGAAAAAGGATTTTCCCCGGTGCATGGTCCGGTGGCAGTAATGTTGCAGGAACATGAAGAGGGAAGAAACTTTATAAGAGATATTGCCGGCAATATTACTCTGTACAGGTCAGGAGACGAAGGCGCTGCCGGATCAGTTCATGCCGGCCTTCTGGGTTATGCGGGTTTGCTTAAAAACCATATAGCAAAGGAGAATAATATTCTTTTTCGCATGGCTGACAACGCTCTCTCATCAGAAGAACAGGAAGATCTTTCCGCTGAATTCAAAAAGGCCGAAGAGAGTATGACGCCAGGCGGGTCCTCTTCCTATTATATCGCTCAGATAGAGGAGCTTACAAAGATTTACGGATCAGATAAATAGTATCTTCAAGGGACAGTCAGAGTGGCCTGGACGGGGGTACCTTTACCACCCGGATCAGGGCTGTTGTATCACCGGCAAAGGATTTGGTTATTGGCTTGCCGTCACGGGTCAGTCCCTCAAAGACGCCGGCATCGACCAGGCCCCACAAGGCAAACTTAGCCTCAGCCTGCAGATTGAACAACCCGAAATGATTCTCTGAGCCCTGAGGATTTAAAGCATCCTTCCATTTCTCGTCAAATGCTTCAAAATAAAAGCAAGTGATCCCGTTTGCATTTGTCCATTCGCGCATCAGCTGATAATACAGGGCAGATTTATATTCATCTGTTGCTGCCGATCCCGTATCACCGTAGAGTCCGTCGGATAGGGTTGCCCAGCCGGTCTCGCCTATATGAACCGGTTTATCAATACCGAGGTTTTTCATGTAGGTTACCACGCTCTCATACTGGGCAATGGCATAATCTCTTGACCTTAACATGGCCGCATCAATTTTCTCCGGATCTGACAGTTCTTCCTGTTCTGCGGGAACCTGCCAGAAGTCGGGGTGATAATGTGTCTCATGCATGGGGTAGGTATGCAATGCAATAAAATCAACCTCCCGGATTAGCCGGTTCAGATTTTCCAGGTGATATTCAGTTCCGCCTCCGCCCCATGCGGCATAATTATCGGAACTGGTAATCCATACTGTACCTGGCAGCTTTCCTTTCTTCTTGAGGCTTTGCAGATGATTCACCCATTTCAGGATGATTGCGGGTTCAACATAATAATCCCATGCCCAGTGCACCATTGCTTCGTTACCAACGGCAATTATTTTTACAATATCCGGGTACTGTTGTGTCAGTTCTACGGCGCGTTTGACCTCCACCTCATTCCTTGGGCTCTCCTCATTCCTGATACGGTCGGGGAGGCTGGTCCAGGCATTTTTGCAGTCTATCCAGGCGCCAAGCATCACATACATCTCAAATCCCGGATCATCTGTTTTCAATTGTCTTATAGCTTCAAGGAGGTTGGCTGCTTCATCGAGGTGAACGTTATAGGTCCTGACTATCCTGATTCCCATGGCATGCAATATCTTCATGTCTTCTTTCAGCTGGGGAATCGTCGGCTGAATGTCTCTCGTATTTTCCCTGTAACCCCCATAGCAAATGGCCTGGTAGTCGGGTGATCCCAGGATTTCCTCAGCTGTTTTGCCGGTTGCAGCCGGCTTTTGTGAACATGAAGCAACCGCAAGGGCAGCCATGGCCATAATCAGAATTGGAAGCAGCTTTTTCATAATGCAGGTGATGTTATCATTTCTTAATACTTCATGGTTATGCTTGTCACATGCGTGATCATCCGGGATGTTGACATTATAATCAACCCTGAGCGTTGTTCGGGTATACCAGCCCTTTCTTATTATTCATGAAATATGCTGATGTTCCTGTCATTTATTAACGGAAGCTGGTCCCCTGATTAATTCTCCTCGGACTTTTCCCTCCTCTTCTCAAGTTCCTCCTGCATCACCAGGCATGTCTTATGGTCAATTGCATAGAAATACAGTAGGATGGCACATGACATGTACAGTACTCCCGGGAACACCGATATCATCAGTTTAATCCCGTTCAGGGCCGTGGCTGACTGATCACTGTTGGGCGCGAAATGAAAGAGTGCAAGCATCCATCCTGCAAGTGCACCGCCGATACCCCAGCCTGCCTTCTGTGCAAATGTGGCAGCGGAAAAGACCAGCCCCGTTGCACGCCGGCCAAATTTCCATTCAGAGTAGTCGGCAGTATCGGCGAGCATGGTCCATAGCAATGGCACAGCAGGGGCATAGGTGAATTTTGCCAGGATATTGAATATGTAAATGGCTGTTTTGTTATCGCTTCCCGGGAAATACAACAGTATGAAGAACAGTCCCGAGAGCAGTGAGCTGGCAATATATACATTCCGTTTGCCAAACCTTTTAGCCAATGGCTTTGAGAACGGTATGCCGAGAATCAGCGCAACGGTACCGATTACATTGAAGAGTTGTACCTCCTGCTCCTGCCCTACATAATATTTAAAGTAATATGCTATTGAAAGATTCTGCATTGCGAACATTATAAACGATATAATGCCCACAAAGAACAGTATGACCCAGGGGCGGTTTCTGAACAGGTTTTTGATATCCTGTTTAAGGTTGTGCTGTTGCATGGAAGGAGGTTTTACCCTTTCCCTTGTTGTCCTGAAGGTGATCATGAAAAGAACGAAGCTTATTGCCGCGAAAAGCATCAGGGTGTATTGGTATCCTTTGGCATTATCACCCTTACCGAACCAGTTGGCAAGGTAAAGTGCGGTTCCCGTTACAATAAACTGCCCGGCAAAGGCAAAAATGAATCGCCAGGAGTTCAATCCAGCCCTTTCGTAAGAGTCAGAAGTCATGACTGCCCCCAGTGAAGAATAGGGAAGGTTTATGGCAGTAAAAACCGTCATCAGCAACAGATATGTTGCTCCGGCATAAATCACTTTGCCGGTGGCGCCTATATCTGGCGTGGAAAAAGTCAGAACTGCCAGTATGCTGTACGGAAGCGCCATCCACAGCAGGTAGGGTCGGAATTTCCCCCACCGGGTGCTGGTCCGGTCGGCAATGATGCCCATCAGCGGATCACTGACCATGTCCCAGAAACGGGCAATCAGCATAATGGTTCCTGCAGCGGCTGCAGATATTCCGAAGGTATCTGTGTAAAAAATCAGAATCCAGAAGCCTACCATATCCCATACAAAGTGCGATGCCGTATCGCCGAGGCCATATCCGATCTTTTCCTTCAGGGTTAGTTTTGCAGTGCTTGTAGTCATAAATATATCAGGTTACGCATGTTCCTCGTCATTGGTCAGGTCGGATTGAATTCCTGAATTTATTAAGACAAACTTGGGTAAATTTTCTCACTCTTTTTTATGCAATGCTCTCTTTTTTCTGTCATTAATACCTCAGTGACATCTTTTCTTTCTTCACCGGAGCCTGACCATTTACCAGAATTGATACTGACTTTGCCAGCAAACCTGCTATTGCCTATAAGAAGCCCTGTGAAAAAATACGGTGAAACAAATTTTCAGTAACTTAACTGGCAGTTATAATTCAAAGACATATATGGCTGGAAGAAGACCTACACAGTCTGTAAGGGGTCAGCACGCTGTTGACGGCGCCGGAGTAAGACTTCGCAGGGTACTGGGATACAGGACAATAAAGGATTTTGATCCTTTTCTGATGCTTGACGGATTTGATTCCACAGATCCGGCAGACTACATCAAGGGATTTCCATGGCATCCTCACCGGGGGATCGAAACGGTAACCTACCTGCTGAAGGGGGACATTGAACACGGAGACAGCCTTGGGAACAGGGGTGTGATAGGGGACCTTCAATGTCAGTGGATGACTGCCGGTTCAGGAATAATACACCAGGAGATGCCCAGAGCCTCGGAGAGAATGCTTGGATGTCAGCTCTGGGTCAACCTGCCGGCAAAGGACAAGATGACCCGGCCCGCTTACCGGGATATAAGGCGGCAGGATGTTGCAACGGTAAGCGAGGACAATTCAAGGGTCAGGGTCCTTTCAGGGAACTATAAAAACAACCCTGGAGCCGTCAGAGGGGAATATGTAAAAGTGCAATACCTGGATGTGGCCCTGGAGCCTGACAGCACCTGGAATTACAGCGAAACTCCCAATGACCAGACACTTTTCCTTTATCTGATTGATGGTACACTGGCGGCCGATGAGGCTTTATCACAATTTGAAGAAAAGGGGTGCGCGATCCTGATGAAAGCCTCGTCTGAGAACAGCTCTGAGTATGACGAAGTGAGGGTAAAAGCCGGACCGGGAGGAGCAAGGTTTTTCCTTATTGCAGCTAAACCGCTTAAGGAACCTGTCGCATGGGGAGGCCCTATAGTCATGAATACCCGGGAAGAACTGGATGAGGCTTTCAGGGACCTGGACAACAAAACATTCATAAAGCACGACATGCCGCTTGATCTCTGAGTGATATCACCCGACGAGCATTTACCGTGATAAACTGCAATCCCCTGGCCGGCAGCATCCTATTTGACGATCAGCTAGTTTATGCGCCCTTAGCCTGCCATTCCGGGATAGACAATAATATAGCCAAAATCACCGATGTCTCTTATAACCCTTCTGAGCCAGGTATCATAACCGGCACTGGATGATATTGTACCCCTTTGAGGAGATATCAGTACCAGGAGGTCGTCACGGTCCGTAAACCCCCTGAGATCCGGCAGATCCTTATCGGAATCATATTCATTAGGTTTATGTGACAACTGATTGTTAATCCGTGCCAGATGTCTTTCAAGGGAGAAGGAAGAATCCTTTAGGGAGTATGATTCAATCGGTGACGCAGAATTATCTGCGAGGTGAATGATTTTATCAAGAATAGGTATAAAATTCACTTCCTTTTCAATGTTGGGCGGCAGGAAGAGAT
>CAYYEH010000052.1:0-3691 GCA_964470815.1 uncultured Rikenella sp.
AACAGGTATACCTGGGTGCCGGATGAGAACGCCTTTGACAGGGATATAATAAATCTTACCGGGAGACTGTACTTTTCAAATACCTTCCGCACCGCATACCGTGACATCAACCCGAGATGGGGGCAGGTCATTGACCTCAGGCTGACAACAGCGCCATGGGACAATAACCTCTATAATCGCAGGAGCTATGCCAGGGTAACTCTTTTCTTCCCCGGCGCCCTGACAAACCACAGCCTTGCACTGAAAACAGGATGGGAGAACCAGGCACCGGTGAAGACGCTGCTTTACCGCAATTCCATCCCATGGCCAAGAGGTTATACTGATGACCTGGTTGCGGAAAAACTGTTTTCTTTCTCAGCCGATTACACAATGCCGTTGCTCTATCCTGACCTGTCGGCCGGAGGGCTTTTTTACCTCAAGAGAATAAGGGGAACTCTCTTTTATGACCACAGCAAAGGTGAGAGTGTCAGGAATTATTCAAACCGTACATACAACAGGGAACAAACTGTATACAACTCCATGGGTTCGGAGCTTATGGCTGATTTCTACCTGCTCAGGATACCTTTTGAGATAAGCGCCGGGGTAAGGGCAGGTTATATCCCGCAGGAAGCGAGATACTTTGTCAACGGGGCTTTTTCAGTCAACATCTACGGTACTGTCCTGGGAAGAGAGCGCTGAAGCACTCTTCCTTATCAGTTCCCACGCCTTAAGCACATGCTTTTCGGTAACACCGGTCTGGGCCGTTACCATACGCAGGATGTACCTCCCTCCGATCTTCGTGTGCGTAAGATAGATCATCCCGGTATCATTCAATAAGTGGTTCAGCTTTTCATTCAGCCTGTTGAGCTCCTCATCGGTTCTGCCCTGAGGCTTATAGCGGAAACAAACTGTGTTCAGCGGTACCGGTGCCATCAGTTCAAAGTCCTTCTCTGCCTCAATCATCCCTGCCAGCATTTTCGCCAGCCTGATATGCTCACGTATCATTGACTGCAGACGTTCAACGCCGTAGGTCCGTATCACCGCCCAGAGCTTGAGCGCCCTGAACCGCCTCCCGAGAGGAATACCCCAGTCGCGGTAGTCATTCACCTGGCCCCGGGTGCGTGTTTTAAGGTACTCCGGAAGTATTTCGAAAGTACGGATGAGAGACGCAGCATCGCGGACAAAATAGGCTGAACAGTCAAAGTTTGTGAACATCCACTTGTGAGGGTTGAACACAAACGAGTCTGCATATTCAATTCCGTCAGCCATCCACCTCATCTCCGGCAGTAGGAGGGCTGTACCGCCAAGTGCGGCATCCACATGGAGCCACAGGCCGTGTTTCCTGCATATCTCCCCCGTTGGCCGTAACGGATCAACAGCCGTGGTGCCTGTGGTTCCCATGCTGGCAACAACGCAGCAGGGTATGAATCCTGCCGCAATATCCTTTGTGATTTCATTTTCAAGAGCGGCAGGGTCAATTGAATAATCGTTTTTTACAGCCACCCTGACCAGGTTCTCCCTGCCGAAACCGGCAACTCCGGCCCCCTTTTCTACCGAGGAATGAGCCTGGGCGGAAGCGTATATCCTCAGCCTGCCTGCCTCCCGCAGTCCTTCCCTGTTTGACCGGAACCCCGTTGTCTTCTCACGGGCTGTGATAAGTGCTGCCAGTGTGGCCGAGGAGGCGCTGTCCTGAATAACACCTTCAAAACCTTCGGGAAGGCCTGTCATCACCCTCAGCCACTCCATCATCCTTTCTTCAAGCTCAGCTGCCGCAGGCGAAGTCTCCCACACCATGCACTGCGCCCCGATTGCTGCGGTGAGCATCTCTGCCAGAACAGAAGGCGGACTGCTGTTTGCGGGAAAATAGGCGAAGAAATTGGGGCTCTGCCAGTGGGTTATGCCCGGGATAATGATATTGTCAAAATCCCTGAGGAAAAGGTCAAAGGATTCACTGCCTGTGGGAGGAAGCTCCGGTAGTGCATTCCTGATATCACCAGGCTTTACTCCTGACTTAACAGGGAATTTTTCGATGTTTTCAAGGTATCGGGCAATCCATTCAACAACCGCATGCCCCTGCTGCCGGAACTCGTCGCTGTCCATGGCCTCATCCTTGAGTCACGGAGTCGGCAAGCAGGATAATCCTGTTCCTTTTGACCTCGATCACACCTCCCGTGATCTCAAATCTGACCTCGGCGCCCTGGTCATCAGCAATGAATACAGGCCCGGCATCAAGGGTGGATATTATTGGTGCGTGGTCCTTCAGGACCTGGAAGGAGCCCTTCCTGCCAGGCACTCTCACCGAGCGTACCTCGCCGGAATAGATGTTCCTGTCAGGTGTTATGATTTCAATTTTCACGTCTGCTCCGGTTTAAAGTTACCTGTGCTCTGCAAGCAGTTTTTCGCCCTTGGCGATGGCATCCTCGATGGTACCCACGAGCATGAAGGCAGCTTCAGGATACTGGTCCACAGCTCCGTCAATTATCATATTGAAGCCCCTGATGGTATCTTCAATGGAGACAAGCGTTCCGGGTATGTTGGTAAACTGTTCGGCAACGTGGAACGGCTGTGAAAGGAATCTCTGCACGCGGCGTGCACGGTGCACCACCAGCTTGTCCTCCTCGGAGAGTTCATCCATACCAAGGATGGCGATGATATCCTGCAGCTCGTTGTACCTCTGGAGTATCTCCTTTACCCTCTGTGCGCATCTGTAGTGGTCCTCTCCAACGATCTCCGGGGTAAGGATCCTCGAGGTTGAGTCAAGCGGGTCAACGGCCGGGTAGATGCCAAGCTCAGAGATCTTACGGCTTAGCACCGTTGTGGCATCCAGGTGTGCAAATGTTGTTGCCGGGGCCGGGTCTGTAAGGTCATCTGCAGGCACATAGACTGCCTGTACAGAGGTGATTGATCCGTGACGCGTTGAAGTAATGCGTTCCTGCATCACACCCATTTCCGTAGCGAGAGTAGGCTGGTAACCCACGGCTGAAGGCATTCGCCCAAGAAGAGCTGACACCTCGGAGCCCGCCTGGGTGAAACGGAAGACGTTATCCATGAAGAAGAGGATATCCCTTCCCGTTCCTTCCCCTTCTCCGTCACGGAAATATTCTGCCACGGAGAGGCCTGAGAGTGCCACGCGTGCACGGGCCCCGGGAGGCTCGTTCATCTGTCCGAATACAAGAGCCAGTTTTGATTCCTTAAGTATCTCGCGGTCAACCAGGTCAAGGTTCCACCCGCCTTTCTCCATGTCTTCCATGAATTCCTTGCCATAGGAGATAACATTGGCTTCAAGCATCTCACGGAGGAGGTCATTGCCCTCCCTGGTCCGCTCACCCACACCGGCGAACACTGAAAGGCCCGAATAGGCCTTCGCAATGTTGTTGATAAGCTCGAGGATGACGACGGTCTTGCCGACGCCTGCTCCGCCGAAGAGGCCGATCTTTCCTCCTTTGGAGTATGGCTCGATGAGGTCAATCACCTTGATGCCGGTATAAAGCACCTCCTTCTCTGTGGAAAGGTCCTCGTATTTAGGCGGCTTGCGGTGAATGGGATAGCCTCCCTTTTTGTCGAGTGCACCGATGCCGTCGATAGGCATTCCGGTCACGTTCATCAGCCTACCCCTGATCTGGTCCCCAACCGGCATCACTATCGGCTGGCCTGTGGCGACAACCTCCATGCCACGCTGCAACCCGTCGGTTGAGTCCATGGCTATTGCCCT
>CAYYEH010000052.1:3791-18440 GCA_964470815.1 uncultured Rikenella sp.
CCCCAGCAGATTCCTGAGGCGGCTCAGCCTTTCTCCTCCTGCCAGTTCAAGTGCTTTAACCAGAAGATATGTTTTCTTATTTGCCACAATGTCACTGCCGGTTTTTTTTCCGAACATCTTCGTTTCGCCGTAGGTGTCAAGAACATCATCCTGTATCTGGAAGGCAATGCCCAGGCATCGGCCAAATTCGTAGAGCAGATCCTGGTCCTTGTCTGAGGCATCCGCAATGATTGCCCCCAGCTTCAGTGAGGCAGCCACCAGCACGGCGGTTTTGAGTTCGATCATTCTCAGGTACTCTGTCTCCGATACGACGCCCTTCTTTTCAAAATCCAGATCGAGCTGCTGGCCGGTACATACCTCAATGGCAGTACGGTTGAACAGTTTCAGTGACCTGGGGAGTGCTTTTTCCGGTGCCTGGCCTATGCACTCAACTGCGACGAATGCCATGACATCGCCGGAGAGGATTGCCTGGTCGGAGCCCCATTTGGTGTGAACGGTTGGTGATCCTCGTCTCACCTCTGCCCTGTCAATGATGTCATCATGGATAAGGGTGAAATTATGGAATACCTCTATGCCCACTGCAGGCATCACTGCCTCATCGATCTTGTCCCTGAAAATGTTGCACGCCATAAGGCACATAACCGGCCTGAGTCTCTTCCCCCCTATGGACATGATGTATCTCACGGGTGCAAAGAGCCTGTCTGCCTCGGGGGTTCCGCCGAGACTGGCAATAGCCTTGTCTGTAAGTTCTCTCAGGTAATCGCCGGTGAACATGTTTTTCTCCTTCCGTTATCCGTTAAGCGCTTCGGCGCCGCTCACCACCTCAAGAAGCTGGTTGGTGATCGATGCCTGCCGCGCCTTGTTGTACTGCAGGGTAAGATCCCTGATAAGCTCAGTGGCATTATCCGTGGCCTGGTGCATGGCTGTCATCCGTGCTCCGTGCTCGGCGGCGAATGAATCCAGCAGTGCACGGTATAGCTTTATGCGCAGGGTCTTGGGTATAAGCTCCGAGACAATGGCTACCTGGTCTGGTTCATAGATATAGTCAGCCGTAACCGCTGCCCTGCTGCCAGGCGCCTCCATGGTAACAGGCAGAAAGAGCTCATCCGTGAGTTTCTGTACGGCCGCGTTCCTGAACTGGTTATATACAATCTCAATGGTGTCATACTCCCGTGTGACGTAAAGCTGCATCAGCCTGTCTGACAGTGAACTGACCCGACCGAAGGTGAGGCCGGAGTAAAGGTCACTGTGATCGGCAATTATGTTGCACTTCAGTTTCCTGAGCGTGTCAAATGCCTTCTTTCCTATTGTTACCACATGCAGGTCTCCCCTGCGGGAGTGTTCACGGTATTTCTCAGCCATGATGCGCCTGGTCTCCCTGAGAACATTGGCATTGAATGCACCGCAAAGACCTTTGTTAGAAGTAATTACAACCAGCAGCACTTTCCCGTTGCCCTTTTTCCTTCCGGCATATATGTTCTCGATCTCGGTGTCGCGCAATGCAGCACTCAGCCCTTCCTGTATCTCATTGAGCTTGTCGGCATAAGGCCTGAGCTGGACTATTGCATCCTGCGCCTTGCGCAGCTTGGCCGCCGCCACCATCTTCATTGCAGAGGTGATCTGGCGTGTTGATTTCACCGAGCTGAGCCTGACCCTTATTGCTTTTAAATTAGCCATTTTGCTATCTTACTCTGAATGCTATCGCGACTGGTACCGGGAGGCAACCTCGGCGGCGGCCCTGTCAAGAACGGCCGTCACATCATCGTTAATAATTCCCTTCTTAATTGTTTCCAGGACATCACCGTGGTTGTCACGCATGAAAGCCAGAAAATCATTTTCAAAGAGCTTTACCTTATGAACCGGAACATCCTTCAGCAGACCCTTGGTACCGCAATAGATAATTGCAACCTGTTCTTCTACCTTTACCGGTGAGTATTGGTTCTGCTTCAGTATCTCGACGTTCTTGGCCCCTTTGTCAAGTACGGCCAGAGTGGCAGGGTCAAGATCGGATCCGAATTTTGAAAAAGCTTCCAGCTCACGGTACTGTGCCTGGTCAACCTTGAGGGTACCGGCAACTTTTTTCATTGATTTAATCTGGGCGTGGCCTCCTACCCTTGATACTGATATTCCCACGTTGATGGCGGGTCTGATACCGGCATTGAAAAGGCTTGATTCTAGGAAGATCTGGCCGTCAGTGATCGAGATCACGTTTGTGGGTATATAGGCGGCCACGTCACCTGCCTGTGTCTCGATGATTGGGAGGGCAGTAAGTGATCCGCCTCCCTTTACCATATGGCGTATTGAGTCAGGCAGGTCATTCATTTTGGCTGCCACCTCATCTGATCCGATGATCTTGGCGGCTCTCTCAAGGAGGCGTGAGTGGAGATAGAAGACATCTCCGGGGTATGCCTCTCGGCCGGGCGGACGGCGGAGCAGCAACGAGACCTCACGGTATGAAACAGCCTGTTTTGAGAGGTCATCATAGATAATCAGGGCATCACGCCCGGTATCACGGAAGAACTCGCCTATAGCCGCACCGGCAAATGGTGCATAGAACTGTGCTGCCGCGGAGTCGGCAGCGGTGGCGCTGACGATGACGGTATAGTCCATGGCGCCGTAGTTCTCGAGTGTGGTGGCTATGTTTGCCACCGTAGAGCCTTTCTGACCTATGGCAACGTAAATGCAATATACAGGCTTGCCCTTCTCATATTCGCTCTTCTGGTTTATGATTGTATCTATGGCTATGGCTGTCTTGCCTGTCTGGCGGTCACCGATGATGAGCTCGCGCTGGCCGCGGCCGATAGGTATCATAGCGTCAATGGCCTTGAGGCCTGTCTGAACCGGCTGTTTTACCGGATGCCTGAAGATGACGCCTGGGGCCTTCCTCTCGAAGGGCATCTCGTAGAGCTCGCCGGTGATTGGGCCGCGGCCGTCAATAGGTTCACCGGTGGTGGTTATTACCCTGCCAAGCAACCCTTCCCCGACCATGATGGACGAGATCCTTCCTGTCCTGCGGGCTATGTCTCCCTCCCTGATCTTCTCAGAAGGGCCGAGAATAACTGCTCCCACGTTGTCTTCCTCAAGGTTGAGAACAATTCCCTTGATATCCGATTCAACGAACTCGATCAGCTCATTGGAACCGACGTTCCTGAGGCCGTAAATGCGGGCAATGCCGTCACCGACCTGCAGCACCGTTCCCACTTCCTCAATGTCGATGGCTGTTTTTACTCCTTCAAGCTGCTGCCTTAAAATCTGTGATACCTCTGAAGGTTTAATATTAGTCATATCTCTGAATCTTATAAACTACTTTTCGGCATAACCTGCCAGTGAAAACTCCTTCCTGAATCTGTTCAGCCTGCTTTTTACGCTGGCGTCGATATATGAATCATCAACCCTGAGGATAAAGCCACCGATGATTGATTCGTCGATCTGCTCGCTGAACTCTATGGTACCGTGCCTTTCGCCTGCAATCAGTCCGGCCATTTCCTTTTTTGTTGCGTCATCAACCGGAACGGCAGTTGTAACCGTTATCTGTCGTATTCCCCTGTGGCGGCGGGTAAGGTCAATGAAATTTCTTGCCGCTGCGGCAAGGTAATCACCCCTGCCCTGGCTGAACAGGAGCCCGATAAAGTCAACTGTGAGTTTTTCGGCATCACTGCCGGCAAGGGCAACGATGGCCTCTTTTCTCTTTTGAATCGGAATGACGGGATTGCTGATTACCTTCCTCACCTCATCCATGGAACAAAGACGGCTGATGCTCTTCATGTCACCGTATACACCGTCAATTGCATTTTTTTCGAGGGCAAGGTCGAAGAGCGCCCTGGCGTATCTTACAGCTATTCTGGCTGAGTTCATCGGGTCAGTTCCTGTTTGCTTCGATCTCGTTGATGTATCTCTCGATCAGCTTCTGCTGCTCAGTGTCGCTTTTGAGGGTTTCACCCACCACCTTTGAGGCCACTTCAATGGCCAGCCTGGCGACCTCGCGCTTCACCTCGGTGATTGCAGCGACCTTTTCCCGTTCGATGAGCTCTTTGGCCCGTCGCACCAGCGCATCAGACTCCGACTGACTTTTTTCCTTTGCATCTGCCATCATCCTGTCATAGGCCACCCGCGCATCACGCAGGATCTTGTCACGCTCTTCACGTGCCTTGCGGAGTATGATCTCATTGTCGGCCTGCAGAACCTTCATCTCCTCCCGGGCCTTTTCTGCCGAGTCAAGGGCATTGTGGATCATGTCCTCGCGTGCCTTGACCGCCTTCATTATAGGCCCCCATGCAAACTTCCAGAGAAGGAACAGCAACATGAGGAAGATGAGTGTCGTCCAGAATATCGTCCCGATCGCGGGACTTGCAAGACTGGTTTGTAATAACATGATATGCTGTTTTGTTTAATTCGTTTTCAAAGCCTGCAACCAACCGTTGCAGGCTTTTCTGACTTTAGCCCTTGATCATTGCGACAACGATGGCGAAGAGGGCTGCCCCTTCGATAAGCGCTGCTGAAATAATCATTGCGAGCTGAATCTTAGAGTAGGCTTCAGGCTGGCGTGCGATGGCGTCCATGGCCGAACCGCCGATGCGGCCGATACCAAGTCCGGCCCCTATAACCGCGAGACCCGCTCCTACTGCTGCTAATGACATTGCTGCTTGTTCCATAAAACTTTTTTTAAAATAAATTATTGATATAATGATGTTTAATGATGTTCAGGTTCGGCTACCGCCATCCCTATGAACAGAGCTGACAGCAGGGTGAAGACATATGCCTGGAGAAAGGCTACGAGCAACTCAATGCAGTCCATGAAGAGAACAAAGAAGATGGAGACCGGAGCCACAAGCACTGTCTTGAAGATGAATATCAGAGTTACCAGGCTCAGGATAATAATATGACCGGCAGTGATATTCGCAAACAGACGGATCATGAGGGCGAACGGCTTTGAAAAGAGCCCGATGATCTCAATGGGTATCATGATAGGCAGCAGCCAGAAAGGAACACCCGGAGCAGCAAAGACATGCCTCCAGTGTGATTTGTTGGCGCTGAACTGTGTGATTAAAAAAGTGAAAAGGGCAAGGACAAATGTCACGTTGACATTGCCGGTGACGTTGGCCCCGAAAGGAAAGAACGGGATCAGCCCCAGAAGGTTGTTGATGAGAATGAAGAAGAAAACCGTCAGGAGATAGGGCATGAACTTCGCATACTTATGCTCCCCGATGTTGGGAACCGCTATATCATCCCTGATAAAAAGGATTATTGGCTCAAGCACCCCCTGGAATCCCTTCGGGGCGGTTATCCCTGACCTTTTATATGTCCTTGCCAGTGCAAGCATGAGCCATAACAGTATGACTGCTGCCACAAGCATGCCGAAAACAGCCTTGGTTATTGAGAAATCCAGCGGAGGCTTTGATCCGTCATGGAGACCGTGCTCATCAACCTTCACAATCTTTCCTGCATACTTCCCCTCATGCGCCACGGCAAAGCCTTTATAACTGTGTCCGTGGGCTATTTTACGGGAAGAGAACAAATGAAAACCCGTCTCCCGGTCAAACAGGATCACCGGCAGGTAAACGGCCACATGGGTGCCGTCATTCTTGGTAAGAATATGCCATTCATGTGAGTCTGCCACATGTTCCATGATAAATGATGCAGCATCAAACTCCTCTCCGGTGTCATGTGACTTCCCTTCCTTTTCACTGATGCCCGAACCGGTGGCAGGAAGAGCCCCGGCCAGCAACCCGAATATCAGAATGAGAAGATATAAATACCTGTTTTTCAATCTAAATTTCTTTAATCCGACTTCCGTTTCAGGACACTGATAAATGTACCAACTACAAAAAAAGTGAAGGCCAAATATAGGATAAAAAACAATATTAATGAACCAATTGCGTCGTTTTTAAAGACAAGGATATACATCAGTGCCAGGACAAAGACAAGCAGCATCTTAACACTCATCGCGATAAGTGTCATAAAAACACTTTTATCGTGGTCAGAAGTATAACCGTTAAAAAAAATTAAAAGGGAAATGAAGGCGGTAATGGCAAATGCGGAAGCAAGAACAACTGCTCCGGCAGTATCCGGGGCTGAAGGGAACAACCTCCCTGCTGCAATGATCATTATTAAAGCCATTACGTACAATGCCAGGAGGCGGAAGTAGTATCTGGATACTCCGGGGCTGAACATATCATTTGTTTCTAATGGCCTCTTTGATGACGAGCCACAAAGCTGCTGTAACGCCGAGAAGAGACAGGATCACAGTGAGGACCGGATCGGTTCCGAACCGCTGGTCAAGCTTTGCTCCGCCGAGTGATGTGATAAGGATAATCACCACCATCTGGATTGCGATGGTGCTGTAGCGGGAATAGGCTGAGAGGCCGTCAGCGCCTTTACTTTCCTTCTTTTTCGGGTCTGGCTGCTGCTGTTCCTCCATTTTCACCCTCCTTCATTGCGCAGTTGCCTGTGAAGACAGCTCCGGGCTCTATGGAGAGTTTGCCGGTAATGATTGTGCCGTTGATCTTTGAAGTTGCTTTCAGATTAAGCAGCTGTGACACGGTTATTTTGCCGTCAATCATCCCTGACACCTCGGAGTTTTTGCACTCCACCTCACCCTTGATCCTGCCGGTGGGTCCGATGACCACCTTCCCCTTGGTAATCATATTTCCGTTGAGCACACCGTCTACGCGTATATCGCCTGAAGATTTTATATCGCCTGTGATTTCAGTACCCTGGCTTATAAGGTTGACTGCTGCTCCGTTGTCTGTCTCGATTAATTTTGCCATAGTGATTTTGGTTTGTTCCCGTGTTTTCCCTGAATTTATTTAACACGCAAATATAAAAAGTATTGTGCCGGTTGTGGAAAAAAAAGAGGGCAGAAATGCCGCCCTCAACTGTCTGCCGTTATTCCTTAACCGGGTCATATGCCCATTTCAGCCAGATGCTTCCCCAGGTGAATCCGCCTCCGAAGGCGGCAAGAATAAGATTCTCTCCCTTACTGAGCCGCTTTTCAAACTCCCACAGCACGAGAGGTATGGTTGCAGCGGTTGTATTTCCGTAGTTTTGAATGTTGATCATCACCTTTTCAGGAGGGAGTCCCATTCTGCGCCCTGTGGCGTCAATTATCCTGAGGTTGGCCTGGTGCGGGACGAGCCATGAGATGTCATCGGGTTTCAGGTTATTCTTTTCCATTATCTCGGCTGCCACGTCAGCCATGTTTGAGACGGCGAACTTGAAGACAGCCTGTCCCTCCTGGTATACAAAGTGTTCGCGTCCTCCCACGGTATCGTGTGATGCAGGGCGTACTGACCCTCCCGCCTTCATATGCAGGTATTTCCTTCCTGAACCATCGGTCCTGAAGATATGATCCATCACCCCGTAATCTTCATTTGTGGGTTCAAGCAGCACGGCTCCTGCGGCATCGCCGAAGAGGGTGCAGGTGGTTCTGTCAGTATAGTCGGTTATTGAGGACATTTTGTCTGCCCCCACCACAACGACCTTCCTGTACCGGCCTGACTCAACGAAGGTGGTTGCTGTCTGCAGGGCGAAAAGAAAACCGGAACAGGCCGCCCCTATATCAAAGCTGAAGGCGTTTTTTATTCCGACCTTGTCACAGATGATATTGGCTGTTGCCGGGAACGCCATGTCAGGTGTAATGGTTGCACATATGAGCAGATCGACCTCTTCGGGGCTGGTGCCGGTTTTTTCCAGCAGGCCTCTGACGGCCGGTTCGCCAAGGTCAGAGGTGCCTTTGCCCTCCCCCTTCAGTATTCTTCTTTCCTTGATGCCAACGCGCTGCATGATCCACTCGTCGGTGGTCTCAACCATCTGAGAGAGCTCATGGTTTGTAAGCCGGTATTCCGGTGTCCAGGCGTTTATGCCCGTGATAGCTGCTCTTAATTTCGTCATGCTCCGAATGCTTCCCTGATCTTTCCGGCAAGATCGGCATGGACCACATCCCGGGTTGTGAGAATCATGTTCATAATGGCCTTACGGTTTGAAATGCCGTGGCCCACCACGACGTTTTCATTGATGCCGACCACCGGTGTACCCCCAACTACCTCGAAATTCAGCCTGTCAAAGAAGCTGTCGCTGATGCCTTTTGACCTTGCCACAACATAAAACTTTTCAGCCATTTTCAGAACCACGTTACCGACGAATCCGTCACAGACTATTACGTCTGTCATCTCGTCAGTGAACAGGTGATGGCCCTCGATATTACCCCTGAAATTGACATCACTGCTTTCATTCAGGAGTTCAAATGCCGCCTTCACGGCAGCTGATCCCTTTGACTCCTCAGTACCGATGTTCAGAAGGCCCACTGCGGGGTTCTGAATGCCCAGGACATGTTTTGCATAAACTGTTCCGAGCAGGCCGTACTGAAGCAGTACATCAGGTTTGCTGTCAGGGTTGATCCCGACATCAAGAATGATTGAAGACCTGCCGTTGAGATTTGGTATCAGTGCTGCCAGGGCAGGCCTGAAGACGCCGGGAATGACATTCACCGTATAGCTGGCTCCTACCATCATTGCACCGGTGTTACCGGCACAGGCAAAACCGTCAATCAGGCCGCTCTTGAGCATCCCGAAGCCAACGGCAATTGATGAATCCCTTTTCTGCGAGAAAGCCTTGGCCGGGTGATCTGACATTTCAATGACCTCTGTGGTCGGGACGATGTCAAAAAGCGATGGTTCGGCATTCAAAGATGCGAGCTTTGTGCGGATGAGGCTGTTATCACCGATCAGCACAATACGGTCCCCTTCTGGCAGCTGCCCGAGTGCGTCAACGGCGCCCTCAACGACAGCATCGGGAGCGTAATCGCCCCCCATTGCATCAAGACCTATTTTCATCGTTCACCTGTTTTGAACGGAAAGCCTGTCAGGCTGTTGTCTTTTTCTCTATGGCAAGTTTGCCCCTGTAATATCCGCACTCCGGGCAGACCCTGTGGTAGAGGTGGGCCGATCCGCAGTTGGGACATGCAGCAGTTGTCGGAGCCACAGCCTTGTAGTGTGTCCTCCTCTTGTCTCTCCTGGTACTGGAGTGTCTGTGTTTTGGATTTGGCATCGCAGTAATGAATTGAGTTAATTATTCCCTGTCAGTTTTTTCAGACTGTCCCATCTCGGATCGGTTTCACCCTCCCCGTGAATGAGATGATCTTTCAGCTTCCTGATCATTTCCGGGTTGCATGTGCTGTTTCCCTTTTCATCATCAGGATGAATACGCTTTATCGGTAACGCCAGGTGGATGTATTCATAGAAAAACTGACTCAGATCTATTTCATGTTCATCCAGCGGCATGGTAATCATGTCCGGATCAGCCTCCTCCCAGTCCCTTCCCTGCCTTACAAAAAGCCTGTTGGCAGAGGAAAGGGTCATGTAAAACGGTTCAAGGCACCTGTCGCACACCACCTCGGCTCGTCCGTTTATGACTATATCGAGCTCAAGATGGGTACTGCACTTCTGTAAAACAACCACCGCATGCATCTCTCCCTTCTTAATCTCAGACTCCTCCCGGGCCCTGAAGAAATCGTCACCTATGCTGAATTCATAAGTGTATCTGGTCTCTTTCAGTCCCGCCAGCGGTATGGAATACAATCCGGGCATATCCCTTTTTTTCGGTCTGCAAAATTATAAAACCTGCATCAATAAAAAAAATTATGAACAAAAAAGTAACACCACCCGTTTTCTTCGCTGTTCACCGATGTATATCCGCTCTCCGCCGGAAATGAGTATCACGGGCTAGCAAATCATTAATATTTTTGACTCGTAATTCAAATCAATCGCCATGAGAGACAAAGACCACAATCCGTTCGCAGGCATAGCAAAGTTCCTGATAGCACTGGGACTGATGATGATTGTTGCCAAGCTTGACCTGCTTAAAATGGGGGAAATATCCGACTATTTTACCTGGCAGATGCTGCTCATATTCTTCGGAATATGGTCACTTATAAGCCTTGAGCTCGTCTCAGCCGTGGTTCTTTTTGCCATCGGATTCTGGTTTCTCATGCCGGAGATGACGGTACAGCTGACAGAGACATATAAGAAAATATACTGGCCTGCTGTGCTTGTGCTGGCAGGTCTGGCCTTCATGGTGAAGCCACTGACCAAAAGAGTGAAATAATTCAGAACAACCCAAAATAAAAAGCAATGGAAAACGAATTCAAAAAACCGGCAAGGAACCCCGAAACCTCAAGCAGGTTCATTATCGGTGTGCTCCTGATCATCGCGGGAATGATCCTCATTGTCAAGAAGATGACAGTGCTTCCCGAACCTCTTGACCACTTTATTGATGATATCATCTTCAGCTGGCAGATGCTGCTGATAGCCATCGGTGTCATCACCCTGACCGGGTCTGACAACAAAACACCCGGAATTGTTATGATCTCCGTAGGAGGATTTTTCCTGATACCGGAGTTGTTCACCGACTTCTTCAGGTCATTCAACTTCTTCTGGCCGGCACTGTTCATCGTTCTGGGAGTTGTGCTCCTGGTAAACTCCAAGCGGCTGGTTAAAAAACTGGACTTCTCAACCGTCAACAAGGCTGACTACATTGATTACGTAAACATATTCAGCGGAGCGGAGAGGCAGCTTATTACAGACAATTTCCAGGGGGGAAAGATTACGTCAATATTCGGAGGCGGAGAGGTTGACCTGACCCGTTCATCGCTTTCACCAGGTGACAACGTAATAGAAATTACATGTATCTTTGGTGGAACAACCATCATTGTCCCTGATGGGTGGAATGTGGTGATAGAAGTCACACCCATTCTTGGAGGATTTTCTGACAGCAGGAAGATGAGGGGTGATGTGATCAGGGACAACACAAGGTCACTTACCATCAGGGGTACCGTGATATTCGGCGGGGGAGAGATCAAGAGTTACAAATAACATATGAAGCATCCGTTACTGGAGAACAGAACGAGGCTACTTGTATGGTGGCTGGCCTGGCTGATATTGGCAGCAGGCCAGTCACTTCTCGTTCATTTCGGGTACGGAAGCCGGACCGAGGTTGCGATAGCCGACGGCCTGGTTTCAATGATTCTGTTCGGCCTACTTGGGCTGGCTGTATGGTTTCCCGTCAGGTTCCTCCTCAAGGATGAGAGTCAGCTCTACACAACCATATTCAATGTTTTGCTTACAGGAACCCTTACGGTTGCAGTGTGGCTCCTGGGTACAAGGTTCATCGTGAGGGCCATGGTTGCGGAGAAAGTTGATTATATAATCTTCTGGCACTCGGTGCTTGTATTCAGGGCCACAGCCGGGGTTCTGATATTTTTTGTCATAATACTTGTTTATTACCTCTTCCTTAGTGCTACTAGGCTTGCGGAGAAGGCGGCACGCCAGGCCCAGCTCGAGACCCAGGTCCGCGAAGGGGAACTGAAGATGCTGAGATCCCAGATAAACCCGCACTTCCTCTTCAACAGCCTCAACTCAGTCAGCTCTCTGACGGTTACTGACCCGCTCAGGGCCCGTGAGATGATTGTGAAGCTGTCAGATTTCATGCGCTATTCCCTTTCTTCAAGAAACGAACAGCCGGTAACCCTTGGCAATGAGATGGAGAGCCTAAGACTCTACCTTCAGATAGAAAAAGTGCGGTTCGGCGAGAGGCTGAGAATAGAGGAGGACATAAGCCCTGAATGCCTGCCGTCACTCATGCCGGGAATGCTCCTGCAGCCCCTTTACGAGAATGCTGTCAAACACGGGGTCTATGAATCGACGGAGGAGGTAACGATTAAGACCACAGCCAGGCTGGACAATGAAATGGTTGTAATATCTGTCACCAACAACGTTGACACCGACTCCGTGGTGACCAGGAAAGGTGCCGGCATCGGGCTTAAGAATGTCAGCAGCCGGCTCGAACTCTTCTTCGGAGACATGGCAGACCTTACAGTGAACCGTGGTGAAGCGAGTTTTACAGTAGTGGTGAGATTCCCCTTTCGCAAATCATGATTAACATATTTCAAAGCATGAAAAAAATCAGAGCACTGATCATTGAAGACGAAGCCCCGGCCAGGGAACTGATCAGGTTTATGCTTTCAGACCATCCGGAAATCGAGATTGCCGGTGAATGCGGTGACGGATTCTGCGGTGCAAGGGAGATAAAGGAAAAAAAACCTGACCTTATCTTCCTCGATATCCAAATGCCTAAACTTACAGGTTTTGAGCTTCTTGAAGTGATAGACGAGAAGCCGGAAGTAATTTTCACCACCGCCTTTGACCAATATGCCATCAGGGCTTTTGAACTCAACGCAGTTGACTACCTCCTAAAACCATTTTCCAAGGACAGGTTTGACGATGCACTGTCCAAGGCATTGAACCGCCTGGAAAAAGAGACTCCGGCAGATGAGAAGATTGAAAAGCTGGTTGCCACAGCTTCCGAGGCCGAAGGATTCCTGACCAGGATAGTATTCCGTAAAGGGGCCGGAATTAAGATCATCCCCCTCAACAATGTCTTTTACCTCGCAGCAGAGGATGATTATGTCATGATCTATTACAGCGAGGGAAAGGCACTGAAACCCAAAACCATGAAATATTATGAGGAACATCTCCCGCCGGGCCTGTTCATGAGGGTACACAGATCATACATTGTCAATGTTGAGCATATAAACCGCCTTGAACCCTACAGCAAGGACAATTACGTTGCAGTCCTGAAATCGGGTGAAAAAATACCGGTTAGCAGGGCAGGGTACAAGATGCTCAGGGAGAAACTCTCATTCTAGTTCTGGTTGTGGTCCTTCAGCCTGTTGCAACATTGCACCCTGCGCAGTGTCAGGCCGCTGTGCCTGTACCGCCTGAAGATGAACCGCGGAACCGGATCGTAACCGTGGGTGCCCCCGGGCCGGCATCTTAAAATCCTGTCAGTTGACATTGCAAGGCCATGCAGCGGCCCGTGCAACCTGAAGGCATCAATGGCATATTGTGAACAGGTTGGCGCATGACGGCACGAGGGAGGGGTCCATGGTGAAATGAACCACCGGTAGAACCATACCGGGATGAGAAGCAAAAAAGATAATATCTTTGCCGCACTCTTCAGCATCGCCCGCAAAGATAAGCCAATCAGGCATGACAAAATGACCTCTTTTCAGAACTTATTTGCAACGGCAGGCGTTTTGTTGAAGGATAATAAACCAAATAGTATCTGAGATAAATGGAAACAATGTTTTTACACAACGGAGCATACTGGATCATATTTATAGTTTTCATGGTATTGAGCTGGGTGGTCAGCGCCAGGCTCAAGTCGAAATTCAGGACCTATTCAAAGGTCCCTATCGCCTCGGGCATGACCGGGCGTGATGTGGCAGAGAAGATGCTTCGCGAAAGCGGTGTGACAGACGTTACCGTTCACAGTGTGGCCGGAGAACTGACTGACCATTATAACCCCCTCAGGAAAACCATTAACCTGAGCCGTGAGGTCTACTCAGGCACCAGCGTGGCAGCCGCAGCCGTTGCCGCCCACGAGACAGGCCATGCCCTGCAGCATGCACAGGCATACGCCTGGCTGGGGATGAGATCAAGGCTTGCCCCCGTTGTCAGCTTTGCCTCCAACTGGATCCAATGGGTGCTTATTGCAGGACTCATACTTCTCAACTCAAGGCCTGAGATACTTCTGATAGGTATTGTTCTCTTTGCAATCACCACCCTTTTCAGCTTCATCACCCTTCCGGTTGAGGTGAATGCCTCAAAAAGGGCTCTTGCATGGCTTGCAAACGCCGGTATAACCTATTCAGGCACACATGACAAGGCGGAGGATGCCCTTAAATGGGCGGCATATACCTATGTGATCGCCGCGCTCGGTTCACTGGCCACGTTGATATATTATATCATGCTGTTCCTGGGGGCTCGTGACAGGTAATACACCCTGAGGTTTACTGCCGCACAGCGGGGAGGTGCTGATATACCGGTTACTGGTCCGGTTTCTTCCGGCGGCTACCGGCCTTCCACATGCAGGAATCTTGTTCTCTTGACAAGGTACCTTACAATTGCCCAGAAGATCAGGGCTGCCACAAAAAGGGTAATGTACATTGGTTCCAGGTAGAACCTGCCGGTGACAGAAATATTACGGAGTAGGTCAAGGAGTGCAAAGACAACAAACAGGTTCGCAATGCTGTTGTGTTCACGCTTCAGAACATTCCTGAAAGAAAAGGGAAGATCAGCCCTGACATAACGCCTGAATGACGGAATGACGGCTTTTACACGGAAAGCCCAGGTATCATAAACCTCACCAAACTTGCGCCGCAGGTACTGCTCTTCGGCAAAGATGATCCGCTCATAATAGAGCCAGTAAGCCAGGACGAATACAAAAACCCACCACACTGACCTGAGGAACATTACAGGTCCGAGCCACATCAGGAAATTGCCGATATAAAGCGGATTGCGGACCACTGAGTAAATACCCTTTGTGTTAAGCTCGTCAGCCATTTGCTCTATTACATTGCGGCCGGAGGTGTTTCTGGGAACATATCCAACCGTATATGACCTCAGCAGTTCACCGGCCACGGATACCAGGATACATGCAATCTCCCAGGTGTAATTGAAATATATGACGCTCCGGTTGGCAATGAACAGGATATAAACAGCCACGGGAACCAGTATCGTCGCCGGCAGCCAGCTTCTTCTCCTGAAGAGCCAGTTGCCGGATTTCTCAAGCTCATGGACAAGTGACATACTT
>CAYYEH010000053.1:0-12515 GCA_964470815.1 uncultured Rikenella sp.
GTTATATCTTCCCGGAAGCGAATAAACCTTTGACACTTCCAGTCCGGTTGCAACAGTCTCATCTCCGAAATTCCAGTAGTACCGGTCAATCTTCCATCCGGGCAGGTAAGTGGCACCTGCATTCAGAATCAACGTTTCACCAGCCTTGACAGTGTCAGGGCCGGTGATTACGGGTTGTTCAATATCGGTAATCTCAAGCTCATATGATGCCTGCCTCTTCTCTATTCCTCCGGTAATGAGGTTCACTATGTCAAGGCTGACGTCATAGATCCCCGGGCCAGCGTAGCAATGTTCGGCAGTTATACCGGCAGCCCTTGTTCCGTCTCCGAAGTCCCACTCCCAGCGGAACCCGGTCTTGAGTGTATCCTGCATCAGCGCGTTTTCCTCGATGAATTCAAAGCAGTAATTGTTTTCTTGCCGGGAATCGCATGCAGACCACCGGATAATGGTTGAGGCGAAACTGAAAATATCATCGTTGAAATTGCGGCGGTTTGATGCAAAATATCCCTGCAGCCCACCCTGGGCTGCATAAAATGCAAAGTCATCAGCGTCCGAGTTGACAGGTTCGGCAAGTGCCACCGGCTTTGTCCATGATCCATATGCCAGGTTTGAGTACCAGATATCCAGACCGCCCATCCCTCCGGGCCTGTCAGAGGCAAAATAGAGCCTGCCGGAGCTGTGAAGGAACGGGTGTATCTCTGCAGCCCTGCTGTTGACTTCGGGACCCAGATTCCTGGGTTCAGACCACCGACCTTCAATGTTTTCACTCATATATATGTCATATTTTCCCTCCCCTCCCGGCATGTCAGAACAGAAAAAAAGATACCTGCCATCTGCCGAAACAAACGGGAAGGAGAGGTTGTATTCCGGGTTATTGTACTCAAACGGAGTGATATCACCCCACTGCGTCCCGGAACGTTTCGCAGCAAAGAGGCCAAGCCTGTTGGGCTGTTTCTTCCCAAGCTTGCGCCCTTCGGAATAGTTTCGGGTAAACCACAGCGTATTCCCGTCAGTGGTCACCGAGGCAGGACCGATGTTTGCATCCCTGCCCAGGTTGGGTGCAAACCGTACCGGAGAAGAAGGGGCTCCCTCATCGGTGAAAGGTGCAAAGTACAGTTCATAAAGCCTGATCCCTTCAAGATTTTTCCTGGTGAGAAAAGGATTCGTCTTCCTGTTTGAACAGAAGAGAATCCCGTCATTCATTATCACAGGAGCCATATCATCTGACGATGAGGATATCTTTGAAATATGCGTTACCTCAAAGGTCCCTTTAGCCTGGCCATTGAGCACTGTCAACTGCCCGGAAAGGACGAGCAACATTATTGCGATATGCTTCAGAACTCTCCTCATCATTTCAGAAATACCTTGGCGATGTTGCACTTACAGCAAATGCAAATTCATATCTCAGTGACACCTCATGTGTCCCCGAAGTATAATCATTCAGATGACCCAGCTGATAATCATATGAATATCCCAGTTTCAGCTGCGGGGTGACCTGCAGGTCAAGCAGGGCCACTGCCGCTTTCTCGGCTATTCTGTATGAAGCGCCCACCCATAGGATATCAGCAAAGATAAAATTGGTGTTAAGATCAACCTCAAGGGGTTCATGTACCGAATACCTGACAAGTACCGAGGGCTTGATCCTGAAGACATCAGCGACTTTCAGCAGCGTGCCGGCAGTAAAGTAAGTTCTGAACATCGTGTAATCAGGGCTAACCCTGAATTCATCAGTCTCATCCCTCTTGTAGGTCAGGATCGAGGGGACGGATATTCCGGCAAAGTAACTGTCAGTGTAGTAGTAAAAACCCACACCCGTATTCGGAAGGGTATATCTCATGTCACCCGTAAGGAGCGGGTCTGCAGGATTACCATCGGGAAAACGAAGATTATTGTAGTTGGTATTGCTCAGATCCACTCCGCCCTTTAGTCCCATCGAAAGCTTCCCGCGGCCAACCCTGACACTGTAGGAATAAAAGGCATATATTCCCACATCCTTTGTCACGCCGTAAGTCAGATAATCAGCCATAAGTCCCAGTGATACCTTTTCCCTGTTGTTTACAGGACTGTGCAGGGATAAGGTCTGGAACTGAGGTGCTCCGTTTATCCGGGCCCACTGCTTGCGATACGAGAGGTTTACACTCAGGGCCTCACGGGTGCCTGCATATGCCGGGTTGATTACAAGTCCGTTCGTAAGGTACTGGCTGGTTATGGGAACCTGCTGTGCATCAGCAATCAGCGGAAGCACAAAGGCAAGGAGAATCAATATGTATTTGTTTCTCTTCATGCTACCTCCTGAGAATTAAAAAGCCGCTGATGTTGGCAGTGAATGAAGGGACTTCCGGGTCCTGGGCCCCCCTGATTGTAAGAAGGTAATAATATGTACCCTCCGGCACCTCGTTACCATTCAGATCGAGACCTGTCCATGCTCCTAACGGATCATTGCTCCTGTAATCCCTGGCCCTGTATACAACAGCGCCTGCTGTATTGATGATCACGAGCTCGTTCCGGGTGAATTCAAGCCCTTCAACATCGAAGTAATCATTGATGCCGTCATTATTCGGGGTAACACCCTGCGGGATTGTCAGTTCCGGGACAGTGAGAGTTACGGTTGCTCCCGGTGCAACACACTTGCCGTTGGTGACTGAAAAAATAAATGTATTGTCGCCAAATCCGAGCTTTCTGACCTCCGTCACTTTTTCATCCGGGGTGGCAAAGACCGGAGTGGCATCACCGCTGCCGAAGTCATAGCTCCATGCGGCGGTTCCCTCTCCGTCAAAACTGCCCTCAAGAATGGCCGCAAACTGGTAGGGCAACAGCAGAGCGTCAGATCCTGCACTTATATTCTGAGGCATTATGTCAACCGTTATTGTCACAGGCGCAGAGACAGACATACAGCAGTTGTTCTCACCTGAATAAACGTTCCTCCTGAACTGAGTGGTCTCCTCAAGCAGCGGAGGCTGATAGTTGGCAGAATTATTTGTGCCCGTTGCTGTGAGCCAGTCAGCCGATTGTGAATCCTTCTTCTCCCACATGTACCTGTATATGCCGTCACCTCCCGCCAGCGTGCCTCCGGTCAGTGTGGCTGCCGCCTGTGTATTGCATATCGTCTGAGCGGCAGAAATTGTATTTCCGGTTACCTGCGGAAGGACGGTGATCCTGAACACTGAATTTTCAGTACATGCGCCTGAGGTGACCGTCCTTCTGAACCAGGTGGTAACGGTGAGATTACCTGGCTGATATGAAATGCCGGTTGCAGAAAGCGTCGTAAAGCTTACATTATCGGTTGATGATGCCCACGTATAGGTGTAAGTGCCCAGCCCTCCGGATGGTGTTCCGGACAGTAACTCCGGAGTCGTTCCCGTACAGATCGTGTCATGTGCGAGTGGAGGCAGGCTGATATCAAACCCTGTTATTCGCGGATTTACGGTGACATGAACATCATTGCTGGTGCTGCTGCATGCAGATGAAGTAACAATGCGCCTGTACCATCTGCCTGTTGTAAGTACGGTGCCCGGAAGATCTTCCGAGGAAGCCCCTGATATATTACTGAAGGTGACTCCGTTGCTGCTGCTCATCCACTGGTAAAGATAAGTGCCAGGGCCGGCACCGTTGGCCGGGAGTGTGCCATCGATGGTGGCCGGTGCGGTCCCCTCACATATTGTCTGGTCAGAAGTGATTACATTATTTGTGATAGCCGGATGAGATAACAGGGTAACGGTATTGCTTACCAGCTGGCAGGTATTGAAAGGACCACTGTAGACAATACGCCTGTAGTAGGTTGTACCCGGTGAATCATTCTGCGGGTCATAGTTGACCCCATTATTTGTGCCTGCGGCAGGTGCCCATGTGGTGTTATCCGGGCTGCTCATCCACTGGTAGGTGTAAGACGGAGATGCTCCGCCTCCGGGCGTTGATCCGGAAAGGTTGCTGAATAATGTTCCCTCGCAGATGGTCTGGTCGGCAGTGACAGTGTTGCTGGTGATAACGGGCAATATCGTTACAGTAACCTGAGAACTGACATCAGTGCAGGCTCCCGAACTGACCACCCTGTGAAAGTGTGTCGTGGCAGTCAGCGACGGCGGATTGTAGGCTGCTGAATTGCCGCTACCGGCAGCATTGCTCCAGGTAATGTTGTCAGGGCTCTGCTCCCATCTGTAGAAATAGAGTCCTGTGCCTCCTGAAGGACCTGCATTGAGCGGATACAGTTCCTCCGGGTCCATGTTATAACAGAGGGTGGTATCACTGCCCACAAGGTTCCCGGTAATACGCGGGTGAACAATAATCTGCACAGGAAGGCTCCTGTCAATTATGCCGGCCCCGTCATTTACAACCCTTCTGAACCATAACGTGGTTGTTTCGGTTGAGGCGGGTGTATAATCTATTGACGTTCCAGGGACGTCACTCCATGTGTTATTGTCATAGCTCTTCTGCCACTGGTATGTATATGATCCGCTGCCGCCTGCGGGCCTGGTACCTGTTATTTTAGGCGGAACCATCCCCTCGCAAATTGAATCGAGCTGATTCTGGTTGACTGCAACATATATCTCATTGAAAAGAAATCCGTTAAGCGGAAGGTTGAGATTGGAGCGTATTAACCCCGATAAACCGTCACGGTTTGGATCGCCGCCGCTGTGCACGCCACCCTGGCCGCCGGCAACAGTTGCCGTACCGGGGAATGCTCCTGCGGTCCAGATCAGCCCGCCGCCGCCGCCGCCGCCGGCGCCGTTCTGGTTTACGTTGTTTCCGCCATTGCCGCCGTCAGCTGTGAGAACCGGTGCAGAATTGAAGTGCCTGGTGCTGATGATCACTGATCCGCCTGCACCGCCGCCCCCTGCTCCGGCATTTGCCGCTGTGTTACCGACCGCCGCTGCACCGCTGGCCGTGATAACCCTTCCGTTACCCACAATGGTGTCAGCATGGATTATGACTATTCCGCCGCCGCTGGCTCCGGCCGAGGTTGTGGGAGTTGTAAGGTATACCGATGCTCCTCCTCCGCCACCCATGAATACCCCGGTGTTGAGTGTGGGATAGCTTGAAATGGTAAATCCGCCACGGCCGCCGGGATACAGCCCGCCGCAAATATCAGGTGCCAGCTCCTGGTCACCCACGCTTCCCGCTCCATAGCTTGATCCTCCACCGCCACCCGAGTAATAACCGTTGCCACCCCCTCCTCCGGTGAGATTGGCTCCCTTGCCTTTCATGTATGCGGGATAAAGCGACAGGTTAGTGGCAGTCCTTAAACCAAGCCCTTCTCCCTTGTACCCTGCTGACTGTGACCAAATGCTGTACGACTCCCATCTCAGGCTGTCATCAGATGCCTGGCAGCGACCACTGCCCTGGGAGACGATCCCCCCCCTGAATCCGGCGCCGGTCACATTGATATCTGCATTAAGGGTCAATACCCCCTTGACGAGGAATACCAGAATCCCTCCCCTGACTGCAGCAGAATCCCATGGCTGGCATGTGAGCTGCGTATTGACAACCGCATCACGGTAAGACCTTACCCTGACAATCTGTACCTTTCCCTGGGCATTGTAACTGTTTAACAGTACCCGTGTGAAATCAATCCTGCCGGTGCCGGTGTTTATTGACTCAATGATCAAAATCTCATACTTCCCTGGCGTTCCGATAACGTTCTGATAGTTCCCCTCGAGGTCAAAACCAGCATTTATCCTTACCCCGCTCATCTGCATCACCATCACTGTATCATTCACGGCAAAACCGCTTACATCATCTGCAATTACGTAATCCGTACCTACAGTGGTGACTTTGGCATAGCTGTTTACCTGACCGGTTAAAATGGGAGTCTGCCCGTTTACATAAACTCCCCGGCAGGAAATCATCATTGCAATAATCAGAAGATAACTCCTGGCTATGTGACGGGTCTTAAGGGGCATTTTTACGGCAATGGTTTACTGATATACGTTTATTAAACTGATAAACGGGAAGATTATTTTAGGAACCGCCAGTTTATTGAGCCTAAACCGTATAAAGAAGGGGAAACTCAACCGTGAAAACGGTCCCCTTATCATGCTCCGTGGCAAACCATATCTTTCCCCCTGCCCCTTCAACATATCTCTTCACTATCGACAGACCCAGTCCCATTCCGGATGACTTTGTAGTGAAATTGGGGGTGAAGATCCTTGGGATCAGTTCCGCCGGAATACCGGTACCGTTATCGATAAATCTCACCCGCACATGATCTTCAGCCTCTGATAAAACAATCCTGATTTCACCTTTGCGCCCTGATGGTATCGACTGAATCGCATTCTTGAGAAGATTTGAGAATATGCTGTTCAGATGCTCTCTGTCAGCCATCACCCTTGCCTGGCTGATATTGTTGTTTTCAAGGGTAATTGAGACATTTTCGGCATTGCCGAACATTGCAATGGTGGTATTTAGCTGCACAATAACATCCACCTCCGACGGTTCCGCTCCGGGAAGCCTGGCGAAGGAGGAAAATGCCGTGGCTATGTTCGACAGGTTTTCAATATATTCAATCTGGTTATCGGTAAAACTACGGATCTTGCCGTCAAAATCAGGAACCCTGTCATTCCACCATTTGAAAAGCTGCTGAACATTAAGCTTCATGGGTGTAAGGGGGTTCTTTATCTCATGAGCTATCTGCCTTGCCATCTCACGCCATGCCATCTCACGTTCTGTACGTGCAAGCCTGGCGGCACTCTCCTCCAGTTCGTCGGTCATCCGGTTATACTGCTTCACGAGTTCCCCGACCTCATCACGGCTGCTGTAACTGATATGTTCATTCTTCCTGCCATAGGCAACAGAAGCCATGGCCTGCTGGATCATGTAGAGCGGGCTTGTGATCCTTTCACTCAGAAAGACTGCAACCCACATCATTACCAGGAGGAAGAGCAGGGCAAAGTTCACCAGTGTGACAATGAGATTGGTGGTCTCACGTGCAAGGAGATTCTGCATTGCAAAATATGGTATGTTGAGATAGGCCAGCAGCCTGTTATCATCATTGTAGAAGGGGAGATAGGCTGAGAGATATTCAAGGTTGCCGATGGTTTCAATACCTATATACTCCTCCTTACCGGGCGATGTGAGAACACCGTATGCCACAGGGTCAATCATGCTTCCTTCAAGCTTGCGGGCAAATACCTCAGGCCTTGATGTGGCAATAAGACTGCCGGATGGAGAATACAGGTTTATATCTGTAAAAAAGACGTTGGAAAACTTTACAAGAAGATGGTTAAGCGTAGGGTAATCAGGTGTCTGCCAGCCCCTCTCAAGACTCTCCTCGGATGAAAGCTTGTGTTCCAGCTCTATTGCCAGGGAAGTGGCCTTCTCACGTATGATCCTTGTGTGATTGTTCCTGAATTGCGCCGTACTCAGCATCAGTGCCCCGGTAATCACAATGATGAAGACCACAGTCAGAACGGCTGCAAAGGAAAATTGCAGGCGCCTCCTGAAGGTGTCAGTCTTGAGCAGCTCACGGGGCTTAATGGTAAAACTGACCAGCAGGATGAAAACATATAAAAGTATTGTAATGAAAAGGTACGCGAATGTGATGATCCTGTCAAGAAGGTTCACCTTATGGGTTGAAATGGCCAGAGTCATATCCCCGAGAGTATAGTACAGGTGACGGTAATCCTTTGACTCCACCAGCCTGAATTCTTCTCGTTCCGACTCTCCCGGGTCAATCTCCGAATCGTATGGGTAGTCTCCTGACCTTAGCACAAGGGTCCCCTTATTGTACTTCGCATATGATATGTCCCTGAGCTTGGGATAGCGCTGGTGACCTCCGTCAAGAAGCAGTTCGGGGTAACCCGCCAGATAAGTCTCAATGTGGCTGACCAGTTCAATAAAGAGGCCATTCTCAAGCCCGTGCGAGGTTTTATACAGCAGCTTTGACATGTACCATGCGCGCCCTGTGCTGTTGCGCATGAAATAAAATCCGGTCCGGGTAATGGTATCACCCTCCTCCATGATCCTGTTGTCGAACCAGTCAAAGCAGTTTTCAGCCTCCTTTCCGGTGCCTCCGATAGCAAGAGGCGAATCACTCCGGCAAACGACAATGTTGATGTCATAATTTTCCCAGTAACCATAAAAATAGCCGTCTTCAAGATATCGGTATACTGTACTTATGTCGGCCGGAGTTACCATTTCCTTACTGAGGAGTTCAGACAGCATGGTGTCAGAAACGAGTGCGGGCCACAGGTCCATAAGCATCCCTTCCGCCACCATATCATTGTCACTTGCCAGGGAGATGGCCATCACCTTCATGTTCCGCTCCTCCCTGATTGTGGAGTACCTGATTATCAATGCAGTTGAAAGGATCGCTGTCAGAAGTGAAAATGCTATCATAAGTGAAACTTCTGAATACCCGCTTCTCTGCCATATCATAATGGCAGATACCATAAGGAGGACCCAGGTTATGCTCCACCCGTTGCAGTCTGTACCGAGCAGGCAGGCAAGGGGGAGGATGATGACCGCAGCACCGGTTACTGAAAGCACCTCCTTCAGTTGCCAGTCCCTCATCATCCGGAAAGCACGCATGAATAGTATAACAGGCACTGTCATAAGAAGCATCACCGAAACAATTCCGGCCAGGCTCATGAAAGTCATGTCAAGAATCCTGTATGCTTCAAAGTTGATTGCCGAGTTAAGCACCAGGCTCCGGAAACATGCCTCTGCAAGGAGGAAGAAAATGAACCCCGTACCCAGGATCAACCCGGGTCCCAGGGGTCTCAGAAATCCCTTTCCTGTCCATGGTGTGCTGAACCTCCCGCTCCTGAAGATGAACCTGATGCCTGAAAGGATCAGCAAGCCCAGCAGAAGTATATGTCCGACAGTGGGCAACAGCGCTCCGGCAGACCAGTGGAAGGGGGAGAAGAGCTCGGTTGCCTCCACCGAGGGAGGCAACCCCGTCAGAAGGAGTAATCCATACACCAACAAAAGAGATCCGAAGGCAGCGGCTATTCCTGCAGGCGCCCTGTATCTTGCATCTACCCGTGAAGCGGTAAGAACCAGAAGCCTCACCAGAAGGAAGAAGAGAATCAGCCAGAGAAATACCGGCACCACAATCAATACAGTATTCGGCTTTACCTCCGGGAACATGAGCCCGAAGTGAAACTCATCCTCCGCTCCCATCACCCGGAATCCTGATTCCGAAGGGTCAAAGGTAATGCCTGTCTGACCAGGCAGCGGGAAAGTTTCAGGAAACCCTGATTTCAAAATGTTGTTAACAATGGGATACTGCCTGTAAACCTTTATCAGTGCCAGCATCTCGTAACCGGGAAATTCGCGGTGCATGGGTATGAACCACCCGTTACTGTAGAATACAGGTTTATGCTCGTCAAAATGCTGTTCATAGATAACCGGGAAAGCAATGCTGTTGTCCGACCAGTATACGATACGTCCGTCACGATATACCAGCAGCGTGATCCCTTTATTAAGGGCATTTCTGCCAAGCGTGCCCCGGAACAGCTCTGATACATCACCTGATCCTTCTATCTCTTTCTCTGTCAATTCAAGAAGCCTCTCCGCCTCATTTTCAAGTGAAGAGAGCCTTGAATCAACAAGAGCAGTCCTGAACCGCCATTCGAGATCACTGAAATAAAGCAGGTCAGCTCCTGTGGCAAGAGCAGCAACCACCAGCAGGGCAACAGCAACAATCCGGATATTGTTCAGTTTATGAGACATATGGCTATTCATGGTGATATGGGTCACCGGCGTTGACCGACAGAACCCTGTAAAGTTGTTCTGCGAACAATAATCGTACCACCTGATGTGAGAAGGTTAGTCTTGAGAGGGAAAGGAGATGGTCCGCCCTTGCGGTTATTGCCGGATCGAAGCCGTAAGGTCCGCCCACCACGAACACTATCCTTTTTACGGGCAGCATCAATACCTTTCGCATCCAGTCAGCCATTTCCAGAGTTGAATAAAGCCCTCCCCGCTCATCAAGCAGAACCACGTGGTCATCGCCCCTGAGCTGCGGTAATATCCTTTCCGCCTCTCTCGCCTTAACCCAGTCGGCCGGCCGGTTACCCGGATTTTTGACGTCAGGCAGGGTTATGATCTCAAGACGGCCGTACCTTGAGATCCTCTTCTCATATTCCGCCACTCCGTCCCTTATCCATGACTGATCGGTCTTTCCCGTCAGCAGGAGAACCATCTTCATTATTTTTCCCCTGTTTGCGTTGAGTAAAGCAAATATAGCAATTAAGCCATTGACCGGGAGGCGGTGGTGCCGATAATTAAAAGTGGTTCGGTTTTTGATATAATTAGTTAAATTTGCTTTGTCCTTACATGTAAAGCATAAAGGAGACGAAATGAGAAAGAAGATTATGGCCATGGCTGGAATGCTGCTCACTCTTGCTATTCTGCTTGCGGCCCAGGATCAGCCCAGGATACCTTCGGGTATAGCCATTGCTTTCAGGACCGGCAGTGCCGCAGGGCTGTCCGAATACCTTAACAGCACCGTTGAACTGGTCCTTCCCGGAAAGGAAGACTTCTACAGCAAGAGCGTGGCTGAAACCATCCTCAAGGATTTTTTCACCCGTTACCGCTCGCGCGAATTCGTTATAAGGCACCAGGGCGCCAGGGGTGACGCACAGTATGCCATAGCCAACCTGGAAACCGACAAGGGGAAATTCCGCGTTTACTTCCTGCTTAAAAAGGTGAACGGAAACCCGCTGATTCACCAGATTAGGATAGAAGCTGATAATGAGTGACAACGAACTCCGGTCATTTATATTAAACTCTCTTGCCGAAGACACCGGGGGAGGTGACCACAGTTCACTTGCATCAATACCTGCTTCAGCTAACGGACGCGCCAGGCTTTTAGTAAAAGAGAAAGGCGTAATCTCAGGATTGCGCGTGGCTCACGAGGTGTTCAGCATCACTGATCCCACACTCACAGTTGAGATACTTCTGCACGACGGAGAAAAAGTAAAGTATGGTGACATAGCCCTTACCGTTGAAGGAAGGGTCCGGTCAATACTTCGAGCCGAGAGGCTGGTACTCAACATCATGCAGAGAATGAGCGGCATAGCCACATCCACAAGCCTTTATACCGATAAGATCAGTGATACAGGAGCCCGCATTACCGATACCCGCAAGACAACTCCGGGAATGCGCGCACTGGAGAAAGAGGCAGTACGCACAGGCGGTGGCGTCAACCACCGCATGGGCCTCTATGACATGATCATGCTGAAGGATAACCATATTGATTATGCCGGAGGTATTGCAATTGCCATCCGCCGGACACAGGAATACCTCAGGGAACACCGGCTTAACCTCAGGATAGAGGTGGAAGCACGAAATTTAAAGGAGGTCAGGGAGATTCTTGACACAGGGGGGGTTGACCGCATCATGCTTGACAACTTCAATATCCCTGACACCAGGGAGGCCGTGACCCTGATAGCAGGAAGATGCGAGACCGAATCTTCCGGCGGCATTACCCTTGATAACGTAAGGGATTATGCCCTCTGCGGCGTTAATTACATTTCAATAGGGGCTCTGACCCATCATATAAAAAGTCTTGACATGAGCCTGAAAGCCTGTTGAAACCAACATATGAGCGCCAGGAAATTACTGATAGCAAAAACAAACATGATTAAGAAAGCGGTGCTGCCTGGCTTTGACGGGGCACCGCTTGAAATGGTGGCAAAACTGATTGCCAAAGGTCTCATCGGCCGCGGAGTGCTCGTAACCCGGGCCTCATCAATAGCATTTAACATGCTGATGGCTCTGCTCCCCGCAACAATCTTCCTATTTACCCTCATACCATTCATCCCGATACCGAACTTCCAGGCTGAACTTGTCAGACTCTTTGAAAACTTCCTGCCGGTGGCAGCTTATAACATGCTGGAGACGACCATTATTGACGTCATAACCAATAAGAGCGGAACCCTCCTCGTGGTTATGCTTATCGCCACCATTATATTTTCAACAAACGGTATTCATGCGCTGATGCATGCATTCAACGTGTCAGTGCATGACTTTGCAAGCCGGTCGTGGCTGCAGCAGAGGAAAATTGCGGTATTCCTGCTGGTGTTCATTCTCATCATGTTCTCCGCCGCAGGGGCTCTGATCATCCTCAGCCGTTCGGTGGTTGACAGGCTTGTTGAGATGGGAGTGCTCGAACTCAACCTGGTTTTCTATATTGTGATGGTCTTCAAATGGATACTCATCATAGTGATGCTCTTCTTTGCCATCTCTACTCTCTATTATCTGGTACCCGCGCGCAGAAAAGACTTCAGGTATATCTCCCCCGGGTCAATCGTCGCCACCAGCCTGTTCATTCTGACGTCACTCGGTTTCTCTGCATATGTAAACAACTTCGGCCAGTACAATAAGCTGTATGGCTCAATCGGAACATTCATTGTCATACTTATCTGGCTCTACCTTAACTCCGTGGCATTGCTTGTCGGGTTTGAACTGAATGTCAGCATCAGGGCAGCCACATGTCAGAAGGGGATCCGGCAGCAGGAAGAGATCAGCCGCGTGGCTGAGCCGGCTGAAGCATAGTGAATCAGCCTGGTGAC
>CAYYEH010000053.1:12615-15645 GCA_964470815.1 uncultured Rikenella sp.
GACCGGGCGGGCTGAGCCAATGTGAATCAGCCTGGTGACCGGGCCGGCTGAGTGCAATATATCAGTCTGGTGGCTGAACTGGATGTTGTACATCCGGCGGCTTCCGGCTGACCGGATTCACAAGTAAGATTATCGATGACTGAGGGTAACGATGCCGAACGACTACCCGCAATGCAGGTACTCCTTCACCAGTCTCGCGATGGCTTCATTGTTGCCGTAAAGCTCCTCGCTGAGATGCTGGTCATTGTATGACTTCAGCTTCGTTGCCAGGCTTTCAATGACCCCTGCCGGGAAGACCCCGTCCTTCTCAAAGTGATTACGAAGGCTGAGCAATGCCTCTGCCGAATCCCAGCATGAGGCAGGCAATGACTCCAGCTTCTTCGCCTCTGCCTTCTCTTTCTCCCTGAATATGTTGTAATCGACATAGAGCCTTTCTGCCATCTCAAGCGCATCCGGCATCTCCAGGCCGTGCTGTATGGCAACAGCTATCCCCGCCATCAGCAGGTATATATCCGCGGAGCCATCCGGAGAGCGGAGCTCCACCGTCTGCCTTGATACCTTGTCAGCACTGCCTGAGGGCTCGGCAGGATTGGCATCATGTATCATCTGTGAGGCGCCCAGCCAGCCCAGCGGCACCCTGACGAGAACAGACCGGTTGCGGTCACCCCAGCAGATATTCGTGGGTGCCTCCTGGTGCGGCACAAGCCTCAGGTAGGATGTAGGTATGGTATTCCCGAATGCCGTCAGACCCTTGCTCAGATCTAGAATACCGGCTATCATCTTCCTGGCGGTATTACTCAGCCTGCCATTTTCAACCATTGCATTTCGCCCGTCCTTTTCAAGCATCAGGTGTATGTGCATGCCTGATCCGGCCTTTCCGACTGTTATCTTCGGGGCAAAACTCACCTCAACACCGTACCTGTAACCCAGCATCCTGAGAATCCACTTGGCAATCAGCAGCTGCTCGACAGCCTCATCCAGAGGTACATGCAGGAACTCAATTTCATGCTGCTCATAGTCATCCCCGTCTTTTGAGAAACTGCCTACCTCAGAATGACCGTACTTGATATGGCACCCTGCACGTGCACACAGTTCAAGAGCTTCTACCCGCAGATCCTCAAACTTGGCAAAAGGCTTGGACTGGTGATATCCCTTCTGGTCAAACAGGGGATAGAGAGCTTCGCTCGAAGACCTGACATAGTATTCCAGCTCACCAAGGGCCCTGATCGTATATCCCGTGGAGGCAGTAAACCTCTTTATCGCTTTGCGGAGGATATATTCCGGAGAGCTCTCAAGCGGCTTCCCTTCAGAGTTGTAGAATGAACAAAGTACCTCAAGAGTGGGCGTCTGGGTAAAGGGATTGACAAAGGCCGTGCGGTAACGGGGCATTACGTAGAGGTCACTTGAGCCGGCCTCAATGAAAGAGAAGAGACTTGAACCGTCAACACGCTCACCGGCAGTAAGTATTGAGGTAAGATGCTCACGGCTGTACGGCACAAAGTTGAGCGCCTTCAGCTTGCCGTCACCGGCCGCATACCTGAAGTTGACCATCTTGATCCCCTTGGCTTCTATGAAACGGATAATATCCTCCGAAGTGAACTGGTCAGCCGGTTTCCTGAGAAACTGCACAAGCTCGTTACGGCTCATGAGTATGTCATTGCTCATCATCTGCTTATTTTGGTTGAACGGCAAATGTAAAATTTTTTAGATGCAAAAAACAGAAGGTAAATCATAATTGAATCCCGGCCTAAACAGGCCGGAAGGCTTGGAATTCTATTTTTTACTATTTTTGACCCTTAAGTTCCGGAACGGATGAAAAAAGCTTTGTTCATATCTGCCCTGCTGATCCTGGCCTCATGCCGCCAGGAGGAAAAAAACGGCTGGTTCAATGCGGACAGGGCAAAGGAATACTTCGCAGCCGTTGAGGAGATATGCAAAAAAGACAACGGAATGTTATGGGGGGAAAACCTCTACGGACCGGTACTGTATGTAGACGGCCGCAGCAGGACCCTCTATGCTAACGTCTCCGACAGGGACGGACTGCTTAAGGAGAAGGAGGGGGTTTACAGCGGCATCCTGCCTAAGGAACGGATTATCTCCAACAACGTCATTGAGTTCGGCGGAACAAAGTTCGCCATGGTTCCGCTCCCTGACCAGGAAGACCGTTACCGTATGGTCACCCGCACAATCCACAGTCTTTACCACTGCTTTCAGGACAGGAACGGCCTTAAGCCGTCAACCTTCAGCACCAGGCATCTTAACGAGAAAAATGCCAGGCTCTACCTGAAACTTGAATGGAAGGCACTTACAAACGCCATAGGCACAACCGGAGAAGCCCGCAACCAGGCTATCCGCGATGCACTTGTGTTCCGCGGGGCCAGACGCGAACTCTTCCCGGAGGCAATTGCCGATGAGAACAAATTCGAGAACTATGAGGGGCTGACAACCTTTACATATATAAAACTCTGCACTTCAGGGCCCGAAGAAATAAGGACAAGAACACTCGAATACCTCGACAGGATTTATCAGAACAACTCCTATGTATGGGTATACGGCTTCGTCCATGGCGCGCTGTATGCAACGCTGCTCAACGATAAGGACTTCGATTTCAGGCAGATAAAGACAACTGATTTTGACCTTGGCCAGACTACCCGGGAAGCTTATGGCATAATCCTCCCGGAAGTATGCCGCGATGTGGCAGGATCACTGGCATTCAATTATGATATCCAGTCAATCAGGAATGAAGAGACCGAACGTGAGACACTGATCAACGAGAACACCCGCCGCATTGTCACAACTTTCAGTGAAAAGCCGGTGGTAACGATAAGCATGGAGAGTCCTAACTTCAGCTTTGAACCTGAAGACATCGATTACCTTGACACACTTGGTACCCTCTACGAGAAACTACGTGTGTCAGACAACTGGGGACGGCTGGCGGTTGACAACGGCGGCGCATTGCTAACCAATGACCTTCGCACTCTGCGAGTGAGCGCAAGAGATTTCCTCATCGAACGAAACCATATCTCAGGC
>CAYYEH010000053.1:15745-17922 GCA_964470815.1 uncultured Rikenella sp.
GCAATCACCTTCTCAGGCGCATTGGCCACGAACTTCTCATTTGAAAGCTTCTGCATCACCGACGTGAGGAATCCTTCAAGATACACCAGTTCCTCATTGAGCTTCCTGATCTCCTCCTCATGGTCTACACCGTCACTCAGTGGTATGAAGAACTCGGAGGTGTGTATTCTGAACGAGGCTGCCCCTTCAACCTTTCCCTCCACTATCCGTATCCCTGAAAGGTTGCACATGCGGATGATCACCGGGTCAAACTCGTTGCCGGTGGACCCCGGCGAAGCACACAGCACCAGCGGCTCCTTCACGGGGATTTTTTTCTCCTTCCTTACTGCCCTGACTGCACTTACTATCTCCCGCACAGTGTCAAACCTCTGCAGCATGCCGGCCTCATAGGGGGCAGGGAGCGGCATCTGCTCAACCATGATGCTGCTCCCTTCGGGCCTCTCAGCCAGCCTCTGCCATATCTCCTCGGTAATGAAGGGCATGAACGGATGGATTATCTTCATGAGCGTACCAAAGATATCCAGCGTCTCCCGGCGTGTCTTACCATCAACGGGCTTCCCGAAGGCAGGCTTGATGATCTCCAGATACCACCCTGAGAAATCATCCCAGAAGAGCTTGTAAGCCTGCATCAGTGCATCGGAGATACGATAGCGGACGAAACTGTCTTCGATATCAGCCAACGCCCTGTCAATGGTGTTGCGCATCCATGTCACGGCTGCGGCTGATGCTGCCGGCTGCTCAATGGTTTCGTCCGACTGCCATGACATCACCAGCCGGAAGGCATTCCATATCTTGTTGGCGAAGTTGCGCCCCTGCTCCGGGAGACTGTCATCATAGAGAAGGTCATTCCCTGCCGGCGAACACAGAAGCATCCCCACCCTTACACCGTCAGCGCCATACTTCTCCATAAGATCTATCGGGTCAGGTGAGTTGCCGAGCGATTTTGACATCTTACGCTTCTGCTTGTCACGCACGAGACCGGTGAGGTAAACATCACTGAATGGCTCTCGGCCGCGGTACTCATAACCGGCTATGATCATCCTGGCTACCCAGAAGAAGAGTATCTCCGGGGCTGTCACCAGCACTTTTGAAGGATAGTAGTATTTTATGTCTTCGTGATCCGGGTGGTTGATACCGTCAAAGCAGGTTATCGGCCAGAGCCACGACGAAAACCATGTGTCAAGCACATCGTCGTCCTGCTTTAGGTCATTCATGCCCAGGCCGGCATTGCCCGACGCCTTGCGTGCTTTTGCCAGTGCCTCCTCTTCCGTTTCGGCAACAACAAACTCGTTGTTATTGTAATACCATGCCGGGATCCGCTGACCCCACCAGAGCTGCCTGCTGATGCACCAGTCGCGCACATTCTCCATCCAGTGGCGGTATACATTCCTGTACTTATCCGGGAAGAGCCTGACAGTGTCATTCATCACAGCATCAAGCGCCGGCTTTGAAATATCCTTCATGCTGAGGAACCACTGAAGTGAGAGCTTCGGCTCGATAATGGCGTGGGTGCGCTCTGACCTGCCGATTTTGTTGATGTAATCCTCAACCTTTACAAGTGCGCCTGTACGGCGAAGTTCCTCCTCTGCAAGCTTCCTGGCCTCAAAGCGGTCCCTGCCTGTAAAGAGGCCGGCTATCTCCGCGATGGTACCGTTGTCATTGAATATATCTATGCTCTGAAGGTTATACTTCAGACCGATTTCGTAGTCGTTTATGTCATGCGCGGGAGTGATCTTTAAACATCCCGTGCCGAATTCCATGTCAACATATTCGTCGAAGATGAAAGGGACTTCGCGCCCGGTCATCGGGACAATGACTTTCCTGCCCTTCATGCGGGCATACCTTTCGTCATTCGGGTTGGCGCATACTGCCGTGTCACCCAGGATGGTCTCCGGCCTGGTGGTGGCCACCATGATGGAATCATCCTCGCCCACAACCTGGTAACGCACATAGTAAAGCTTTGACTTTTCCTCGGTGTAGATCACCTCTTCGTCAGAAACGGCGGTGAGCGCCTGCGGGTCCCAGTTGACCATCCGGACGCCGCGGTATATGAGCCCCTTGTTGTATAGATCGACAAAGACTTTAATGACTGAACGGTATCGCTCATCATCCATGGTGAAGAGGGTACGGTCCCAGTCGCATGACGCCCCGAGCCTCTTGAGCTGCTCGAGGATGAT
>CAYYEH010000054.1:0-17768 GCA_964470815.1 uncultured Rikenella sp.
GCATCACACCCATGTTGTTCCTCGATCCCTTCTGCGAGAAAAGAAGACCGGTCTGAAAATAAAAGTCGGTGGCAATGGGTAAAGCAGCCGTCACCCCGGCATGAAAGCCCACGAGCAGGCCATTGGTAATCTTTTCTCCATCAGCATCCTTGCCCACCATGTTCTGGAAATTCGGGCCGGCAACAATGCCAAAGTCAACCTGTGCCTCAAGCGCAGCCACTGATAAAACTAAAATCGCAATTACAGATAAAATCCTGGTTTTCATAATTTGACTATTTGGTTAATAAAAGATACTCTCATTACTTTATTTTTTTGCTTCAGCAGCAGCTTTTTCCAGCATTTTCTCATTAGCTGTTATCAGGAACTCAACCCTGCGGTTCTGAGCCCTGCCCTCTTCGGTCTCGTTATCATATTTGGGTAAAGTTTCTCCGAATCCCTTTGCAGTAATCCTTTCTGCAACAATCTGGCTGGCTGTCAGGTATGCCGAAACGGAACCGGCTCTTCTTTCGGAAAGTGCCTGGTTGTAACTTTCCGTTCCCTTGCTGTCGGTGTGGCCCTGTACCTCGATATTGGTATCAGGATAGGCATTCAGTACCTTAACCAGCTTGTCAAGGTTTGCCTTTGCATCTGCTGAAAGACCTGACTGATCAAATCCGAAAAGCACTGCACTGCTGAACTCAACCACAATCCCTTCACCTACCCTTTCAACTTTTGCGTCAGGAACAGTCTGTTCAATCTCTGCTGCCTGCTTGTCCATCTCACGACCAATAATGGCACCGGTGGCACCGCCAACGGTGGCACCGATAATTGCTCCCAGGGCAGTATTACCTGCTGCCTTGCCAATGACTGCACCCATGGCCCCGCCTGCCGCAGTGCCAACAGCCGCTCCCTTTGTTGTTTTGTTCATTGATGCGCACCCGGAAAAGAGGAGGGAAGCAACCACGACAAGGAATAATGCGATGTTGATTTTCTTCATGTTTCTCATTTTTTTAAGTTAAACACTCATAATATCCAATTGTTTCCCTGTTACTTCATTGCCCTGGTCAGTATCCCCATCACCCCGCGTATGAATGTGGCCGATGTCAGCACCTTAACAACCGGATGGGTTGCCGTCCTTCTTCCGGACACCGGTCGCGTGGTAGTCCGCTTTGATCTTCCGGTACTCCTGCCGTAATCCCTGTCATAGTTTCTCTGCTCTTCTTTCCTTGCTTCAGCCTCACTTCTCTCCTGTTCCGCTGCCCTGATCTTTTTCTCAAGCATCTCCGCGGCGCTCTCCGGGTCTACCACCCTTGAGTACTTCGTCACAAGCTGTGAGGAGCTGTTAATGTACCCTATCTCCTCCGGGGTGAGAATATCCATCCTGCTCATTGGCGCCCGCACCATCATGACTGCAAGCGGAGTGGGTATCCCTTTTTCGTTAAGGGCAGTGACCAGGGCCTCACCGGTTCCCAGCGAGGTTATCGCCTCCTCAGTCCTGTAATATTCGGATATCGGAAAATTTTCAGCCGTAAGCTTTATTTCCTTCCTGTCATTTGCAGTAAACGCGCGCAGCGCATGCTGCACCTTAAGCCCCAGCTGTGCCAGTACCGGGGCTGGCACATCCATCGGGTTCTGGGTGATGAAGTAAACACCGATACCCTTTGACCTGATCAGTTTTACTATTGTTTCAATCTGCTCAAGAAGCACCTTGCTGGCCTGGCTGAAGATAAGGTGTGCCTCATCGATGAAAATCATCAGCTCAGGCCTGGGCTGATCACCTCTCTCCGGCATGGTGTTGTATACCTCAGCCAGCAGTGAGAGCATGAATGTGGAAAAAAGCTTGGGTTTATCCTGTATATCGGTCAGCCTTATAATGTTTATGTATCCGTTCCCGTTCTGGTCCCTGCGCATCAGGTCCCTGACATCAAACGACTCCTCACCGAAAAAACGGTCGGCACCCTGCTGCTCAAGCTCGATGATCTTACGCAGGATCACCCCCGTAGAAGCGGTTGACATCGCGCCATACTCCTTCTCAAGCTCTTCCCTGCCCTCACCAGTCAGGTATTGTATCACCTTCCGTATGTCCCTTAGATCAATGAGGCCAAGCTTATTGTCATCACAATACTTGAAGATTATTGACATAATTCCTGCCTGTACGTCATTCAGGTCGAGTATGCGGGAGAAAAGGACCGGACCGAACTCCGAGACTGTTGCACGCAGCCGTACCCCGTTCTGCTCAGAGATTGTCAGAAGTTCCACCGGAAAACCCATGGTGGAATAGGGCAGGTTTATTTTCACATGCCTGTCACGTATGAAATCATTCTCCTGTCCGGGTTTTGCAACACCGCTGAGGTCACCCTTCACGTCCATCACCAGTGACGGTATTCCTTTGAGGGAGAGCTGCTCAGACAGCACCTGCAATGTTTTTGTCTTGCCGGTTCCTGTCGCTCCGGCAATGAGACCGTGACGGTTAAGCGTCTTCAGTGCGATCCTTATATGGGCATCTGCCACCGCCTCACCGTCAACCATTGCACCACCCAGTACAATATAGTCGCCCTTGCACGCATAGCCACTGTTAATGTGGTTAAGAAACTCTTCTTTCTTGCTCATCGCCTTGGATTTTAAGTAAATAAAAGCCGTTGGTATGCCTCCCCCAACGGCTTTCTAAATTAATCAATAATTATATTACTTGGTATCCAGAAGCTCTTTTACCTTTTCACCGAGTGCTTCCCCGCGAAGGTTATGACCTACAATGATACCGTTTGCGTCAATGAGGAAGTTGGCAGGGATGGCACTGACTGCATACATTTTGGCAGGTGCACAATCCCAGAATTTAAGATCGGAAACATGTGTCCATGTCAGGTTGTCATCCTTGATTGCCTTCACCCAGTCTTCCTTTGTGCGGTCAAGTGATACACCGAAGACGTCAAATCCCTTCTTGTTGTATTCCTTCCATACCTTCACCACATTGGGGTTCTCCTGGCGGCAGGGGCCACACCATGCAGCCCAGAAATCAAGAAGCAGCAGCTTTGTGTCACCGCCAAGCCTGGAATAGAGTGACACCGGGTTACCGTCAACATCATTGAGCGTGAAATCCGGGGCTTTCTCTCCCATGGCAACAGCCTTCAGCTGAACAAGCCTCTCTTTCAGGGTAACAACTGTCTGAACCTTATTGAGGGTTGTATCGAGTGTGCCGAGCAGATCCTCAAGCTCGCCTGCCTCAAGATAATATGCCAGTTCACTGATAACAGCAGGTGCAACAAATGAAGAGGGATTGTTTGCAATAAACTCCTTCCTCAGCTCATTCTGCTTATTATCAAGCGCCTCGAGTTCCTTCTCGCTGGCTGAGGCAACTTCTTCATTGCCTTCCATCTTGGCAGCGCGGTAACGGTCATAGATCTTCATCATCTCTGCATTGGACTCATCGAACATCGCCTTGTAGGCATCAAACTCCGCCTGGGTGGCTGAACCGCTGACAGATCCGGTATAAAGTGAATCTGCATGCGCGTGAACTGTAATGTCTGAATTCTCGATGTAGAAATTGAGTCCGCCCCTTTTGCCCTTCAATGCAAGATTCACCATCTGCGGATAGTCAACTGCACCCTCAATGGTGAATGCCCCGTTTTCCAGTGAGGCAGAGTCAATAACCTCATAACCGCCGGGAATTCTTTTCTGAAGTATGACTGTCTCGTTTCCGGCACCGTCAATGGTACCTGTAATTCTGAATTTAGGTTCTCTGGCACATGATGCTGCAACAGCAACTACCAGCAGAAGGATAATTGTCTTTTTCATCTGATAACATTTATTCTGTAAACACTCTTTTTTTCTGAAGGTTCAAAGATACAAATATTTGGCTATTTGCCTTGGTGGCCGAAATATTTGTCAAGCAGGATAGACGCCGGTTTGTAGGATGTGGTCTCTCCTTCCCGAAGCTGCCGTTCCAGGTCAGGAAGCAGCCGTGACACCTCCGGATGGGTATAAAATGACTGCTTAAGGGTATCAATGATGGTTTCATGCATCCGTGTAACAGCCTGTTCACGCCTTCTCTCCCAGAACCAGCCGTTGCTCTTGGTGACACTGACGTAGTCACGTATTGTTTCCCATATCTCGGCTATACCCGTTCTATCACGTGATGAACAGGTCATTACCCTGGGTGACCATTTGGAGGGTGAAGGGGGGAAAAGGTGAAGGGCATTCTTGTATTCAACCCTTGCCAGTTCTGCCTTTTTGATATTATTGCCATCCGCCTTGGTGATCACGATGGTGTCAGCCATCTCCATTATCCCCCTCTTGATTCCCTGCAGCTCGTCGCCCGCACCTGCGAGCATCAGCACCAGGAAAAAATCGACCATTGAATGAGCAGCCGTCTCAGATTGCCCTACCCCCACTGTTTCAACGAGTATGGTGTCAAAGCCTGCTGCTTCACACAGTATTATTGACTCACGGGTCTTTCTGGCCACACCCCCAAGGGTGCCTGCAGAGGGTGAAGGACGAATAAAGGCATCAGGGTCAGTGCTCAACTGTTCCATCCTGGTCTTGTCGCCCATTATGCTTCCGCCGCTCTGCTGGCTGCTCGGATCGATGGCCAGAACAGCCAGTCGTCTGCCATAGTGCCTCGTAAGCAACGTACCGAAGGTATCAATGAAGGTACTTTTCCCGGCACCGGGCACGCCGGTGATGCCGACCCTGACAGATCTGGAGCTTGCAGGCAGGCACTGTTCCACCACGGCCTGGGCAATATCATAATGTTCCGGGAGACTGCTCTCAATAAGTGTTATTGCCTGGCTGAGAATTGTACGGTCACCACGCAGGATACCGTCAACATAGTCATCCGAACTCAGTTTCCTTCGCCTGTTTTTCTTCAGGCGGCTGATCATTTCAGGATTTATGCTCGGAGGCTGGGGTACCCCCTTCTGTACCGAGAGAGCCCCGGTTGACTGCCTTTCCCTGCTCATCGCAATTCTGCCCCCGGATCCCCTTTTATTTTGCCTTATCCCCCTCCACCAGTACCTCTCCCTTGATCATCAGCATCACTTCAGAACTCCTGGGATCATTCGTATATACAAAAATATTCTTGTATATCTGGCCTTTATAACCTCCTGAATTGAATTTGGCCTTTACGGAACCCTTTGCTCCCGGCTTGATGACATTCTCCGTAGGCATCAGCGCGGTGCAGCCGCATCCTGACTTGACATGCCTGATGATCAGGTCACTCTTCCCCTCATTGGTGAAGAAAAACTCAACATCTGCAGATGCATTCTGATTTATCTTACCGAAATCAACAGTATTTGACTCAAGCTTGAAAACCGGAGCACTGGCAAGCTCCTGCGCTGACAAGCCGCTGAAATCTTCAACAAGGTTGGCTGACACATAGAGATAGATATTGGGCATCGACTGGCCATTGACCTTCATACGGACCAGGTCATTCACGTTACCCCATTTATCATTGTTCAGGTTCGCGTCGTAGGTACCCTCAATAAGCCCCTTTTCCCCGGGCTTGAGCGTCGCCGGCGAAACCTTCAGTTTTAGATGGGCCGGAAGTCCTTCAAACTCAATCGTGGCAGCCTCTTTCGAAGTGTTGATTACCGGCATTACCCTGATCTTCTTCTCATTCTTCTTCGTAGTGGTGAATGCCAGGTGATTCGACTGGAACCTCACAGGACCAACAGCAAAGGTGTAAAGCTCCTCAACACTTTTTTCCTTCGGCGTTACTGTTCCCTCTATAATAAGCACGGTCACCCCTGGTTTTGCATTTGAATAGACCGTTATGCTCTTCGCAAAACGGCTGTTGTAACCCTTCGGATCAAAAACGGCGGTTACAAACCCCTTCCCCCCGGGAGGAACAGGCGACTTTGTATAGTCAGATGCTGTGCAGCCGCAAGACGACTGTACTCTTGTTATCACAAGCACCGAGTCACCGGTATTGTTAAAAGTGAATACTGCCTCCTGCTTGCCTGCCTCTTCCTTTATCATACCGTAATCATGCCTCGTGCTGGCAAAATTAAGCTTCGGCTGTGCATACAGGCCGGCAAAAAACAGTAAAAACACCAGAAATACTAAGCTCCTTTTCATATCTTCTTATGTTTACTCCACATACCAGGCGGATTGGTTTCAATTCATCCTTTTAACAAATTTCAGGCCAGCCGGGTTGTATCATAATAACCATCAAAATTAATAAAAAAGTATAAGGGGCTGCTTTTTTATTGGTTTATCCATTAGTTTTGTCTCACGGAACCTCCTGTTTGGAACAGATTTTGTTCAGTAAACGGAAGCGCTCCGCCAGGCATTTATGGTACCGAAAAAACTCTATATACCGCTTCTGGTTATAATCTCCCTGTTAACAGTGGCACCTGCCAACGGGCAGTTCTATAACGGGATGCAGATGACCTTCGGCAAAAACAGGGTACAGTACAATGACTTCTACTGGACCTACTTCAGGTTTAATGAAATAGACTGCTACTATAACGAATTCGGCCGTCAGGTGGCAGAATACGCCAGTAAGGTCGCCTTTGAAAAACTGAATGAAATCGAGGACTATTTTGATTATACCCTTGACAAGCGGCCAATACTCATTGTCTATAACAAGAAGAATGACTTCAGGCAGAGCAATGTGGGACTCATCTCAACCGAGGATGACTACAATGTGGGAGGATACAGCAGGGTCATCAAAAACAAAATCATGCTCTGGTTCAACGGTGACCATGAGGAATTCAGCAAACTCATTGCTTCAGCCATAGCAGAGGTTGTGGTCTATGAGATGATTTACAATGCTGACCTCCGTGACCGCACAACAAGCGGCAGCCAGATACAGATACCCGACTGGTACATCAAGGGACTGATCAATTACGTGGCTTACGGGTGGGACAGCGAAACCGACAACCGGGTAAGGGACGGTTTCGAAAACAACCGGTACAGAAACCTTGATAACCTTGAATACGAAGAGGCAGTATTTGCAGGTCACTCATTCTGGAAATACATCGGCGATACCTATGGTGATGCAATCATCCCGAATATAATTTACCTTTCAAAAATATACCGTAACATCGAGGACGGTTTTCTTTACGGGCTGGGAAAGAGCATCAAGGACACCTACCGCGACTGGAGGAGCTTCTACAGCGCTTACTATGAAACCAAACCCGGAGAAAACTACCCTGTGCCACGCGAGATAAAAAAGGCAAAACCATATGAACGGTTCACCGCGGTGAAGCTAAGCCCTGACGGCCGTTATGTTGCATGGGTCTCAAATGACTGGGGCAGAAGGAGGTTATGGCTCTATGATACCTCAACCGGCAAGACTGACCGGATCTTTGCAGTTGAACCAAAATACGAACAGTCGGTTGACCATACCTACCCCGTACTGACCTGGCACCCGGGAGGACAGATACTCACCTTCGCCAACGAGGAGAAAGGCGGAGTACAACTCTATTTTTACCGAATCTCTGAAAAGAAGTTTGAACAGCGTACCATGCCCTTCTTCGAAAAGGTTCTCTCAATCTCCTATTCCCCTGACGGCTCACGACTGATCGTATCTGCCGTCATCAACGGCATGACTGACATCTACGTCCATACAATAATCAACGGCACAAACGAACGGATCACCTTTGACGTGGCCGATGACATGAATCCCTTATTTGTCAGAGGAAGGGATGAAACAATTATCTTCTCATCCAACAGGATCTCCGACACACTTACAAACAGGGGTGACCCGCAGGAACGAACCGGTCTGACATTCAACCTCTTTACATATGACCTCAGGTCCGGAAGCGGTAAACTGACAAGGCTTGACGAAGGATCTTTGCAGGATCTCACCCAGCCTGTCATGCCAACAGTAACATCAACAGGATTCATCGGCAACGGAAACGGGATTTTAAACCATTACACCGGGGCCATTGACAGCGCCATTGCCTATATCGATACGGCGCTCCATTACTCCTATTTCATCACCCCTCGGCAGAATACCGATTTCCCGAGAAACCTTGAAGCCTTTGACCGCAATGGCGGCCAGGATGCAGCGGTGATCTTTGACAAAGGGCGTTACAGGCTCCTTTCCGGCCCTTCCCCGGAAACCCCTGAAGTGAAAAGCGACGAGATTAAAACTACCCGGTGGCGATTGGAGGAGATTGCAATGCTCAGGGCTGCTGACAGCATTAATAACATCAGGGAATGGCTCCTCGCTGAAAGAGCACGAATGAATGACACCCTGAAGAAACCACTCTATGAGTACTATGCAGCTGCCGACGAACCGATAGACTTCCGTAATTACGTCTTTGAAAAGGAAAAGGAAAACTTCTACGAACTGCAGTGGAGAAAGGATTATATGGATATAGACCTTGACACGTCAAGGCTTAAAATGCCTGACGCCCTGGTATACCGTCCTGCATTCTATAACAACTACACTGCCACACAGGTCGACTTCAACTTCCTCAATAACACCTACCAGGCTTATAACGGAGGAGCACCATACTTCAACCCGGGCCTCAACATGCTTTTCAAGATAGGCACAATAGACCTGTTCGAAGACTATCGCATAACCGGAGGATTCAGGTTCTCAGGCAACTTTGACAGCAATGAGTACCTTGTCAGCCTCGAGGCACTACGTGGCAGGTTTGACAAACAGGTCATATTCCATAAACAGTCTTTTGACAGCTACAATGAAGACAGTTATTACAAGATAAAAAGTTATACCACCTATTTCTCGCTCAGAAAACCGCTGAGCGCCGTCCTTTCACTTAAGGGTACACTCACCTATCGATATGACAATTACGTGGTTCAGTCAACTGACCAGGCAACACTTGTCGAACCTTCATTTGACCGCCACTGGGCCGGAGTGAAGGGAGAAGTCATCTATGACAATACCCGCAAACGGACCATCAATATCTATTACGGGACAAGATTCAAGGTATTCGGGGAATACTACCGCGAGGTCAGCGAAAAAAACCGGGACATGGTTGTTCTCGGAGCCGACTTCAGACATTATCAGAAGATACACCGCGACCTAATCTGGGCAAACCGATTCGCCGCCAGCACCTCATTCGGGCCCTCCAGGCTGATTTACTACATGGGTGGCGTTGACAACTGGATGGGATACCTGTTTAACAGGGTGCCCATGTTCGACCAGACCGTCCCGGTCAACCCAAATGTCAATTATGGCTTCCAGGCGCTGGCAACAAACATGAGGGGATTTACCCAGAATATCCGCAACGGAAGCAACTTTGCACTCGTCAACAGCGAAATAAGGTGGCCTGTTGTCAGGTATTTTGCCGGGCACCCGCTCCGCTCAAACTTCCTTAACAGCTTCCAGGTTGTGGGCTTCTACGATGTTGGTATGGCCTGGTCAGGATGGAACCCCTGGGGAAATGAAAACTACTGGGATGACAAGGTATATCGCAACGGACCGGTCACCGTGACCATTGACGCCATGCGTGACCCGCTGGTGATGGGCTTTGGAGGCGGAGCCAGGGCGCAACTCTTCGGCTACTTCATCAGAGCCGACGTAGCCTGGGGTATTGATAACGGGTATATCCTGCCCAGGATATTCTACCTGTCATTCAGCCTCGACTTCTGATCATCCTTCACCCGGAAATAACTTCCTTGAAGAAAAAGAAACAGGGCATCCACCGATTCTGTTACACAAATTTCCAATCCCCTCTTAACGGGGTGAATTTTTTATTTCTTCTTTAGTTAGGAAAGAATAAAAATAAGAGATAATTTTACCGCCGTAATCTTTAAAAACAGTAGTAATGGCTTACAAAATTTCAGATGATTGCACAGCTTGCGGAACTTGTATAGATGAATGTCCGGTTGAGGCTATATCTGAGGGTGACATCTATAAGATAGACCCGGATATATGTACCGATTGTGGTGCCTGCGCCGACGTTTGCCCTGTTGAGGCAATTCATCCGGCATAAACCGCATTCCCTTTTTAGGAATCGAGGAAGCTGCCCCAAAGGGTGGCTTCCTTCTTTTTAATCGGGATTGTACTTTGCTCCACCCAGTATCGACTGGCAGTCGGTCATTGCCATCAGTTCCGCAAGCGTTACATCAGGATGATTATTCATGTACCGCTCTATGATCCTGAACCCGGTCCATACCACCGCACGGCCGGGTGACTCCTCCGTGAAGTAGCTGGTAAAAGGAGCCTCCCCGGTAAACTTCCGGATCAGGAAGGCGTCTGATGAAAAGAGCAGATCCTTGCTTAAAAGGTACTCCCATATCATCCCTTCCCCGGATCGACAGAAATCAAGCTGCCGGCCGGTGAACCCGAAGAGAATTGTGTCAGGAAGAGATGGAATCATCCTCTTTGTGAAATAGACCAGCTTTGCCTCGTGAAGCATTGAATTCAGGAGAGTCCTGGTACCGTAACCTGCTTCGTTGTAATCCCACTCTGTTGATGCCCATGCATAAATGCAGTCTGATGCAGTATAATCCGGTGCCATTTTCCGGGCCTGGTAACTGTAAATGCCCAGCATGGGATAATATGACGAACCGCCACCAAGGTACCGGTCAAGACTTACCATCAGCAATGAATCATCAACGATGATACTGTTATTGAACACTGAAATACATGTAACAACTTCAGGAACAATTTTTTCCGGGAAATAATACCTGTAATGTCTGAATGCAGCCTCAAGCTCCTTCTTCAGCCTCCCGCCATCAGGCCAGACATGCCTTACAGAGTCCCAAAGATCAAGATTTCGCAGGTCCGTGGCAAAAAGAATAAAGGCCTCATTCCATCGTTCGTCAGAGGGATCACCAAGCCCGATTACCTTACTGTATGTCTCAAGAACCCTACCGTATTCCTGCTTAAGCTCATCTGCCTTTGAAGCCATCTCATTGGGCGGAGTGCCAAAGATATCACCCCCGAGATCCCTGATTTCAAGGTTCACATCAATTCCGGAAAGATTTACCCTGTAAGGGTCTCGCCTGCAGGATGCGGATATTATAATGAACAGAACCAGAATCCCGTTCGTGATTAATTTCATATTATGTGTCATACAGTCTTTAATGTATTGTTGACTGCACAAAATAAGGACAATTATTTATAATTTTAGCCCGGCAAATAATGAGAAGATGAAAAGAATGTTCAACAGGACGGCCATCAGGGCCCTGGCTATTGTGCTGGCAGCAGGTTTGACTGCACGCACTTACTCACAGGAGCTGGTATTTGTTGTTCATGCTGATCCTGTGATATCATGGATCGGCTCAAATGAATCGGAATATATGAGCGAAGGGGCAAAGGCCGGCTATGATATCGGCCTGAATGTGCTCCATTATTTTGCTGATAACTATGCCATCTCTTCAGGGATCAGTTTTATCTCGGCAGGCGGACGGCAGAGCGCAACAGAGCCTCATACCATGGTGTTCAAGAACCTTGACCCGCCAACACTTCCGGCAGGCGAAGAAATGAAGTATAACCTGAAATACATGAATATCCCGGTCGGAATACGTCTTCAGACAAACCAGGTTGGTTACCTGACCTATTTTACCGATTTGGGATTTGATATCAGAATGCTCCTGAAATCTGCAGTTGACCTCCCCACACTGCAGATCTTTGATGAGAATGCCAAAACGGAAGTTTACGGTATGAACGCCGGATGGCATATCGGAGGTGGCGTGGAGTATGAACTCGGCATCGACGCATCAATAATTGCAGGCATCAGTTACGCCCAGGATTTCTTTGACGTTACCAAGGACCTTGAGGATGTCAACCAGCATGATGACAGGTCGGGTCTCAGAATGTTCAGGATCAGGCTGGGTTTGAAGTTCTGATTGTCCTGTCATGAAAATTGCTCTCGCGCAGTTAAGCTATATACCCGGTGACGTTCCTTACAACAAAAACAGGATAATCGCCGCCATCGAAGATGCCCGGAGGCAGGGCACTGACCTGGCAGTCTTCTCCGAACTGGCCGTCACCGGTTACCCGCCACTCGACCTCCTTCAACGCAGTGACATCATCTCTGCATCAATGGCAGCCGTACAGGAAATAGCCAGTCATTGCAACGGCATCTCGGCCATCGTCGGAGGTCCTTCCCCGAATACCGGCATTTACGGAAAAAACCTTCACAACTCGGCTTTCTTCCTGAATGAAGGAAAGATACAGGCAATTATCAACAAGACCCTGCTTCCCACATATGATATCTTTGATGAAGACAGGTACTTCCAGCCCGGAACCCATTTTCAGTCCGTGGAGCTCAACGGCATAAGAATGGCGGTAACCATTTGCGAGGATATCTGGGATGAGCAGCCTTTCGGCGACAAGGGAAACTGGCGCCTTTACAGTGTCACACCGCTCGACGAGATCATGAAGGAACAACCTTCGCTTATAATAAACATCGCAGCAAACCCTTTCTCGCACAACCGCATAAAAATACGTGAAGAGGTTTTTGCGAGAAATGCAAGGGAACATGGTTTGCCGCTTATCTCAGTGAACCAGACCGGCGGCTATACCGAACTTATTTTTGACGGCTCATCGGTTGTCGTGGATGCTGACGGAACAATACTTGAAAAACTGGCCTTCTGCGCCGAAGAGGTCAGGGTAGTGGAAATGCCCCGGCCAGGCTGCGACAGAAGCAGGTATTCATACCCTCCCCCCCTCCCCGGTGACATGACCGGCTTTATACACCGTGCCCTGGTAACAGGGATAAGGGATTTCTTCAGCAAGGGAGGTATTAAAAAAGCAACTATAGGGCTGTCAGGAGGTATTGATTCGGCAGTCGTTACAGCCCTCGCGGCAGAAGCCCTCGGCCCGGAAAACACCCTCGCACTCCTGATGCCGTCAGTCTATTCATCAGACCATTCAGTTTCTGATTCGGTGGCGATGGCTGAGAAACTAGGGGTGCCATACCACATAGTGAGCATCGAAGAGGCAAGAAAAGCACTGGAAAATACACTCCGGCCATTCTTCACAGGAACAGAACCGGACGTAACGGAAGAAAATATCCAGAGTCGACTGAGAGCTGTGATACTGATGGCCTTTGCCAATAAATTCGGGTATATGCTTCTGAATACGTCCAACAAGAGCGAGGCAGCAACAGGGTACGGCACCCTCTACGGTGACATGGCCGGAGGATTGTCCGTTATAGGAGATGTATACAAGACCGAGGTATACCGCCTCGCCCAGGAGATCAATACAAACGGAGAAAAAATACCGGCAGCAATAATCTCCAAACCACCTTCAGCAGAGCTGAAACCTGACCAGCTTGATACTGACTCACTTCCCCCATACAGCCTGCTTGACCCTGTTCTTTACAGGTATATCGACCTTGAGTGGCCTGCCGAACGGATCATAGCCGAAGGACACGATGCCTCACTGGTCGAAAAAGTGATCAAACTGGTCCGTACCAGCGAGTTCAAAAGAAAACAGACCCCACCAATCCTGAGAATATCAGCAAGGGCTTTCGGGTCCGGAAGAAGAATACCCATTATAGCAAACTACCGCTGATCCGTAGGTTGATCATCAACTACTTGAAGGATAGTGTGTTAAAAAAAGTTAATTTTCCCGTTTTAGCACTTTTTTAATATCTTTGTATATGTTGTTAAACATAAGGGGAAATGCTTTACACCAATCCGTACCTCGAACAATGTATTGAAGGTCCTTTTTCGTTGTTCAGGGAGTTGCCTGACAGGGATAAGGAGTACCTGTTGCAGGATCATTCATGCATTGCGCTGAAAAAGGGGGAAATGATTTTTCACGAGGGCAACAGGCCGGCAGGTGTCTACTGCCTGGCGTGTGGCAAGGTCAAGGTTTACAAGGAAGGGATAGGCGGACGGGAACAGATAATCAGGATGGTCAGGCCACAGGGGCTGATAGGATTTGCTGCTTTTATATCAGGAACAACCTATTCAGCATCGGCAGTGGCAATTGAGGATTCAGGCATCTGCAGGTTTGACCGCGATCCGTTCATGAAGCTGCTCAGACGAAATCCCGATCTGTCGATGAAGCTTATGAGGATGATGGCCCTTGAGCTCTCATTCTCTAACAGAAGGACCGTATCATTGACACAGAAGCACATACGGGGCCGTCTGGCTGAATCGCTCCTGGTACTCCGTGATACCTACGGCCTGGAGAATGACGGCCGGACCATCAGGGCTTATGTCTCACGCGAAGACCTTGCCTGCTTCTCGAACATGACCACCTCAAATGCTATCCGAACACTCTCGATGTTTGCATCCGAGTCTGTCATATCACTTGACGGAAAAAAGATCAGCATTGTTGATCAGGTCAAACTCGAAAAGATCAGCCAGATGGGCTGATCACTCATTGACATAGATCCTTTTTACTCTTGGGGGAATTGAGGTGAGAATCTCATAAGGTATTGTATTGCAGAGAACTGCAATTTCTTCTATGGATATGTTAGATCCGAAAATCTCAACCTCATCCCCGGCCCTGACATTCAATCCGGTGACATCAGCCATGCACATATCCATGCAGATGGTTCCTGTTACAGGCACCCGCCGGTTGTTGATGAACAGGCTGCCTCTCCCTTCACCCAGTGACCTCCTCAGCCCGTCAGCATATCCTACCGGGATAACCGCTATCTCCCTGTCGTGTTCAGAAGCACCCCTGCATCCGTAGCTTACCGGATCACCTGCCCTGACAAACCTCACCTGTGAGACTGCAGTTACGAACCTGCCCGTCTGCATAAGCTTCACCCCTTCATAATTGCCGATTCCATAAAGGCCGATTCCGATCCTAACCATGTCAAACTGATATTGAGGGAAGCGGTTTATGCCCGAGGTATTAAGCAGGTGCAGTTTAAAACCATATCCAAGCGCTCTCCCAAGCCTCTCTGCAGCAGCCGTGAGCACACCGGCCTGCCTGTGGGTGAAGTCATCATGTGCCGGGTCATCACTGGCCGAAAGATGTGAGAACAATGAAACAACCCTGAGATGAGGCTGCCCTGTTAACAGCACGGTGATTGCCTCAAGATCATCAGGATCAAAACCGAGCCTGTGCATCCCGGTATCGAGTTTGATGTGAACCGGGTAATGAAGCAGGCCGTACCTCCGGGCAACGGCAATAAACGAAGTCAGTGACTCATTGCTGTATATCTCCGGCTCAAGGTTGTACCTGATGATCAGTTCCATCACACTCTCATCCGGATTCATGACCATTACCGGTGAGGTTATACCCTTCTCCCTGAGGGCAACTCCCTCATCGGCATATGCCACCGCAAACCAGTTGACACCGTTGTATTCCAGCAGCGAAGCAATCTCTGCCGATCCGGATCCGTAGGCAAACGCTTTTACCATCGCAATGATGCCGGTACCGGGCCTGAGCAGATGCCTGAACTCGTTGAGGTTATGAACCACGGCATTCATGTTTATCTCCAGGCGGGTCTGGTGAAGCTGCCGCACAAGAAGGGAGCTGATTCTCTCAAGTCCGAAAACACGGGCACCTTTGATGAGAATGGTCTCATCACTGAATACCATCCCCCTGACAGCATCTGAACACTCGGCGGTAGTGCCAAAAAAGAGTGATCCGGCAGGAAAGGCTCCTTTCTGGCGTGACAACGCCTCACCTATCCCGATGAAGCGGTCAATTCCGGCCTTCCTGATTGCAGTTGCAACTCCTTCATAAAGATTCTTTTCATCTCCCCCTATCTGCCTGAAATCTGAAAAAATTAGCGTAGTCTTCCCTCTTGCATGTGTGGTAAGAAAAGCAAGTGCCATTCCAAGTGACTCAGGGTCTGAATTATAGTAATCCTCTATCAGAGTGCATCCGTTTATGCCCCGCTTCATCTCCATTCGCATGGCCACCGCCTGAAGATCAGCCAGTCCGCCGGCGATGACCCGGTACGGCAGTTGTTCAGTAAGGCTGCAGGCAATGACTGAGACTGCATTCTCAGCAGACGCACGGTCACCGAAAGGAATGACCGCATCAAATGACCCGTCGGCGGTGGTGCACCGCAGTGTCTGACCCTGATTCATGTTTTCAGCAGCCTTCACATCCAGCGAAGCGGGGGATCCTGACATTGACCATGTGAATAGAGGCACAGAGTCATAACTTGCCGCCATCTCCCTCATGATGTTTTCATCATCGGCACAGCAGATAACAAGACCTGCACCTTTTGCCAGCCTGAGCTTCTCCGCCGCGATGGCCTCCCTGCCTGTGAAATTCTCACCGTGAGCATCCCCTATATTGGTAATTATAACAGTATCAGGCCTGATGATCCGTTCCAGCTTCTCCATCTCTCCCGGCCTTGAGATACCGGCTTCGATGACAGCCACTTCATAACGGTCGTCCAGATTAAGCAGTGACAACGCCACTCCAACCTGGGAGTTATAGCTTTTCGGACTACGGATAACACTTCTTGTTATGCTGAGTATACCGGCAAGCCACTCCTTCACTATCGTTTTCCCCGTGCTCCCGGTCACGGCAATCACCTTACCCCTGTAATTATCCCTCCTCCACCATGCAAGCCTGTGGAGGGCTTCCAGGGTATTGCTGACCCTGATGAAACATGCGTCAGCCATTTCCAGCTGTTTACCCGGGACGGTGTCGACCAGGAACAATCTGACTCCCCTGGCATACAATGGTCCGATGAAACCGTGTCCGTCGTGGTTTGGGCCACGAAGGGCGATGAACAACATTTCAGGGCCAGCACCCGGCGCTCTGCTGTCAGTAAGGATACCGGTTACGGACCTGCTGTCATCTCCTGACAGGGATCCTCCTGTGATGCGTGCGACTTCCCTGGCGTTAAGATTCACCTGCTGACTGCCTTTATATAGCATGAGCGGCAGAGAGGCTCATAGATATCCTTTTCTCCGAGCACAACCACCTTGTCGCTCTTTATCTTGCGATGCGAATAACTGGCCAGGTTACCGCACCTCACACAGATGGCATGCACCTTGCTTACATATTCGGCAACTGCCATCAGTGCAGGCATCGGCCCGAACGGCTTTCCTGAGAAATCCATATCCAGCCCTGCTACTATCACCCTGGTGCCTGAATCGGCAAGCATGGTGCAAACCTCTGCCAGGCTGTTATCAAAAAACTGTGCCTCATCTATCCCAACCACCTCCACCCCCGAGGCAAGAAGAAGAATTGATGAGGCGTTCTCAACAGGGGTTGACAGGATTGACTTCTCGTCATGTGAGACCACCTTGTCTTCAGAATACCTTATATCAACCGACGGCTTGAAAATCTCAACCTTCAGTCCGGCAAACATCGCCCTGCGAAGCCTCCTGATCAGCTCCTCGGTCTTACCTGAGAACATAGAGCCGGTTATCACCTCCACTGATCCCCTCTTGCCGGCATTGTCAACCGAATTTTCAAGAAACTCCATACTTCAGATCAAGATTGGGCCGTTCAATACTGTATAGTGATTAATTCAGGCCTGAAAAACTAATATTGATTACTTTTGCAAAATAAAGAAAACGATCAGAATAAAAAACAAAGCGAGATGGATTTCCTGAAAGCTGTAAACATTATCGGAAGGGATCTGGAAGAGGCGATGGCATTGCTGGAACAGCTCTCCGGCGTATCCGGATCAGACCTGGTTGAAATAGAGCTCGCCAGGTCACGTGTGAGAAGCGCTGCTGACCTGGTTAAGCTTTTACCGGCTTTGACCGCGGAGAATGAAAAAAAGAAACCTTCCAGCGCTCACGCTATAACAGGGCCTCATGCAGCTGCCAAAGCAGCTGAAGCAGCGGTTAAAACACCTCAAATCGAAGAGATTGTGCCTCCGGCAGAAACCGTGCCTCAGGCATCAAATGCGGCAGAAACCGTGCTTCCGGCATCATCTGCCGCTGAACCACCGATAGCTGAAACAGCACTGGGAGAGCCC
>CAYYEH010000055.1:0-17319 GCA_964470815.1 uncultured Rikenella sp.
TAGGGCTCAAGTGCATTGTACGCATACGGAAGCTCCGGAAAAGTATAGTTCTGTGCCATAGTTTTGTTGTTAATGGTTAACATTCCTAAAACAATTGTGATAATCAGAATAGCTTTGGTTTTCATCATCTTGTTCTTTATTCGTCAAACAAACCTCATTCCAAATTGTTCATGACTAAAATTCTTAAATATTGAATCGATTTAGTATTTTTAGTCTCTGTAAGAAAAACCCATTAAAACAGTAAGCTATGAAATGGCAGGGGCGACGCGGAAGTCAGAATGTTGAAGACCGAAGGGGAATGAGTACCGGCACGAAGGTTGTCGGCGGAGGAATTGGAACGCTGGTAATAGTTCTTCTCGTTTATCTTCTAGGTGGAGATCCGTCGGGTATTTTGCAGCAATCCGGCCCGGGACAGGCCTCTGGTCCGGTCGAGGCCACAGAGGAAGAGAATGCTATGGCGCAATTTGTCTCGGTGGTGCTGGCAGACACAGAGGAAGTCTGGGGAAAGCTTTTCGCACAGTCTGGGGCAACCTACCGGCAGCCCACCCTGGTGCTGTTCCGTGACCAGGTGCAGTCGGCCTGCGGTTATGCAACAGCCGCAAGCGGGCCATTCTACTGTCCGGCTGACGAGAAGGTTTATATTGACCTGAGTTTTTGTGATGACCTCCGTAATAAGTATGGCGCCTACGGCGATTTTGCCGTGGCTTATGTTATCGCACACGAGGTTGGCCATCATGTCCAGAACCTGATGGGAATCCTTGAAGAGGTGCAGACCGAGCGTCAGCGTCTCAGCGAAGTGAGGGCCAACCAGCTCACCGTAAGGCTTGAGCTGCAGGCCGACTTCCTTGCAGGTGTATGGGCGCACTATGCTGACAAGATGTTCAGCTCCATCGAGGAGGGCGACATTGAGGAGGCACTGAACGCCGCCTCATCCATAGGTGATGATGTACTGCAGAAGAAGTACCAGGGCAGGGTCATCCCTGATGCATTCACTCACGGTACCGCTGCCCAGCGTTCAAGCTGGCTCCGCAAGGGGTGGATTACAGGCGACCTTAATCAGGGCGACACCTTCTCAGGACCCATTTAGAATGCTGCTGCGGTACCCTGCAGCAGATGTCAGATGAACGGCGTTGTTTGTTTCACAATGATTATCCGGGCCTGCAAACGGCGACTTCATCCATAGCTGATAAATAATTTTAGATGTAATATACTGATCGGCCTGGCGTTTTTCTATTTTAGCCCAATAAAGCTTCTTTATGATGAAGAGATTTCTGATTCTGCTGGTCCTGATATCTGCTGTCTCAATTGCCCGTGGAGAGGACCCTTGTACCGGTGATGAGTTACAGAAGAAATACCCTGAAAAGGTCAACAGGAATCAGAGGCCAAAGTCATCAGCGACCAACTGGCCACGATGGACTGTTCATTCAAACCTTCTCGGGTTTGTGCAGTTCGGCCCGGTATTGAGCGGGGAGTTCAACATTACCAGGAATTTAACCCTGAGTGCCCACGCACGGTTCTCCTCCCTGGGAGCTCTGACACCTATCCTCTATCAGGCTGAGCCGGACGATGGTGGCCGGCCGGACAGGTTTTCAGGAATCGCCTTCGGCGGAGGCCCTTTATGGTTTTTTGAGATCAAAAACGACAAAGCTTACGTGGGCCTTACCGGGGAATATGAACTGTCGAACGTACTTTACCTGGAAGATTATGTAAATGAATGGGAACGCGACAACCGGAAGGTTATCGCCATGCTCAATACCGGTTACAGGTTCATGTTCGGGCAGAAACTCATCCCGGCATCATCACGTAAAGCTGATCAGTTTATCAGGGATGGTCTCTTCCTGAACGCTGGCATCTATGCCGGTGCCGAATGGAACAGGTATCAGTGGGACTATACCGAAGCCGGGGTTGGTTCGGGCGATCTCACTCCCCGTTCGGGTACTGAGGTCAAGCCCTTCGGGATGCTGGAACTGTCAGTAGGCCTGGAGTTCTGAAGTCTTTCCTGCAATCCTGTTATTTGCTGCATGTGATCGGTCCTGGCTGCCACAGCCCTGAAAGGACCTGCCGGATCTTCCCGGACCCTGTCATTCAATTACAGGCAAGCTCAGTTATTTTTCATGCTTATGGGCTGGCCGGTGGCTTCCAGCACGTTCCACCACAGCTCCCCCTCTACGTCAATCTTTTTCCGCTTTGCCACTACGGCCGGTATAGGCATCAGTGTGAACTGGTTGTTCCAGTAGCCCACCACGAAATCGGTCCTCCCTGCCAGGGCTGCATGCACGGCATTCTGTGCCAGCAGGTTACAGAATTTACTGTCATTTGGATTGGCAGGAGCGCTTCGGATGATATAGCTCGGGTCAATGTATTTCAGGCTGTGGCGAAAGCCGAGAGCCTTGAATTCGGCCTTGATCTTGTCACGGAGGAAGATCCCGATGTCTTTGTGGAGGAGGTTACCTGAAGCGTCGCGTTCTTCGCCCCTTGCTTCGAACAGGTCCTGTCCTGCCCCTTCCGCTACCACTATCACAGCGTGGTGTCTCTCTTCGAGTCTCTTTCTAAGTGTGTTGAGGAATCCTTTTTCGCCGTACAGGTCGAAAGAGATCTCTGGTATGAGCACGAAGTTGACCTCCTGTATTGAGAGGACGGCGTTGGCGGCGATAAAGCCGGAGTCGCGACCCATCAGTTTTATCAGGGCTATGCCGTTGTAAGCGTCATGGGCCTCGTTGTGTGCGCTTCGGATTATATCATGAGCAATTGAGAAGGCAGTCTCGAAGCCGAATGACTTCTGTATCAGGTCTATGTCATTGTCGATTGTCTTCGGGATGCCCGCCACGGCTATCTTGAGATTTCTGTTTTTTATCTCTTCGTGGATGGCGTGGGCGCCACGCAGGGTGCCGTCGCCGCCGATGCAGAAGAGGACGTTGATGTTGAGGATTTCGAGGGTGTCGACCATTTTGCTGACATCCTGATTGCCGCGGGAGGTGCCGAGAAAGGTGCCGCCGGAGAGGTGTATCTCGCTGACCATGGGAGCTGTCATCTCTATTACCTCGTGGTTATATTCCGAAATGAGTCCTTCGTAGCCGTATCTTATACCGAGGATCCTTTTGATGCCGTAGCGGTAGCATAGCTGGTTGACGAGGCTGCGGATGACATTATTGAGGCCGGGGCAGAGGCCGCCGCAGGTGACTATGCCTACTTTCGTCTTGGCCGGTTCGAAGTAGATCATCTCCTTTGGGCCGGCTTTTTCGAATGAGACCGGTGTCTCGCCGGTAGTGCGGCAGTATTCGTAGTTTTCCGAGGTGACGTCATATATCACCCGTTCATCGTCGTCGATGAATTTGTATACCAGACTCTCGTCGGGTCGTCCCGACTTAAGGGGGGAGACAACGTTTCCCTTTCCGAGTGTTGAGATAATGAAGTCATCGTATTTCATAGCCTTACATTTGTTCCTGAATTACTGATGTGCCCATGGCTCAGTTTTGCCGGCACATTCAAATATAATGAAATTTCCCGGCAGAGGAAAGGCGACTATTGCGGACAGAGGGATATGTGAGGTCAGGGTAACGATTTTCTGCTTTTTATCTGCTGGCTCCGCGTTTACATGATTCAGGAGCAGTGTTAAATAAAAACCCGGCTCATTTGTTAAATCAATCCAATTCAATAGCATAACTTAGTTGTTAAATCACTCTGTTAGTCTCTTTGGCTCAAAGTGATTTGTACGTGACCTGACAGATGAGCCGCCGGGACTGACGAGGTGGTGCATCAGATAGTCCGGCGTGACTGGAGATTGATAACTCGACACTTTCTGTTGTGATATTAACGGTTTATAGCCTTATTCGGCAATTGTCGTTGACTTTTGGGGAATCTAGATATTCGTTAGTGGCAACCTTGTGTTTCCCTTTACGAAACAGTATTATGAAATATCAAAAGAAATAAAGTCATGAACACGAGAAAAAAGAAAAAAATCATTCTTGCAGTGATTCTTGGATTTGTACTATTGATTGTTGGGTTTTTAGTAACAATTCCTGTTCTTGTTCTGAATTCAATGGTTAATGGGCATGTTAACTTTAAGGAAGTATGGACTCCGGAAGATTTTGGAATTGAAGCAGAACATTTCTTTGTAACAACGGACGATAAATTGAGAATTTCAGCCTATGAAGTTTCGGTTGAAAATCCCAAGGCAGTAATTATCTGTATTTCAGGAATACACAACCCGTCTGCCACAGTATATTTTGGACATGCGCGTTTTTTTAAAGAAAACAATTATGCTACCATTCTCTTTGACATGAGGGCCCATGGGGAAAGCGAGGGAGATATGATTTGTCTGGGATACAAGGAATATCTTGATACTAAGGCAATTGTAGAACACATAAAGGCTGACCCAGCTTACAAAGACATTCCTGTTGTTGTTTTTGGTTTATCCATGGGAGGAACAACTGCTATAAATTCCATCGGAGAAATACCTGAAATTGATGGCTTAATCAGTCTATCCGCTTTCTCATCACTGGAGGATATTTTATATGAATTTATGGCTTCCCAATCTCCTGTTTTCCTGGCAAAAATGATCAAACCATTTGTGCCTCTGGTTGCATTTGCAAAGTACAGGGTTAACATCTGGGCGATTAAACCAGTTCAAGAGATTAAGAAATTGGGAGATAGACCAGCTCTGATAATGCATACGAAAGGAGATTCTGAAGTTCCTTATTCAAACTTTGAAAGAATAATTCATCACGCACCTTCGCATGTTGAAACATTTGTTCGCGAAGGAGACATACATACTATAACAGAAAGCTTTACTGCACCTGAAAAGGATAAAGAATATGCCATAAAAGTATTGGGTTTTCTTGATAGGCATTTTGCTGGCAAATAATGAATGGAAGTGGAAATAAAGTTGACTTTGGCTTTTTTGGCACGTAACTTTAATTGAATAATTCCTTAAAACGTCCGTATTATGAAAAAGCTTGTTTATTTTTCACTGACTGCAATATTACTGGCAGCTTTAGCCTGTCAGGAGAAAACTGACACAGAAAAGGAAAAAGAAGCTATTATTGCTGTTATAGAGGAGGAGAAGGATGCATTTTTCTCTCAGGACTACAGCAGGATGGCAGAAACATGGGTTCAGGACCCCGTCTCTTTGAAGGTCTATATGGATAAAAAAGGCTATACCAGATATGAAGGATGGGATGCTATCAGCAAACATGATCAGGGCAATGTACAGGATACAAGTATTGACAGGAACTCAATCAAACTTAGCTTTGCTAACTTTCAGTTTAATATCATGAATAACAGCGCCTGGGGTTTTTTTGATGCGCATTGGACCGGAATATCCAAAGGAGATACGATTGATTCATATCAAACAAGGATTGTTGTACTTAAAAAAGTTGATGGTGAATGGAAATTCACACTAATGGCCATTCAAACAATAACACCTGAAAAAGAATAAGATCTTAACCTAACCCGCACAAAAAGGACATTATCAAAGTCTTAGCCCTAGCGATTATTGCATTATTATTTTCAGTTTTAGTCAGCTAACTTGCTGAAGGAGAGATAACATTCCAAGACCTGGAGGGTGTTTTGGTTATATTGCTTTTCCTTCTGTTCATTATGGCCTCTGCCATGTCATGGACAAGGAAAAAGTTATCAGGTATTGTTTTTATGGTATGGAATGCGGGTGTTTGGATTTATCCTCTCTTTTTATTCCGGGAGAGTGATTGTGCGGTGTTTTGGATTTATTGAGATATAGTAATTTGGTCCCGGAGCTTTGACATGAATATCCCATCCCTGCAAAAGATAGCTGAAAGGGCAGATAAACAGTGGTCCCTCATTATAACCCTGGTTATTCTTGCCGGAATCGTCTCCCTGGTCGCTCTTAAAGTTACTGACAAGAAGGAGGCTAGCCGTGAAGCTGAGCCATTAACGCTTTCCCTTTTAATGGATAAATCTTATCTCAGAACTGTCATGGCCGGACCTCCCGGGGAGAAAGAGATTATTCTTGTAGAGGCCTCTAAGATCCTTCTATACGAAATACATACAGTCACAGATAATAAGCACGAAGATTTTATTCTTGATGATTTTGCTGATGTTATTCCTGTAATAGATTTCATGTTAGCAATAGACCCTGAGAATGGTCATGCAATTTATTTTAAGGGTGAGGTTTACCGTTTACTGAACGATCATGCCCGTTTTCTGGAATACTTTCAACGGTACCTCGAAACAGAAGATTCGATCGGGTCGCAACTACCGTGGGTTACCGACCCTCAAAAATGTTACGAAACTCCACACGGTTATTGTGAGCAACGGACGGCTTGGATATCACAACTTCTGGCAAACTACTATTATAAATTAGGTCTCGGTGAGCCTGACTATGATCAAAAAATAAGGTATTTTAGCATTGCACGGGAGTATATCCAAAATGTAAGGGTACATTATCCTCCTGGCTTTATAACAAGTGCAGTAACCATTTCGACAGTTGCTCTGGAGACAAAACTTAAAGCGTGTACCGGCTATTAGCGCAACTATATGTCAACTCTGCCTGTCGCCAAAATTTAACAGGTATAAATATCCTTCACTATGATAAAAACCATTATTGAAAGTCATCTCATACCGAGAGATGATTTCATATATGGATTTGCGGATCTTCGTGGCTTGCTGACACCTGTATTCTCAGATTACTCATACGGTATATCCATAGGGAAGAGGCTGGATGACAGTATTCTGGATAATCTTCTTGATGGTCCGACTCTTGAGTACTACAGACATTATAACGACATCAACAAGGACCTTGCTGACCTTACTCAAAGAATTCATGATGAATTGCTTGGCAAAGGAATTAAATCAATCCCGATTGTACCCACAATTGCATTAAGCTCCCCGGGTTACAGCAAGTACCTTAAATCACTTTCCTATGATATCTCACACAAAATGGTTGCCACCAGGGCAGGTCTCGGATGGATAGGTAAAACGGACCTGTTGATATCGCAGAAATTCGGACCAAGGCTCAGGCTGGTTACAATACTCCTCGAGAGTGATCCGGGGGTAATCACAAATCCAATAGAAAAAAGCAAATGCGGGAAATGCAATATCTGCGTTGAAAAGTGCCCGGCCCGGGCAGCCAATGGTGTGCCATGGGATATCGATGTCCACCGGGACCAATTCTTTGATGCTTTTAAATGCAGGGAGAAATGCAGTGAACTGGCAAAGCAAAAACTAGGTGTGGAAGAACGCATCTGCGGACTATGTGTAAGTGTCTGTCCTATGGGGAAAAGATCAAACATTCACAACTGCTGACAGGGCAGGAAAGGTTCATTTGCATAAACAAGTCTCTGTATCAAGGGTTGAGGGTCAGTGAACAGGAAAGCCTGCTCAGGGTTACTCTTTCAGCGAATGACTAAGAAATGCCCGAATCCCGGAGAGTAATATCATACATTGCCATGAGCCTGGATGGCTATATAGCCAGGACGGATGACGATATATCATTTTTGTCCAGGGTTGAAAAGGAGGGTGAGGATTATGGCTATTCTGAGTTTATGAAAACCGTGGATACCATTATTCTTGGCAGAAGAACTTACGAAAAAGTAAAGGATATCGGGTTCGGATATCCCGGGGACAAAAAGGTTTATATAATCAGTCACAGAGTTGGTTCAGAAGATAAGACACTGAACTACTATTCCGGTTCGATCAAAATTCTTATTTCGGATATAAGGAATGAACCGGGGAGAAACATATTCTGCGACGGAGGATCCGATGTATTGAATCAACTGCTTCAGGATAACCTCATCGACGAGTTCTTTATATCCATTATCCCTGTAATTCTCGGTGACGGAGTCAGGTTATTCCGGGACGGGCGCCCTGAAATGGATTTAAAGCTCCAAAGCGCAACGGAGTTTGACACAGGACTAGTTCAATTACATTACACCAGGATTCAAAGCAGACACTGATCTGGCTACCAGCCCTGACAGCAGAGCAATCTCACAGACCCAAACAAAAGGAAAATTGATTTGTTCTTTTGAAAGAAATCAGAAGGCAGATGAGACGTGGAAGTTTTATTTTAGCAGCTGTCGGAACCTTCTTTGCTCCTTATTTTGCAAGGGCAGGAGATACATTTCAAAACATTCAGAAGGGATTCCTGATCAAAGCCGGTGAATCGAGAACAGGGCGGCATCTGAAAATGAAAGGGGTAACCCTGAATGTTCTCGACCTGAAGATATCCTCCAGTGACACGAATGGCAGTTTGTCCGTTTTTGAACAGACCGGATTTACCCCGAAGGGCGGGCCTCCTCTCCATATTCATCCATACCAGGATGAATACTTTTACGTGCTGGAAGGAGAATACCAGTTCCAGGTTGAACAGTCGAAGTATCATTTGAGTGCGGGTGACACGATCTTTCTGCCAAGGAACATTCAGCATGCCTTTATCCAGCTGACTGAGAAAGCTAGGGTACTGGTTTCATACATGCCTGCCGGGAAGATGGAAAGTTTTTTTGAAACCACCGATTCATGGACTGCACCACCGGATGATGACCTGGTTAAAAAGACATTTGCCGACCACGATATGATTGTAGTCGGTCCGCCACTGACGAAAGTCCCGGATCTGTCATCCCGGGGAACCTGATTCACCCGCCTGGACTTTTTTATTATCCTGAGGAGGTGACCCGGAGAGCCTTAAAATCTGTACCCGGACCTTCCCATCCGGATGAAAAGAAAAATAAAGACAATGACAGAACTCGAAAAATACATACATACCTATTTCAGTGTCACCAGGGATGACCTGGCCCGGATCAGTGCCTTCTTCAGGCCGGTGACCCTGAAGAAAGGAGAATATTACCTCAGGACCGGGAGGCAATCAGACAGGCTTGGCTTCGTACAATCAGGTATTATCAGGGAATATGTTATCATTAATGACAGGGAAGTAACCAAATGGATTTCAACGAAAGGATATTTCGTGGTAGACCTGGCCAGTTTTATGTTTCACATTCCTGCCCGATGGAATATCCAGGCACTGACCGACTGCGAGATTTACGTTATTGACAGCATGAACTATAAAAAAATAGGGGATGTGATTCCAGACTGGAAAGAGCTGGAGAAGCTGTTCATCGCCAAATGCTTTACGGTTCTTGAGGAGAGAATTATAACCCATCTTTCGATGACTGCTGAAGAGAGATACAATCAGCTTTTCAGTTTCAACAGGGAGCTGTTCAACCAGGTACCCCTGCAGTACCTGGCTTCAATGTTGGGTATGACACCTGGAACATTGAGCAGGTTGAGAAAAAAAGCGGTTGGCTGAAGTTCTTGATTTATGTCAAGAGCGCGGGTTGGCTTTGTGAGGATCTTTATGTCGTAAGTATTGCAGACGACAATCACTGCAAAGTCAGAATTTTTAACCGCAGCCGGTACGGCAATCTCAACGGGCCGGGTTGCATAAATGATTGAAAAATGAAAAGTATCAACAACAACGCACCGGTAAAATGCAGCAAGAGCATAACCATCAACGCAGACATTGAAAAAGTATGGTCAATTCTGACCGGTATCAGCAACTGGCCGGAATGGCAGACAGACATCAGCAGATCAGACCTGCCCGGAGACCTTAAACCGGGTTCAACATTCGAATGGAAATCCGGCGGAGCAAAAATCACCTCAACAATACATACGGCAGAACCTTTTAATTCATTTGGCTGGACGGGAAAGGGTTTCGGATTATTTGCAGTACATAACTGGATGCTGCTCGAGAATAACGGCACTACAATCGTCACCACAGAGGAGAGCATGGAAGGCTTCATGGCAAAGTTGTTGAGGAAACCGCTCAACAGCAGTGTGGAGAAGGGGATGCATAACTGGCTAACCCTGTTGAAGCACGAGTGCGAGAAGCATAACCTCACGCATGACCACCGTGAAGTTGTTGCCAGGACAGCATAGTCGGAAGCAACCCTTGATGAATTTTTGAGTTAATGGAAAAGAGTATAACAGTCATGAAAATATATTTATTGAGCAGGACTATTCTGCTGATTGCGTTCCCGGTTCTTTGCACCAATGCCTCTTCACAGGTTATAGTGAAGGATACTCTCCCTCCGGCATTTGAATGGAGCCTTCACCTGGTTGACATACCGTATATGATTGATGCGGCAAAGACAGAATGCATACGAGCAGCAGGTGGGGACCTGCCACTGACGATTACCCCGCAGGCAAAGGATTTCGGCAACTTCTACCGCAACCTCAGCATGGAACAAGCCACGGAGATGGCCCGCAACCTGCACGGCTCTCTTTATTACGGGCACAATGTCCTATGGAACAAATTGATAGAACCCGGCACCACGAAGCGTTACCTCCTTAACCGCCTCCTGGCCAACATTACCGCACTCGGCACAGATTACCTTGCCATCAAACTTCCGTATGGTTATGCATTCCAGCACGAGGAGTTCCACAGGGCTGTTATGTCATCAAGGCATATCTACAGTTATGACGAGGTCTGGAAATTCGGCAGGGGGCTTGATATCGCTGTCACAAATGTCAGGGATGAGGATCTGGTATACCTGAAGCGGAATCATCCTGCGGACCAGGTGAGATTATCTGCGGCAGGCGTTGAAGGAGAGTATGCCTACCTGCTCCGGATGAGAGAAGACAACTTCTTCAGGCAAACCGGCTACCCGTTCCTCGGTATTTCCATCCTTGGAACTATTCATGCCGTAAGTTATGTAAACCTGCCATTTACTGACAGGTTCAATTCAATTACTGACAGCATCCTGTCATATGACAGGGACAACATACTTGCGAGGGACTTCACCGGCTGGGATTTTTCTGCCTGGGTATATGATCTTTTCACTCCCCATGAGCCATATGAAGAACGTGGCACATGGCCCGGAGGCCTGGGTATCAAACGTCCTGTGAAGGAGTCTGACCTGACCCCGGAGATGAAGGCCTTCCTTCGGGAAACAGGAAACATGCAGTACCTGAATTTCATCTCTCCGTTTATGATCGGAATCAACAGGATACAGCTCAGGCCGGGATTTTTTTTCAATTTCGCTTTGCGAAGCATACCCACCTCCTTTGGTTACTACGCCGGAGGCGACTTTTTCTTTGATTTCAATTCGCGACAGTTGATGGTAACCCTGGGGATCAACAGGAGCAGGAGCCTGACTCTTCCGTCAATCGATGTAACCTGCCATGATATTTTCCGGAATGGGAATGCGCGGTTCAACGCAGGCATCAGTCTGTCAGGGTGGCTTCAGCCGAAGGATCAGATGTTTGCCGCTTACATACCCGCCCCCGGGATGGCCGTCGGAGTGCAGCCCCGGCTTGATGTAACGAAGCGATTCTCAATCATGGCAGACCTTTCCTATAAAACCGGGGGTTGGGTATTCGGCAATCCTTACCTCGATCAGAACCTTACATTCCGCATGGGCTTCGGGTTAAGAACCCTTGCCCGGTGACACGGTTCTTGAATAATTTTCAGGATCGCCGGGCATAATATATTCATCTATAGCACCCCGATTCACAAAAATTGATATTTTGGCAGTAAAACATCAGGTCGTTTCCTCCGGATAAAGAACCACATCCGGGGATTACTGAACAGCGGTGTTTGAAACTGGATATCAAAACAGGAGTGTATGAAGAGAATACTCAATAACTCATTAAACAGGTTCATCAGCATAGTTGAGAGGGGAGGGAATGCACTTCCTCATCCGGCAGCACTGTTTGGCATCCTGGCACTTCTGGTGCTTGTCGTTTCCTTGATAGGCTACCTGCTGAACTGGAATGGTATAAACCCTGCAAACGGAGAAACCATAACGGTCATCAACCTGGTCTCTGTAGAAGGATTGCATCGGATCCTTCTTGGCATGGTCGAGAATTATGTTGGTTTTGCCCCCCTGGGAATAGTCATGGTGGCCATGCTGGGAATAGGCGTGGCCGAAAGCAGCGGACTTATAAAATCTGCCATAAATGCTCTACTGATAAGGGCTCCCCGTCATTGGGTCACCTTCATCATAGTGTTTTCAGGTATCATGTCCAATATAGCCTCCGATCTGGGGTACCTGGTCATTATCCCCATGGCAGGAGTCATTTTCCACTCTCTCGGCCGTCATCCCGTTGCGGGGATGTCAGCAGCCTTTGCCGGCGTCAGCGGAGGTTTCAGCGCCAACCTGCTGATCGGCACCATTGACCCGCTGCTGGGAGGGCTCTCCACCGAGGCGGCAAGGATAATCGATCCGCAGTACTACGTGATGCCCACGGCGAATTATTATTTCATGGCAGCCTCCACCATCGTGATCACCATAGCCGGTACCTGGGTCAATAATGCGTTTGTTGAGCCACGTCTGGGAAAGTATACCGGCGATGTAAAGTCGGAACCCATCACGAAACTCACACCTGAAGAAAAGAAAGGACTGAAGCGGGTGTTGGTCACCCTTCTTCTGTGGATAATCCTTTTTGCTGCCGGGCTGATACCTGATCACGGCTTTCTTCGCGGAGAGGATAACTCCGTACTTCACTCCCCGCTGCTGAAGGGATTTATTGCCGTTCTTTTCCTGGTGGCAGTCAGTTGCGGAATAGTATTCGGTTATACAACTAAAACCTTCAGGAAACATGGCGATGTCATAAACGGGATGAACTCCAGTTTCAAAGGTCTCGTCTCGTTTCTCATACTTGTTTTTTTGCATCGCAGTTTGTTGCATGGTTCAAATGGAGCAATCTCGGGCTGATCCTGGCAGTCAAGGGGGCCCATCTCCTTCAGAACATGGATATCGGCCTGATCCCTCTGGTAATCCTGTTCGTTGTCTTCAGCGGATTCATCAATCTGTTCATGGGCAGCGCATCCGCGAAGTGGGCTATCCTCGGACCGGTATTTATCCCGATGTTCATGCTGCTGGGTTATTCTCCCGAACTTACCCAGGCAGTGTTCCGCGTGGGTGACAGCGTTACCAATATCATCTCACCTATGATGAGTTTCTTTGCACTGATCATCGTCTACTACCAGAAATACGATCCGAAAGCAGGCATCGGAAGCCTGATCGGAACCATGCTTCCATATTCATTTGTGTTCTTCATAGCATGGACACTTTTGCTGATTCTCTGGATTATCCTGGGTTTGCCTCTGGGACCCGAAGCAGGACTTTTTTATCCGGCAGGTTAAGTTTACCGGGGATTAATGCAATTTAGTTTTTAAATTTGTATAACCCCGACGGCACATTCTTATAAAAATTGCCCTATGAGAATTTCAATAACCATTGCAGGACTGATTCTTGCCTGCCAGGTTTTTGCCCAGTCAAATCTTCCCAATGATACGCTTCACTGGAATGAGAACCGTAAACTTTCATGGGATGATTTCCGGGGCGAACCACTCGATTATACCGGGTTCCATGGTGAGGCATTTTGCATGAACCTGGCTAATTATGAGCGTCCTGACGCATTCGCGAAGACAACCTATAAGGTAATTGCCGTTTTTGACAGGACCAAGTCGTGGATTACCCCGAAAGCAAAGACTGACCAGGGATTGCAGTATTTCCAGGTGATGTTTGACCTATATGAACTGCACGCAAGAGCGCTGAAGAAGGAGTTGTCTGAACTGACTCCCGGCGGTGACCCCGGCGCTGTTTTCCAGGAAAAGTACAATAATTCAATGACTGCACTCACAGATGAATTCAATGAGTTCAGAAAGGAGACCAGGCTGGGACAGGATGCAGAGGAGCTGGCGAAATGGTATCAGAGAACCAGGGAAAAACTCAGATTGCATGATAGTTACCAATGAGACTATAAATTTGCCATTCAGCGAGATGTTTTTTAAATAATCCTAAAGATCAGGAAACATGAAAACAACCAGCCTTCTTATCATCCTCGCCGTGCTGGCCCTTGCCGGCTGCCAGGGCAACAGGGAGACCACAACGGGTGCTGCCGCAACCCCCTCTGAAGTCAGAGACGGTGTTTTTATCCACATTACCCAGTGTTATGATGATCCGCACCGTGTACTTATGCCTTTGAAAATGGCCACAATGATGGCAGAGGACAAGGATGTGATAGTGTATATGGACATTCATGCCGTTAACTTGCTGGTGAAGGGGGCTGAGGATATTAAGTTCGCCGACTTTGAATCTGCTCACACTTACATTAAGAAACTTGCAGAGATGAATGTCGGGGTTTATGCATGCCCTACATGTCTGAATATTGCAGGGTTCAAGCCTGAGGACCTGATGGATGGCGTACAGGCTGCACAGAAGGACAAGTTTTTCAGCTTCACGAAGGGGAGGATTCTAGCCCTGGACTATTAGAGAACCGGCAACTTTTGCTGGCGAGTCACCTGGGTGCGCAGGGTCTTGAGGAATGGATGACACTGAATATGGAACAACTGCTGAGTTTCACTTATTTATGAGTCGGAAACTGATTCCTGGTCGGCGTTTTAAACAGGACGAAGATTTCAATTGTTAAATGATAGGAGCCAGGTAAGAAGGTCCGGGTCCGGAGCACAATCAGCCAACTTAAGTTCTATTCACAATGAATGACAGCTCTTCACTAATCGATCATTTCACAAGGAATGCGGGAGCGTATGATGAACACAACCGGCCGCTGGCACCGGTTGCCGATTGCATGCATTTGCTTATCCGCCTCATTTTAAAGGATGCTCCGGAGCGTGCACGCGTTCTCTGTGTCGGAGTCGGGACCGGCAATGAGATCCTTTCCCTTTCATCAGTATTTCCGGAATGGACATTCGTGGGGGTTGATCCCTCTCCCGGAATGCTTGACGTATGCCGCGATAAACTCCGGAGTGCAGGGGTTCTGGATCGCACTGAGCTCATTCAGGGATATGTTAATGACCTGCCACTGGCCGAAAACTTCGATGCAGCATTAAGTCTTCTTGTTGCTCACTTCCTGAAGCGCAAAGAGAGAATGAGTTTCTATCAGTCAATCTGTGCCCGTTTGTGTGAAAATGGTATCCTGGTCAACACAGAGATAAGTTATGATCTGAATTCGCCTCAATGTCCGTCAATGTTAAACAACTGGGAAGCAGTTCAGTTGATGATGGGTGCAACCCGGGAATCACTTACTGAAATGCCCCGGGTTCTTCGCGAGATCCTGTCAGTGAACACTCCTGGCGAAACGGAAAATCTCCTTATTCAAAGTGGCATCAGAATGCCGGTCCGCTTTTTCCAGGCTTTCATGATTTCCGGGTGGTATGGCAGAAAGAGTTCTTGAAATAAACACTATTTTTAACTATGGAAACCCAGCAACAGCGAATAGCAGGAATGACATTCTCCTCCGTCTACCCGATGTACCTGGCAAAGGTGCAGAAGAAAGGCAGAACAAAGGAAGAACTGCACCAGGTTATAGAATGGTTAACAGGATTTGATGACAGTAAACTGCAGGAACTGATTGATGAGAATGTCACATTTGAGACATTCTTTCAGAAGGCATCACTGCACCACAATGCACCTCTTATCAAAGGTGTGATCTGCGGATACCGGATTGAGGAAATCGAAGATCATCTTACCCGCCAGGTGAGGTACCTTGACAAACTGGTTGATGAGCTGGCACAGGGCAGAAGGATGGAAAAGATACTGCGCACCTGATTCAAAGACAATATTCTCATCCCTGAGCCTGAGAGACCCGGGAAAGTTGTTTTAGCAGGAAACAGCACCAGTCCCGGACAGATAACCGGATTGACTGAACGGGGAGTAAACATGATATTTGAAAGCCGGGATAAAAGCAAAACCATTATACCTGCAATATATGAAACTATCGTATTTCGTTGACCGGGAATTCAATAACCTTACATTCAGGGAGAAGCCATTGAAAAGGGGGGAATACGAGAACTGCAGGTTCAGCGGCTGTGACTTTTCTGAATGCAATCTCTCCGATTGTGTTTTTACTGACTGTGAATTCAGCTATTGCAATATAAGCCTCGCTAAACTTACCGCCACAACTTTCCGGGATGTGAAATTTCTTGACTGCAAGATGCTCGGGCTTCATTTTGAGGATTGCAATGAGTTTGGTGTCTCATTCAGTTTCAGTAAATGCACTCTTGGTCACTCCTCCTTTTTTCAGATGAAAATACCAGGAACTTCATTCAGGGGATCAAATCTGACAGAAGTTGACTTCTCCGAATGTGATCTGACAGGCTCCTCATTTCCGGACTGTGACCTGAACGGTGCTTTATTTGACAACACAAACCTTGAAAAGGTTGATTTCCTTACTGCTGTAAACTATACACTGGACCCTGAGAGAAACAGGCTTAAGAAGACCAGGTTTTCCGCCGGTGGTCTGCATGGTCTTTTAGGCAAATATGATATTATCATAGAGTAAAGTAAATTCATGAATCAACCCGTCCGGCTATTCTCCCTGACCAGAGGACAACGATGGTTCTATGTGACCGGTACCTGAGCTGAACAGGTTGAGTTGTGCCCGGTTTGACAATAAATAAAAGTTGAAAATAAATAAATAATTATTGTATAACAATAAATAATTGTTATTTTTGAGCCGTAATTAAAACTTATATCAATTATGGCGAAAAGAGATAACTACGTTTTCCTGGGTTTACAGATTGTTGCCTGGATCATCTTTGTTGCCCTGTGCATTGAAGCAGGAGCCCTGTTGGTCAATTTCATCTACAGCCTCTTCAAACCCGAGGTCGTTAAAAACCTTTATCAGAAGCTTGACCTGAGCCAGATTTACAGTGTGAACAGGTGGGTTTATTTTGGGGTGTACAGTTTTATTCTGTTCATATCAGGACTGAAGGCATATCTGTTCTATGTGGTAATCAGGCTTCTGAGCAAGCTTGATCTGGCGAAGCCGTTTAGCAGTTTTGTTTCCGGCCATATAACAAAGATCAGTTATATAACTGTTTCTGTAGGCATTATCAGTTATATAGCCCGGGAGGTCACCCGCAGTCTGTCACATCAGGGATTTGATACTGCTCCTCTCTCTCCGTACTGGGCAGACAGCAGAGCATATATCTTAATGGCAGCAGTACTCTATGTGATTGCAGTAATTTTTGCAAGAGGGGTAGAACTGCAGGACGAAAACGATTTAACCGTTTAAGAGATGCCAATCATTGTAAACCTCGATGTAATGATGGCCAGACGCAAGATGTCGCTTAATGAGCTGTCAGAAAGAGTCGATTTAACCCTGTCGAATCTATCCATATTGAAAACCGGAAAAGCAAAAGCAGTCAGGTTTTCCACCCTGGAGGCAATCTGCAAGGCACTCGACTGCCAGCCGGGTGATATACTGGAATACAGGGAAAATGATGCAAATTCGTGATCTGACCCTTAACAGGTCCCATGCCGTAGAAGTTTGTACACCGACCCCGTTGCCGGAAAAGTTTGTACACCGACCCCGTTGCCG
>CAYYEH010000056.1:0-1620 GCA_964470815.1 uncultured Rikenella sp.
CGGCCTTGACCACATTGACAAGGAAAGTAAGGAACTGCATATTCGTCTTCGGGTTTTTACCCGGTGAGAGGAGATTGACCCCGGTATCTGTCATCATTGACCAGTTGTTGTGCTTACCCGAGCCGTTAACCTCAGCGAAGGGTTTCTCATGGAACAGGACCCTGAACTTGTGTTTCCTTGCCACCCTGCGCATTACATCCATTATCAGCTGGTTATGATCTACCGCAAGGTTAGCTTCCTCGAATACCGGGGCACATTCAAACTGGTTGGGTGCAACCTCGTTATGGCGGGTTTTAACCGGTATGCCGAGCTTGTAGGCTTCGTATTCAAACTCCTTCATGAATGCCTTTACCCTCTCAGGTATAGACCCGAAGTAATGGTCAGAGAGCTGCTGGTCCTTCGACGAAGGATGGCCCATCAGTGTGCGGTCAGTAAGCATAAGGTCAGGACGGGCATAGTAGAGGGCCTCATCTATCAGGAAATACTCCTGTTCCCAGCCAAGAGTGGCAATAACCTTTTTGACATCCTTGTCGAACAGCTGGCAGACTTCCACGGCAGCCTTGTCGAGCGCGGCCAGTGAACGTAACAGAGGCGTCTTGTAATCGAGTGCCTCACCGGTATATGAGACGAAGACCGTCGGGATACAGAGGGTATTACCCACGATGAATGCCGGGGAGGAGACATCCCATGCGGTATAACCCCTTGCTTCAAAGGTATTCCTTATTCCTCCGCTGGGGAAACTGGAGGCGTCAGGCTCCTGCTGTACCAACACCTCACCGGAGAAGATCTCGATGATTGACCCCATCTCACCTCTGCCGACAAAGGAGTCATGCTTCTCGGCAGTAGCATCGGTGAGCGGATGAAACCAATGGGTGAAGTGGGTTGCACCCTTTTCCATAGCCCAGGCCTGCATTCCTGTGGCAACCTGGTCAGCTATCTGGCGGTTGATGGGTGTACCTTCATCAATGGCGGTCATCACCGCCCGGTAAGCCTCACGGCTCAGGTAGCGCTCCATCTTGCGCTTGTCAAAAACACTCTCTGAAAAATAAGTGGAAACCGGTTCCGACGGAACATCAACTTCAACAGGCTCTCTGCTGAATAGCTCCTTCAATGCACTGAAACGTAATTCTGCCATGATCTGATTTTTTTTCAAAAATAGATCATTTCAGAATTCGCCCCCTATTTTTTGGGGGTATTTTTTGATATTTTATGCTTTTTTATTGACAGACCCCCTGTTTTGAGGGGGATGTTTTCATTATTTTATTATTTTTTCATATCCGTCCTGCATTCGGCACGTGTAAAGATCCCGTAAAGCGATTTTTCAAAATCGACGGCCACAACCTTATACTCCGGGGTAAGTGTGAACTCGTCGCCTATGCCGCTGGTAAGGAAATTTATGGCAGCTTCGGGGAAATGGAATGTAGTGTAAATCACACCGGGTTTAACCACATCAGTAACCTTTACCTTCATGGTTGTGATGCCTCGTGCGGAGAAGATCCTTGCGAAATCTCCGGAGACAATCCCCTTTTTCTCCGCATCAGCCGGGTGGACAAACAACACATCGCCGGTGACAATCTCCCTGTTTGGTGTCCGGCGCGTCATTGTGCCGCTGTTGTAATG
>CAYYEH010000056.1:1720-17046 GCA_964470815.1 uncultured Rikenella sp.
CGGTGACAATCTCCCTGTTTGGTGTCCGGCGCGTCATTGTGCCGCTGTTGTAATGCTCCAGCAACCTTCCCGTGGTAAGTATATAGGGGAATCGTTCCGCATTTTCATCCAGTTCCGGAGAGATATCATAATCCCACGAATGGAATCTGCCCGGTCCTCGCTTGAAGGTCTCTGTATGGAGTATCCTGGTGTCGGTCCCGTCTTCCTTCACGGGCCATTGCTTACCGTTGTTGCCCAGCTCATCCCATCTAACACCTTTAAAGAAAGGCACAATTCCGGATATCTCCTTCAGTATTATGTCAGCGGTATATCCCTTTTGCGGGTACCCCATCCGGTTCATCATATCCACCACAATTTGCCCGTCCGGCTTTGTCCCTTCAAGAGGCTCCACAACCTGCTGAACCTTCTGTATCCTTCGCTCACCGTTGGTGAAAGTGCCCTCCTTTTCAAGGAATGACGAAGCAGGGAAGATGACATCGGCTATCCGTGCCGTCTCGGTCATGAACAGTTCCTGCACCACAAGCAGCTCAAGACCCTGCAGTGAGCTTCTTACATGGCAGGTGTTGGGGTCGGTCTGGAGTATATCTTCTCCCATTATCCACAGTGCCTTCAGGTCACCTCTGGAGGCAGCGACGAACATCTCAGGGATGCGATAGCCCACTTTGGAGGGGTGTTCTGCCCCGTAATAGGCATTATACAGTGCAATGTCAGCCGGGTTGGTCACATCGAGATAACCGGCACCCTGGTGAGGCTGAACACCCATATCGGCCGCACCCTGCACGTTATTCTGACCGCGAAGCGGGTTGACACCTGTTCCTGCTCTTCCTATATTTCCTGTCATCATGGCGATGTTTGAGATCAGGGTTATCGCCTTCGTAGCCTGCCAGTGCTCGGTTACGCCAAGTCCGTGAAACTCCATGGCTGACGTTGCAGAGCCGTATTCAATGGCAGCCGCCCTCACCAGTTCACGGTCCACACCACATATCCTCTCAAGATCATCAACATCAAGTTTTTCCAGATAACTCCTGAAACCATCCCACCCTTCGGTCCGGCCGGAAATGAACTCCTCATCAATAAACCCCTCCTTAAGCAGGTACCAGGCGAAGAGGTTGAGCACTGCCACATTTGTTCCGGGGTTGATCTGAAGATGGTGTTTTGCCAGGCGGGCTATCTCAATTTTCAGCGGGTCAATCACAATAAGGGGTGTTCCTGACTCCACAACTGACCTTATACGAGCTCCGGTTACAGGGTGGGCTGACGAGGGGTTTGCGCCTATGATAAGAATACAACCGGTCTTGTAGATCTCATCCACTGAATTTGTCGCTGCGCCGGTACCGTAAGCCCATTGCATGCCCATTGCCGTAGGAGCATGGCACACCCTGGCACAGCCGTCAATGTTGTTTGTTCCTATTACTATCCTGAAGAACTTCTGCATCAGGTAGTTCTCTTCATTGGTACATCTGGCAGAGGAGATACCGGCCAGTGCGTCAGGGCCGTATTTCCCCCTGATTTCCCTGAATCTTCCTGCAGTATAGTCATAGGCCTCATCCCAGGACACCTCCGTCAGTTTGCCGTTCTTTCTGACCATAGGTGAGCGCAGTCTGTCAGGATGGTTATAGAATTCAAAGGCATACCTCCCTTTCAGGCATGTATGCCCCCTGTTCGTGGCCCCGTCGAGCGGAGCCTCAATACCCCTCACCTCTCCTTCAATGACCTTCACGTCGAGGTTGCATCCCACGCCGCAATAGGTGCAGGTTGTACGGACAACCCTGTCGGCCTTCAGTGTCTTGACGGAGTAGCGGTCATGTAGTGCGTTTGTCGGGCATGTCTGAACGCACGCACCGCATGAAACGCACGGAGAGTCGCGGAATGACCGGTCAAAGCCTTTGATTATACGGCTATCGCCTCCCCTGCCGAAGATGCCGAGGACATGCTCCGCCTGAAGTTCATCACAGGCTCTTACGCAACGATAACACTTGATGCACTCTGTAAGGTCTGACCATACATATGGCCGGCTATTGTCCTTCTCATGGAATGTGACCTTACGGGGGTAGCGCACTTCCGGGGTACCGGCTGCCGCCACCACCGACTGGAACTCAGTGGGGAGCATTCCCGGTTCCGGTATGAGCCTCTCAGGAGGGTACTCTGAGAGAACCAGCTCAAGGATGTTCTTCCGGAGTCTCCTGATTTTCTCCGTAGAGGGATAGATATAGTATCCGGCTGCGACAGGTGTATGACATGATGCCATCACCCTGCCCGGCCCGTTCTCCTTCAGGGCCACATCCACCGAACAGACACGGCATGAGCCATAGTTCTCAAGATTATCAGCCTGGCAGAGTGTAGGTATCACTTCAATCCCCATATGTCTTCGCACGAACTGCAGTATTGTCTCACCCTCTTCAATGGTGAAGGGAATGTTGTCTATGAATGCAATCTTCTCCATGACTATGCCTCCATCGATATGAAATAATCCTTCAGTTCATCACTGAAATACTGAAGTGCATTCTTAACCGGCAGCGGAAGTCCGCCCCCGAGCGCACAGAGTGACCCGAGCTGCATGGTCTCAAGGAGGTCATCGAAGAGCTGCCGGTCAATCCTCTGACCCCTGCCGGCGGCAATTGTGAGCAGGTCAAGACCGCGTGCCGAGCCCAGCCTGCATGGGAAGCACTTGCCACACGACTCCTTCTTTGTGAATTCGAAGAGGTGCTCCAGGAGCCTGATGACCGGAAAGTCTTCCGGAACAGAAACTATCCCGGCGTGACCCAGCAGGAAACCTTCACGGGCGAATGACTCAAAGTCCAGGGTGAGATCGTCCATACGCGAAGCAGGCACCAGACCTCCAAGCGGACCTCCCACCTGGAATGCCTTTACCGGGTAACGCATCCCGCCTCCGAGTTCATTTATTACTGTTCGCATCGGCGTGCCCATCCTGACTTCCAGTAGCCCTGGTTTATTGAATGCTCCATCGAGGGAAACGAGCTTTGTTCCGGGTGATTTCTCAGTACCCATGGCAGCCCACGTTGCACCTCCCTCTTCGAGGATGTAATGAATATTTGCAAAGGTCTCCACATTGCTCAGTACCGTCGGTTTGCCGAAGAGTCCGTAAACCGCCGGGAACGGCGGGCGGGTACGCACCTCAGGCCTCAGACCCTCAAGGGAGTTCAGCAATGAGGTCTCTTCACCGCAGATATAGGCTCCGGATCCTTCGATCACATGAAAACGGAACCGGGAGAGGTGATCACCTTCCTTCCCTGCAGCTATACCTGCCGCCTCAAGCTGGTTCACGGCGTCCCTCACCCTTCTGACTGCAAGCGGATACTCTCCCCTGATGTATACCACTCCGGTATCAGCTCCCGTGATAATCCCCGTCATAAGCATGCCAAAAAGCACCGCATGAGGGCGTTCCTCCAGCAACCATTTGTCGGAGAAGGCCCCGGGGTCACCCTCATCTCCGTTGCAGACTACATATTTCCTGTCGGCACTGGCATCACGTGATGACCTCACCTTAATGTGAAAGGGGAAACCAGCCCCTCCTCTTCCCCTCAGTCCAGATATTTCCAGTTCCCGAAGCGCTGTATCTGTATCACCTGTCAATCTCCGGGCAAGTGAATAATACTCTGCGACATCACCTGTAGGAGTAAGCATCGCCGGCATTTCAGCATTGGAACTTACTCTCATCTCCGAAGGGTTGGCATCACTGCCGCAAAGACGTATCTCCCCGTTGACAAGGAAAGCGTTGTTTGAGTGACAATGCCCCAGGCAGGTCATGGTACCTATCTCATGATCATGGTATTTCTTCTGCAGGCTGCTCCTTACCTCCGGGATTTTACCGGATGTGAGGCATGCTGTGCCGTCACACATGTATACCTTTTTACCTGCATGGGCAGGTTGCAGAAAATCGTAGAAGGAAGCTGCACTCAGCACCGCGGCACTGCCTGTCATAAACTCATCAGCTATTGCCATGAGCTTTTCATCATCCGGATGGTTTCCGTGGCCGGATGCCCCTGCAATTCTTTCGTACAAGCTGTCGGCAAAGCCTCTCCTCGAAGAAAGGCCTCTCAGATTCCTGGACATATCTTCACCATTTTTTTTACTTTTCCAATATATTAACTTACTGAGCGATATAATTCAAAAATGAGAATTATCATATTTCCCGGAAGTTAAATAAAATGAGAAGATGGTGCATCCTTTTGTTTAACTGAATTTTGTTATATTTGTCGCCTGTATTTTTCAAGAGGTAAATTCATTATTTAATTAGTATTCAGATGGCAATACTTCAGAACCTGAGGGAGAAGGCGGGACCGCTTGTGGCAATTGTGATCGGCGTCTCGCTGCTTCTCTTTGTAGTAAGTGATTTTTTCGGGAACAATACCGCACAGCGCCGTAGCGCAGACAAATATTACCAGCTTGCCCGGATAGACGGGGAGTCTGTTTCATACCAGGACTTTGAAGCCAGGGTTCAGGATCTTGTTGACATCTACAAGATGTCAGGGTCAACCGAGGTTAATGAGGAGATGATGCAGAGCCTCAGGGAACAGGTATGGCAGCAGTTGCTCTCCGAAAAGCTGATGGGCAAGACCTATAAGCAGACCGGCCTTGGGGTCAGCCCTGAGGAGGTGGAGATGCTCGTCTTCGGTGACAATCCTCACCCGATAGTAAGGCAGCTTTTTACCGATCCTTCCACCGGTGCATTCAATGCGTCATTCCTGGTTAATTTTCTGAAGGCTACTGAAACTGACGAGAACACCAAAAAGTACTGGCTCTTCTTTGAAGACCAGATAATCAATGACAGGCTAAACACGAAGCTGGTTAACCTGATGTCAAAGGGCCTCTATGTAACCGGCAGACAGTCAGAATTTGAAAACAGCCTTGCAGCCAACACCGTTAACTTCAGTTTTATGGTCCGCAACTATGCAGCCATTCCTGACAGTGCAGTCAGCGTGAGTTCGGATGAGATCCGCGACTATTACGGGAAACACAAGGAAAATTACAAGAGGGGTGCCACAAGGGATATGGAATATATCGTGTTTGACATCGCCCCTTCCGACTCAGACATGAAGGAGACGGAGAGGTGGGCCACCGGCGAGGTGGATCACTTTGCCTCTGCCACTGACCTTGTTCAGTACATCAACCTGACGGCTGACACCCGTCACACAGGTTTCTACAGGCCTCTCAGGGATCTTCCCGAGACTCTTCGTCCACTGGCGGAATCAGGTGACAGATCATCAGTCATCGGGCCTTACTTCGAGGACGGAGCCTACAAGATTGCACGTATAGTTGACATAGCCGAGCGTCCTGACTCAGTCAGAGCCGCCCACATTCTCCTCTCCCCCAACGCAGCAAGGAGCATGTTACAGGCCAGGGCAGAAGCCGACAGCCTGATGGCTCTCATCAGGTCAGGAATTGACTTCAGCGTACTGGCCATGGCAAACTCCGATGACCAGGGCTCAGCACAGATAGGAGGCGACCTTGGATGGTTCAGCGAGGGGATGATGGTCCTTCCTTTCAATAACGCATGCTTCGGAAATAACAAGGGAGACCTTGTTACCGCCGAGACGACATTTGGGATCCACATTATCAAGATCCTGGATCAGAGCCGGAAGGTAAAGAAATATGATATCGGCGTTGTCGACAGGATGGTTATACCCAGCAGCGCAACCACACAGCGTATTTATGCGGAGGCATCCCAGTTCGCGGGCACCAATGACACATACGAGAAATTCAATAAGGCAGTGGCCGCGGGAAATCTAAACAAGAAACTTGCGATGAATGTAATGCCTGACCAGAAGGAACTGCCGGGCCTGACGCAGTCAAGGGGGCTTGTAATGGCTCTCTTCCAGAACAGCAAAGCAGGAAGCATAGTCCTTGACAACAGCAGCCAGGCTGTGTTCGAACTCCCTGACATGTACGTTGTGGCATACTGTTCAAGGGCGCAGGAAGAAGGTATCGCGCCGGTTGAGGACGTAGCCTCTGACATAAGATTCATCCTGGCGAAGAAAAAGAAGGCCGCAATAATAGCCGCAGAGATGAAAAAACTGGAATCTGAAGGGAAGAGCATCAATGAAATCGCAGCACACTACAACACATCCATACAGGATGCAAGCGGGATAAACTTCAGGTCATTCTCGGTCCCGGGAGCCGGCATCGAGCCTGCACTGATTGCGGCAGCATCAGCTTCAGAACCCGGTCAACTGTCAAAACCGGTTGAAGGGAACAACGGCGTTTACCTTTTCGTGGTCAGCGATGCAACCCCCGCAGTTTCCGAAGACCTGGCAATGGTTAAGGAAAGAATGAACTCCAGTTACCAGATAAGGGCCTCCTACGAAGCTTACCAGGCTATCCGCGACAAAAAGGAGGTCAAAGATATGCGGTATAAATTCTATTGATCCCCATTATACAATTGATAAATTGCAGCGGCAGGTCTGAAACCTGCCGCTTTGCATTATATCACCATCCCTGATCAGGACTGTCTACGGGCAGACGCCGGAGATCGCTGACTATATTTTTACTCCGGTCCCGCTTCGGTCCGCCGCACCGGCACATGTGAGACCTTCAGCTACTGCTTACTGCCCCGCAGACGCCGGACTACCTCTTCGCCATTCTGATCCTTTGAGAGCGCACTTACGAACCCGGCAGGAAGATTGCAGACATCAAGCATTATCAGACCGTCAAGGCAGTTGTTGAAATCCGGATCCACATTGAAGCCAATGATGCGTGCATTCACTTCAAGGTATTTTTTAAGCAACACCGGAATACGGTACCCGTTATCGACATCACTGACCACCTTTTCCACCTTGCTGATATCCCGTTCTGCCGAGGAGATAATTATCTCACTGTCAATACGCCTGTCAATCCGGGTGCTGAATTTCTTCCGGGGCCTGATATAGCGGGCCATATCCCTGTCAAAGAAGTTGTTACGGACAAACTCCACTATCAGTGACCTGGAAAATGCAGAGAACTCGTTGCTGATACTAACAGGGCCTATGAGATAACGGTAACCCGTATTCTGCAGTAAAACGGTCAGCAGTCCTTTCCAGAGCAGAAAGAGCGGCATGGCCTTCTTCTGGTAATCCTGTACAATGAATGACCTGCCCAGTTCGAGTGACTCAGCGAGCATATGCTGGAACGATTTTTTAATCCTGAACAGGGAGTTGATATAGAACCCCTTTATTCCGTACTGGCTGAGTATCTCATCACCCTTTCCTATCCTGTATGCACCTACCAGGGCTCCTGCTTCATCATCCCATACAATGAGGTGATGATAGTAGAAGTCATATTCGTCAATATCAGTTGCCCTGTTTGTGCCTTCACCAACAGCCCTGAAGGTTATCTCACGCAGCCTTCCTATCTCTTTAATCAGGTTGGGTATTGACCGTGTGGATGCAAAGAGGACAGAAAAATTCTTTGCGGTAAACAGTTCACAGGCATGCCTTATGTTTTTCACTTCTGCGATGAGGGCCTCTCTGTCCACCGGCGGAGCAACCGGTTCCTGACGGGGACTACGGCGGGCCCTCAGACCTGCAAAAAATGGTTTAGCCTCCAGTGATGAACCGAGAGAATAGGTCCTCGCACGCAGATATCGTCCGAACCTGGCAGTATCAGTGAACCCTGCCTGTTCTGCAACTGAAACCGCTTTACCTGCGCGCACCCTTATCACCCTGTGCCGCTTATTCATGAATTCTGATCCAAGCCTGGCAGTGCCCAGCAATGGGTGGATACGCCCGAGAATATGAAACCACCTTGAGTTGGTACCATGAAAATAAACCGGGATCACCGGTACCTCAGCTGCCTTCATTACCCTGATAACCGGTTCCTGCCACTCCCTGTCGGTTATCAGGCCTGACTCAGCCTGATATGCAGAAACCTCCCCTGCGGGGAAGAGAGCCAGTCCGTGCCCTTTCCTGACATGACTGACTGCCGCCTCAAGGGCGGATAGTGAGGCTTTTTTTGCGGCATACTTCCCGGAAGTCTCAAAGGGTACGATAAGATCCTTCAACGGATCAATGTTACGCAATAGGAAATTGGCCGTTACCCTGACATCATTTCTCCGCTGCATGAGTATCTTCAGGAGGATCAGTGCATCTATCCCTCCGAACGGGTGGTTGGAGACAGTAATAAAAGGTCCGCTTGCAGGAATATTATCAATATCCTTTTCCGGAATCTCAAACCTGATATCAAGATGCTCCAGGACAGAGTTGATGAAGACAACCGGGTCAGTGTCATAGGTGCTAACATATACCCTGTTCAGCCGGTTGTACCGGAAAATCTGCATCAGGGCCTTGGAAATGATGACTCCTCCGGGTATTTCAAGATTCGTTACCCTGGCCAGCTCTCTTGAGGTGAATAACTTCATCCGTTGCTCTTTTAATTATCACCGGCAGAGAATCTTCCCAACCGAGTGGCATGATATGAACGCCGCTTACTCCCTGTTTTTTACTGAGTCGTTTCAGATTCTCCGCCGTGATGGCGATGCTCTCCTCTTCCAGACCGGATCCTGCATCAGCCAGCCGCTTCATTGTCGCATCAGGGACCGTAACACCGGGTATGTTGCTGTTGAGGTATTTAGCCAGTGACAGCGACTTCAGGGGGCTGATACCCACCAGCAGGAAGACCTTTCCGGACAGTTCCAGCCTGTCGAGTTGTTCAAGCAGGGGATCAAGACTGTCAGGGTCGAATACCAGGTTGGTCTGGAGGAACTGGGCGCCGGCGTTGACCTTTTTCCTTATGCGGACAGCCTGCAGGGCAGGATTCTGTGCGAAGGGGGCCAGAGCGGCACCGAGGAACAGTTTTGGCCGGTTTTTTATTTCCCGCCCGTCGAGGTAAATGCCTTCGTCCCTCATCCGTCTCAGTATCCACAGCATCTGCACCGAGTCAACATCCACGACGTTCATGTTGCTTCGAGGTGTGGGGCCGACCCGTGGGCTGTCGCCCGACAGGCAGAGTATGTTGTACACTCCCAGTGCGTTAGCGCCAACAGCCAGTGACTGGAGGCTGTTTCGGGTATTGTCACGGGCCGATATCTGCATCACCGGGTCGGCCCCGAGTGAGGCTGCCACGGCCGAGCAGGCTGCACTTGACATCCGCGGCACTGCTGATGAGCCGTCGGTGAAGTTTATAGCCGATACGTAAGGCATGACCGTCAGAATTTTTTCACGGAGCCTGGCCGTGGCGGCCGTCAGCGGCGGTGTCACCTCGGCGGTGATCACAAAACGGCCGCTGCGCAGTTCTCTCTCCAGCACCGACTGCGGTTCAGTAACGGCCGGAGGATGATATTCGGAGTCACCCCTCCACCAGTCAGGCTGCCTTATGGGCCTGAAGACCTTCTCCTCAAGCGCTGCTCCAAGCGTCATCCCCTTCCTTGCAGACGGTATGAAGATGGTACTAATACCTGCCTTTCGTGCCGTGTGTACCACCTCACTCCATGTCTCGGTTCCGGCCCGGTCCCAGTCTACCGGTGGAAGAACCTCCAGCAACTTATGTTCACGGTGCATCCGGAGTGACCTCTCATAGATGAGGTGCCAGGCACAGCGGCGGGTAGGGTCAACATAACAGTAGCCGTTGTTCAATCCGCCGCAGGGGCCGTTGCGCAGCCCCTTGGGGCATGCCATGTGACAGATGAACGCTGTCTCCTGCAGCAGGCAGTTGCCGCACATCCTGCAGCCGAAAAGGGGTCCCTTGACTATCCTTTCGGTCAGGGCAAGCAATCGACTGCCTGCCGGCTGCCTGCTGAAAGGTCGGAATGCAGGCTGCCAGCGGCGCAGGGGAGTGAAAAGGGCCATCGCTTCTCAGATGATGTACATGTTTATGAGTTGTTCATAGAGCTCCTGCTTGCCACTGATCTTCTTCGGCTCGCCTGCATTCATGGCAAGGGTGCGAAGATCCTCAAGGGTCAGTTTGCCTTTCTCATAGAGAGCGCCGTCACCCCTGTCAAACGAAGCATACCTCGCCTTGCGCATCTTCAGGTAGTCTGACTCCCTGAGTATGCGGTCAGCAATGACCAGCCCGCGGGCAAAGGTATCCATGCCGTTGATATGGGCAATGAAGAGATCCTCGGGGTCAGTGGAGTTACGGCGCACATGGGCGTCAAAATTGATGCCGCCGGTCCTGAAACCGCCTGCCATCAGTATGACCAGCATTGCTTCAGTGATCTCGTTTATGTTTGTCGGGAACTCATCGGTGTCCCACCCGTTCTGGTAGTCTCCCCTGTTGGCATCAATACTCCCCAGCATGCCGGCATCAGCTGCCGTCTGCAGATCGTGCTGGAACGAGTGGCCTGCCAGTGTGGCATGGTTGACCTCCACATTGAGCATGAAGTCCTTGTCAAGACCGTAGCGGCGCAGGAATCCGATTACCGTTGCCGCGTCGTAGTCATACTGGTGCTTTGTGGGTTCCATCGGTTTGGGTTCGATGTAGAAGGTGCCCCTGAAACCCTTCTTCCGGCCATAATCACGGGCCAGGGTGAGCATCATGGCCAGGTGGTCAAGCTCGCGCTTCATATTAGTATTATGTAGTGACAGATACCCTTCACGCCCGCCCCAGAAGACATAACCCTGCCCGCCCAGCGCAATGGTAGCGTCAATGGCATTCTTCAGCTGAACAGCTGCATTTGTGACTACATTGAAATCAGGATTGGTGGCAGCGCCGTTCATGTAACGGGGGTTGCCGAAGAGGTTGGCAGTGCCCCAGAGGAGTCTCATGCCTGTCTCCTTCTGCCTTGCCTTAATGACCGGCACCCACTTCTCGAGGCGTTTTTCTATTTCAAAAACCGATCCGTCACCCACGAGGTCGGTATCATGAAAGCAATAGAACGGAGCACCAATCTTTTCAAAGAACTCGAAAGCCATGTCAAGCTTGACTTTAATCCTGTCGTCACCCTCCATGCTGCCATACGGAAAATCCCTGGTTCCGGCACCGAAAGTATCTGTCCCGTCACCACAGAATGAATGCCAGTAGGCAATCGCGAAGCGAAGAATATCCTTCATCTTCTTTCCTCCCACCCTGGCCTCGGGATCATACCATTTAAATGCCAGCGGATTCTTTGAGTCCCTGCCTTCATAAACAATTTTTCCTATTCCGGGGAAAATTTCGCTCTTGATTTTTTTTGCCATATATCTGATCTTTTTCAGGTGATTCATTTGCGGGAGCAGCAGTACACCTGTTTTCTGATATTAGTAATAGATGAGGTTCTCAAGGATATCCAGCCATTCCTGGTACCGAGCGTCATATACCATCGCAAGGCGCTGGTCCGGTTCGCTTACTCCGGTCACCTTGAGTCCGCTGAATGCCTCTTCTTCGGACTTGTAATAGCCGCAGCCTATACCTGCCCCGCGGGCTGCGCCGATTGATCCGTCGGTATTGTACAATGTGATCACGGTCGAAGTAAGGCTTGAGAGAATATCCCTGAATACCCTGCTCAGGAACAAGTTTGATTCTCCGGCTCGAATGACTGTGGGGTTGATGCCTGTCTCCTTCATTATTTCCAGCCCGAAGCGGAAGGAGTAGGCTATTGATTCCTGTGCGGCACGATAGAGGTGACCCTGGCGGTGAATGTTGAAATTGAGTCCGTGTACTGAAGCCCCGATATCACTGTTACGGAACATCCTTTCAGCTCCGTTTCCGAACGGGAGAATCATCAGGCCGTCACTTCCGGGACTAACAGCGGAGGCCATGTCATTCATATCCGGGTATGTCAGTCCGGCTCCCGTGTTCTTTTTCAGCCATGAATTCAGTATGCCTGTTCCGTTGATGCACAACAGCACTCCCAGCCTTGTCAGTCTTTCGGTGTGATTGACATGCAGGAAAGTATTTATCCGTGACATCGGGTCAAACTGTGCTCTGTCAGAGACACCATAGATGACTCCTGATGTGCCGGCGGTGGCAGCTACCTCGCCGGGTTTCAGCACATTGACTGACAGCGCATTGTTTGGCTGGTCACCAGCCCTGTATGATACTGGTATACCGGGTGTTAGGCCTAGTTCGCCGGCCACCCCGGCCGTAAGGCCACCCTGAATTGAAAATGACTTCACAGGGTCAGCCAGCAGTTCAGCATTTATCCCGTAGTATTCAAGCAATTCTTCTGATACCTCACCCCTCATGAAGTCCCAGAAGATTCCTTCTGAAAGACCGGTATAGGAGGTTTTTATCTCATCGGTCAGCCTCATCGCGAGGTAATCGCCCGGGAGCATTATCTTATGGATGAACCTGTATATGGATGGTTCGTTCTCCTTTACCCAGGCCAGTTTTGATGCTGTAAAGTTCCCTGGTGAGTTGAGCAGGTGGTGCAGGCTGAAGTCTTTCCCGAGCCTGTCAAATGCCTTTGCACCGATCTCCACTGCCCTGCTGTCACACCAGATGATTGAAGGACGAAGTACCTTTTTGTTTTTGTCAACAACCACGAGGCCGTGCATCTGGTAAGAAATCCCGATGGCACCTATATCCTTCCGCCTTGTTCCGACAGGTTCAAGGCAGGCTGCAAGCGCCAGGGTAAAGTTCTTCCACCACTCTTCCGGGTCCTGTTCTGCCCACCCGGGGACAGGTGCGGAAATCTCCATCTCTGCAGGAGGCCAGGATGCGGTGGATAAGGCCCTGCCGGTTGCCCCGTCAACGACGGAAACCTTTACCGATGAGCTGCCGAGGTCAATACCTAGTAATAGCATACGGGTTATGTTTTAGGAATAATTTCTCACTGCCGAGATAAATGTACGGATATTTTCCGTAGGAGCATGTGGAGGAAATGCTTCAGTTATATGGTAATCAACCAAAGTGTTTGTTTCCTGCAAAGGGGTGGGGCAGAGATGGCAACCGATGAGACTTTCTTACCTTCGACCCCTGTATATGCAATTCAGGTCATCGCACTTTTTACACGGATAATCCCTGTATTTGACTCTCGATCCTATGCCTGTGATTCCGCTGACAGATTTGACCGGGATCATAAGGGATGACTCCGTGAGGGTGACGCCGCAATAATTGTCCCTGAAAAAACTGAACAGTTTTTGCTGCTCAGCCACCTCCCATCCGCAATAACCGGGGCTGAACCTGTTTGTTATCTTCATTCCGTCTGATTCAGAAGAAATCTTAAGTTCAGCCTGCATTCTGGCTGCAGCATTCTCGGCAACCTCTGAACCGATCAGGTCATAAACATACCCCCGGAGCAGGTCACCATCCTTCATGGAAATATGGCTTTTTTCTCCCACCTCATTTCCGGCCGTAGCTATAAAGATCGCAACCTCCTCAGCATTCTTTAACTGACTGTATATAATTGACCTGACATCAAGCACCACTCCTTCTATCTCAATTGTTTTATTGTTGTCATCGCATTTGATTTGTTTAAAAACCAGGTATTCAGCCTTTGCATGACCGAGCGATTCAAGTTCATTTCTGACTTCGGCGATGAGATGAATGAGTGGTTCAGGGGCGCTACCGGGGGTGTATCCGATTACTCCCTCGAGCTCCTCTGCCGTTGGCAGAAGCTCAGACCAGGCATAGCTGAACCGCATATTCAAACCTGTTTTGACTGGTAGTGTTCAATAAACCGGATTGCAAAATCATCTCTTGCCAGTACAAGATCTGCCGCTCTGACCAGGCCTGTTATTTTTTCCGGATTGGCTATGGGGCATGTCAGTCCATATAATATTGACATGGCCATGAAGGCCTTGTTGATATCATCGCGGGCAGGCAGTCCGAAGGATATATTGCTGGCTCCCTGGGTTATGTTATGACCCAACCGGTCATGTATCAGCCTTATCGTCCCGAGGGTAACACGGCAGGCATTCGGGTCAGCACTGACGGCCATCGCCATCGGGTCAATAATCACGTCCTCCTGTTTAATGCCGGCCATGACGGCTCTGTCGATAATTTTTTCAGCAATTTTCAGGCGCTGCTCAGGCTCATGGGTGATTCCTTCATTATCAAGAGTAAGGCCGATGATGGCTGCCCCATACTGTCGGGCAAGAGGCAAAAGACTCCGTAGTGACGCCTCTTCAGCATTGACTGAATTGATAAGGCATTTACCCCTAACCACCTTGAGTCCAGCTTCTATTGCCAGGGGATTGGGTGAATCAAGACAGAGAGGGATATCAAACTGCTCCTGCAGGGCTATGACAGCCTTAGGTAAAAGCTCCGCGTCATTCACACCCGGGTATCCTACATTTACGTCCAGGATTTCTGCACCTGCATCGATCTGGGATTTTGCCAGTTCAAGCATATAGCTGAAATCTTCTTTCTGCAGTGATGATACCAGCCTACTTCGCCTGGTGGGATTGATGCATTCACCAATTATAACCACAGGGCCGTCCGTATCGATAACCACCTCTTTTGTTCTGCCTCTCAAAATTGTTTTCATGAGTTGTGGTTGGAGGTTTTATTGTTACATGCACGATACACCGGTTATCCGAGGTTCCGGAGGTAATCCACCGCCCCCTGCGGGTCAGGAGAGTAGAAATCAGCTCCGATTTTTTTGCAGAAATCTGCAGTAACCGGAGCTCCTCCGACGAGTATCTTCAGACCGTCAAATCTGCCCCTGAGTTCGCTTACACATTTGCGCATATTTTCCATGGTGGTGGTAAGGAGGGCAGAAAGGCCGACAACAGCATCCGGTTTCTGTTCAACCGCTTCAATATATCTCTCGATGCTCACATCTACCCCAAGGTCTATAATTTCCCAGCCGGCGCCTTCAATCATCATGGCTACCAGGTTTTTGCCGATATCATGGAGGTCACCCCTGACAGTTCCTATTATGAATGTTCCTTTGCGTTTTGTTTCACCTGAGATATAATATGGTTTGATATGGATCATTGAGCTGTTCATCGCTTTTGCTGCCATGAGCATCTGTGGCACGAAGATTTCGTTCCTTGAAAATTTCTGTCCCACCCTTGACATTGCAGGAATGAGGGCATTGTCCATTATGACAGCAGGAGGAATTCCCTGATCAAGAGCATGTTTTGTGAGTTCAAATGCGCCTTCCTGGCCTTTCATCGCTGGCGGGTAGGGAGAATTGACATCGATCTTGCCATTCTCAACGCATGCTGCAATTCTATCAAGAATTTCGGTCATGGCTGTAATCTTAAAGATGTTTATTCAGTTGGTCCTTGGTGATTCCAAAGTTGTAAGAAAAAGAATTAGCTGCGAAATACCTGCAAATTATGATAAATTTCAATAGTCATGACATACTGGTGGAATAAAGCGGAGAAGATAAATGATAAATGACGGTAAAGAAGAGTATGTGAGGGCACACAACAAAAAAACCCCGACTGTTTCCAATCGGGGTTTTGTCTGTAAAGTCGGCGGCGACCTACTCTCCCACATTTTGCTCTGCAGTACCATCGGCG
>CAYYEH010000057.1:0-8921 GCA_964470815.1 uncultured Rikenella sp.
CCCAGCGTCACCTCAAGTGCCTTCAGCTTCTCCTTGTTGATCTCTTTTTTTTCCATTTACTTATTCTTTAGCAGTTAGACATTGTCATACATTTTGAAAATCTGGTTGGCATGATCCTTCGTGTCAACCTTTTTAACCACCTTCTCAATGACTCCCTTTTCATCAATGACAAACGTCGTGCGAATCACGCCGGTCACCTTTTTCCCGTACATTACCTTTTCGCCATAAGCGCCGTAGGCGTTCATAATCTTCTTCTCCGGATCAGTAATGAGTGGAAAAGGAAGGTTGTATTTGCCGGCAAATTTAAGGTGTGACTTCTCACTGTCAGGACTTACGCCAAGCACCACGAATCCCTTCCTCAGCAACTCCTCATAGTTGTCTCTCAGGCTGCATGCTTCTGCGGTGCATCCAGGAGTGTCATCCTTCGGATAAAAATAGAGCACAATTTTTTTGCCGGTGAAGCTGCTGAGCTTCACGGTATTCCCGTTCTGGTCGGTGCCCTCGAACTGCGGAGCCGGCATACCTGTGGTAAGCTGGGTCATGACTTTTTCTTATTTTTGTTATGACTGGTAAAGGTATGAAGTTATCATCTTTCACAAAATATTTAAGACTCAGAGTTATTAACACCAAAGTGGCAGCCAGGGTTGCCAGGAGGGCATGTCTGGTGACAGGATTATTCATTTTATTGGTCTGTCCTGCGTACGCCCAGGATGCTGTGGCAAGACCGACTAAGGGTGAGGCTCAGGCTGCCTGGGACAGGGGAGATATCGAGAAGGCATACAACCAGTATAACGGATTGCTGCTGCTTTATACGCGTGACCCCCTTTACCAGTTTTATACCGGCGCCTGCCTGGTAAGACTGGAACGCGACATACAAAGGGCAGTAACGCTCCTCTCTTCCGCAATAAACAGTTCGGTGAACATAAAAAGCGTACCTGACGAGGTGTGGTTCTATTACGGAAGGGCACTGCAGATGAGCGGCAGTTTCAGCCAGGCAAAGGAGGCCTACGCAAGATTCGCAAGGCAGGCCGGAAGAAAAGGTTCTGCCGATTACGACCTCCAACGATATATAGATCAATGCAATGCAGGCGCCGGCACTATCAGGTTGAGTGAGCCTCCTGTAACAGCGGCCCGGGAAGCAACAGGTGACTTGCCACCTGTGACATCAGGAAAGGAAACGATGCCTTTTGCAGTTGAAAAAGAAGCAGTTACTGAGACTGTCGGAAAGGAGACGGAGCCTGTGACAACACAGGAAAAAGCATTTCCTGTGACTTCAGGAAAAATTCCGGCGGCTCACGAAATGTCATCTCCCTCTGTAAAGCTGGTTGTCAGGGGTAATACAGCAGGTATTCGTGCTGAATCCTTCGAAGTGCTGGGTGAGGCTCTTGAGCGCCCGCAGGAAGCCGACTCATTGCTGCTTGCACTGGAGGAGGAGCTCCGTAAATTCAAAGACACTACTCCTGTGCTGCCAGAAGAACCTCCTGTGAAAGGTCATCTGAGCCTGTTCAGCGTATCGCACACACAGGCTTACAGTGATGCCAGTCCTGTTCCTGTTGAACCAGTCATGCCTGACGGACTGATATATACTATTCAGATTGGCGCATTCAGGAATAACGTGGCCCCTTCTCTCTTCAGGGGGCTCTTTCCCGTCTTCGGGAAAAAGAGGCAGGGAAGTGAAGCCGTATATTATTATGCAGGCATGTTCAGGAGAATTGACGATGCGCGGAAGGAGCTTCCTTATGCCCGGGAAGCAGGGTTCCCCGATGCCTTTATAATTGCGATGATGGACGGAACACAGGTATCGATGGAGAGGGCGGCGCTGCTTGAAAAGGAGTGGGGCTCACGTCCTTTCATCAGCACTTCAGTATCGACGGCAGGGAAAACATCTGCCGTACAGGTTTTTGCCGGTAAGACGAGTCCCGGAACCGAGGCCGGAAAAGGTACCGCCTCCGAAGCGAACGAAAGAAGCAACGGCCAGCCTGTACCGGTGGGTACACTCTCATTCAGGGCAGAGGTGATGCGGATTAGCAAACCCGTAAAACCGGAGGTGATTCAGAAGCTGGAATTGCTTGCCGGCACGCGCGGACTCGAGATGATTAAAAACAGTAATGGCGAAACGGTGTTTCTCATTGGTAAATTTATTACATTTGAAAGCGCCGACGAATATGTCTCACTGCTGATACGCAACGGCTACAGTGAAGCAAAAGTGGCAGCCTATGTAGGGATGCAGGAGATACCTGTCGATGCGGCAAGGGAATTGTTAAACAAGATGCCGGATGACTAAAAGAGAGCCAAAACCGGAACATAACCGCCGACGCGAGGAGAACGTGAGATCACTCATGCTCATCAATGACGATATCAACAGCTTTGATCACGTCATCAGCTCTCTTGTGGAGGTATGCGGGCATGATAAAATACAGGCTGAGCAGTGTGCTGTTCTTACTCATATAAAAGGAGGCTGCATCATTAAGGTTTCTGATGCCGTCACTCTTGAAAAGATGAGCCTAAGACTCAGGGAGCTAAGACTTGATACAGTGGTGATTTAATATATACAGAATGTCAATAGGGCTTATAATTTTCCTGATTGTATTAGGGCTTCTGCTCTTCATAATTGAATTTATGCTCATACCGGGAATTACAATTGCCGGCATAGGCGGTGCAGTGTGCCTTGTTACCGGCGTGGTGTTTGCATTTATCTCGCATGGTACCGCAACAGGTTTCTGGGTACTTGGGATAACTGCCCTGGTGATGGTTGTTCTTACAGTGCTGATGCTCAAGGCTGACACATGGAACAAGCTTGCACTCAAGACCGCCATAGACAGCAAGGTAGACACTGTAGGCGCAGCAGAAGGGAAGGTCAGGCCGGGAGACAGGGGAGTCACCGTCACCCGGCTTGCCCCGGGCGGCAAGGTCCTCGTAAACGGGGAGTATTTCGAAGCCAAATCAATAGATATTCTCATCGACCCCAAAATAGATATTGAAGTATTAAGGATTGATGACAACAAACTGATAGTAAAACCAATAAATTAATAGATATGAGCGGATTAGGCATTTATGTGATAATTATTGTAGGAGCAATCATATTGCTCTGGATACTGCTTTACTTCATACCCATCGGACTCTGGTTCCAGGCCCTGGTATCGGGTGTCAGGATCAGCCTTCTGCAGCTGATTTTCATGCGCTGGAGGAAAGTTCCTCCTTCAATCATAGTAGGCGCCATGATCGAGGCTGACAAAGCCGGACTTAAACTTAACCGTGATGAGCTTGAGGCACACTTCCTTGCAGGAGGCCATGTGGCACAGGTGGTACATGCGCTTGTCTCTGCGAATAAGGCAAATATTGACCTTTCGTTTAAAATGGCAACAGCCATCGACCTCGCAGGACGTGACGTCTTCCAGGCAGTGCAGATGTCGGTTAACCCGAAGGTCATTGACACTCCCCCGGTAACAGCAGTAGCACGCGACGGTATACAGCTTATCGCCAAGGCGAGGGTGACCGTCAGGGCCAATATCAAGCAGCTTGTCGGTGGTGCCGGCGAGGAGACAGTGCTTGCAAGGGTAGGTGAAGGAATTGTCTCATCAATCGGTTCTGCTCACAGCCACAAGGAGGTGCTTGAGAATCCGGACAGGATCAGCAAGACGGTCCTTGAAAAGGGACTTGATGCAGGAACGGCTTTCGAGATACTCTCAATAGATATAGCAGACATTGACATCGGCAAGAATATTGGCGCTGTGCTGCAGATGGACCAGGCGAATGCCGATAAGAACATCGCCCAGGCCAAGGCAGAGGAGCGTCGGGCCATGGCTGTTGCACTGGAGCAGGAAATGAAAGCCAAGGCACAGGAAGCACGTGCGAAAGTGATAGAGGCCGAAGTGGAGATTCCGCTTGCAATGGCTCAAGCTTTCAAGAGCGGCAACCTCGGCATCATGGATTACTACAGGATGAAGAACATCGAGGCCGATACCAGTATGCGTGATTCTATAGCCAAGCCGCCTACATCGGGGGGAGAGAAGAAGAAATAACCAGTAGTAATTACAGCCAATAGGTAATAGACAGTTTTATCCCGCATCCGCAAGCTGGCGGGTGCGGGAGACTGCCCCTATTGCCTCTTGCCTGCTGACTCTACTTCAGATAGAACAGGATCATATCCTCAATGGCCCGCTGGCATACCTCGCAGAATGAGTCTGCCTGGTTGCTTTTCATGCGGCAGTCGAATGAAGGACGATAGATGCCTTTGGCAGAATATCCTCCTCCCTCAAAGAGGCCTGTAACGCCAATATACCTTTTCTCATTTGGAGTGGGAACAGGAACTGATCTGGCGATCAGGTGTTTCCATTTCGCATCGAAGTTCACCCTGGTGGTGATGTTCGGTTCCCATGGTTCCACGTCAAGGGGATAGAACTCTTCATAGGCAACCTCGGATGAATAGTATTCATCACCCAGACCGGCAAAACCATGTCCGAATTCGTGCGTAAGCACCTTAGCTGTGAGCTGATGATCTGCCGTGGTGGCGCTGTAATAGTTGTATACACCACCGCCACCGTATCGTGCACTGTTGATAAGCACAATGATCTGGTCATGCGGCGCTGCGGCTGCATAATCATTGACCCTGCGTATATCCTGAGTGGTAAGATACCGGTCCACATCAAAAGTAAAATAGCTGGAGCTGAGGGCCGTGTTGACGTAGATGCCTTCTCCGGGAACATCGGTGCCTGACTCCTGTGACGGAGCCTCAACGGCCCAGATATTAATTCTGTCCTGGTATTTGTCGAATGGGGCTTCGGCAAAGATGTATCCGGCCATACGTTTGACATCATTCCTGAACTTTTCCATCTCGCCTTTGGTATACCCTTCTGCAATGAATGCGATGTCAAGCGACGTATGAGGATCACCGGTGCCGTAAATCCTTGATGCCAGCGAGGCATCGGGCTTTTCCCTCGTTATGAAATAGCTGGCGGGGTCAATGACGGTTTCATAGAGTTTTGAGAATTTGCCGTCGCGTCCCCTGATGTTCAGGACGAAGCTGACCTTGTTCTTCGGGAACGGGAAGGTGGCTACTTCGTGGAACACCCGCTCCATCTGCTTTGCCTCGGCTGTCGTCTGCCACTCCTGGTAAAGGGTGCAGAATCCCCGGGAATAGATCAGCTTTCCTGTTGATGCATCAAATACCTCGTACATGAAGTTGCCGTAACCGAAAGGGTCTGTAAGATTGATCAGTGATCCTCCCCAGAAAGGCTCTTCCCTGAATGATACAGGGTAGACTTTTGTGGTTGCGCTGTTACCGGCCATCATGAAGTCAAACCTCAGTGTCCGGTCGGTAAAATAATCATCAAACACTATCTGTGAATGCAGTGTCAATGACAGGAACAGAAGTGACAATAGTAAAACAGATCTCATGATTTGACAGTTTTGAGAAGTAAAGGTACGAAACCGTAAGTCACAAAAAAAGATAATTCGTATTTTCACTGCCATAAAATGCTCCGCCATGTTCCGTTCCTTTGATCCGGTGATGACAGTACGGGAATTCCTTGCAAGCCTTGGGATGCCTGCTTCAGTCGTATCATGGCTTGGTACGGTGATCCTCGTGGCTGCAGTGGGTCTTTTGGCCTGGCTCTCGTACAACTTTACCAAAGTAATACTGATAAGAGTATTTACCCTGATTGTCAGGCGTACACGATCTGCCTTTGATGACATCTTTCTTGAAACAAAGATGTTCAAACGGCTTGCGATGATTGTCCCTGGTGTTGTTGTTTGGTACCTGGCCAGCTGGATGCTCCGTGAGAACCCCGGCTGGCTGGTCTTTATCCACAGGAGTGCATCTCTTTATATCATCTTTTATGCAGTCCTTACAATTGCCGCCTTCATAGAAGGATGGCACCAGGTATGGCTGATGCAGCCACTCTCCAGGGGGAGGTCAATAAAGCCTTACGTTCAGATACTGAAAGTACTGGTCACCTTCGCCGGGATCCTTACCATGATTTCAGTTCTCTTCCGGATTTCACTCACAAGTGTCTTTGCCGGACTTGGCGTGGCAACTGCCGTCCTGGCTGTCGTCTTCAAGGATACCCTGCTGGGGCTGGTTGCAAGCATTCAGCTGTCAACAAACAATATGGTCAAGCTGGGTGACTGGATTACGATTCCCGGCAGGAATATTGACGGAACTGTCATTGATATGACTCTTTATACTGTAAAGGTCGAGAATTTCGACAAGACCATCCTGACGGTTCCTACCTGGGCCCTTATTTCCGAATCGTTCCAGAACTGGAAAGGGATGGAGGATTCGGGTGTAAGGAGGATCAAGCGCGAGATCCGCATCGATGTTCGCTCGATTGCATTTGTCACGCCGGAGCTGGTTGATACTATCAGCAAACGACCTTATATGGAGAGATGGCTGCAGGATAACAGGACTGAGATTGAGGCACTTAAGAAAGGCGAGGCCATTTCGGTGACCAACCTGGGAGCATTCAGGTCCTATATGGTGGAGTATCTTAAGAACCATCCGCACATTGATTCAATGATGCCGGTGATGGTGCGTGACATGCCACCAACGGAATCAGGTATGCCGGTGGAGATATACTGCTTCAGCAAGATCAACTCATGGGTTCCTTTCGAGAGTGTGCAGTCATCGGTAGTTGACTATACATATGCCGTTGTGGGCCAGTTCGGTCTTAAGCTGTTCCAGAGTCCGTCAGGAAGCGATCTGGAGGGGTTTATGAATGCAACAAATCAAAATCAAAAGATATGAGTTCAACTTACAATGAGAAGCTGACTGCCTTCATTAAGTCAGGCATAGATGACAAACCTGTTTCACCAAGGCATGACCCATTCTGGCAGTCGCTCCGTTCAACCGGCACGGAGCTCTGGCTTGATACAGGGGACATGGATGAAGCTGAAGCCAACTGGACTGCTGAGATGACAGCCCTGACGACTAATAATACGTTGCTGAACAATGAGATACAAAAGGGTATCTATGACGGGTTTGTACCGGGTGCGTTACAACTTGTCAGTCATCTCCCGGTTGAAGAGCAGGTAAAGGAGATAGCCTTTATCCTCAATTCGCGTCATGGCCTTCGCCTGGCGAAAAAGTTTGGCGGGATGGTAAGTGTTGAGCTTCATACTGACACGGCACATGATATAGATGCAATTGTATCATACGGACTCAGGTACAGGGAGCTCTGTCCGGAGCAGTTCATCGTAAAGGTACCATATACCCCTGAAGGGTTGATAGGAGCAAGGCTGCTTCATGATAAGGGGGTACGCATAAACTTTACACTGGAGTTCAGTGCGCGGCAGAATGCCCTTGTGACACTGGTGGCCAGGCCTGATTATCTTAATGTATTTCTTGGAAGGATTGGTGCATTCATTGCTGACAACAAGCTTGGTGACGGCAGCGGTGCCGGTGAAAATGCAGTGCTCTCATCGCAGTCGTGGGTAACAAGACTCTCGGCGGATACTGGCAGCATAACCAGGCAGATAGCAGCGAGTTTGAGAAACTTTAATCAGCTTGACCTGCTTGCCGGAACAGATGTTTATACAATTCCTCCCAAGGTTGCGGCAGCAGGCAGAAAATCACTTACAGGGCTCTTCGAAAGCAGGCTGACACAGAGGTATGATGTGCCCCTCAATGGCACGGCTGCCGGACTGGCGATAGAGAAGTTGTGGGAGGTGCCGAAAAACCTCATTGATCTCGGACGTAGGCTTGGGAAAGACCTTCCATCATCGGGCAGTGAGATTGTCAGGATGGCACACGAGGCAGGACTGGGAGATATGTTCCCGGTAATGAGCCTGGAGGACAATAAACGCATAACGGCAGAAGGAAAGATTCCGGTTCTTGCATCATGGAAAGAGAGGATTCTGTCTGGTGAGCTGGCCATTGATACATTGCTTACCCTTGCCGGACTTGCTTCATTCACCTCCGACCAGAAGCAGCTTGATGACAGGATCAGGGGGTTGATAGTCTGAGGGCCATGACACTCCCTATGCGGGGTTTCAACCCAATGGGTCTCAATCTGAAGGTCTGAGGTCTGAAGGTCTGAGGTCTGAAGGCCGGGAGGTCAGGAACTCTTCTGCGGTTGTACCTCTGTCGTGCAGTCAATCAGTTACCGGTAAAATTCGGTAACACGGTATATCTTGCCGGGATTTAGCGTTTGCTCCTCTATTGCCTGTTTCCGGCTTCCTGCCTCTGCCTGCCTGCTTCATAAAGAAGAATCCCGGCTGAAACGGAAACATTCAGTGATCCGATTGATCCGGTTATAGGGATTGAGACCTGCATATCTGACAATCCCAGCAGTTCACGGCTGATCCCCTTCTCTTCTGACCCGAGAATAATTACCAGGGGTCCATCTATGTCGGCAGCGCCGACCTCCTTTTCAGCCTTTTCGGTTGCAGCCATTGCTTTCAGGCCTGACTCCTTCAGGTAGGTGAGGCATTTTGTCAGACTCTTTACCCTGCAGACGGGAAAGGTACTCAGGGCTCCTGCTGAGGCCTTGACTGCATCTGCAGATATTCTGGCCGAGTTCTTTTCCGGTATGATTACAGCATGTGCCCCGAAACAAAGTGCTGAACGCACTATGGCTCCGAAATTCCGAACATCACTGACACCGTCAAGTATCAGCAGGAGCGGATCGCCTCCCTCTTCGAAGATCCGGGGAAGGATATTTTCGATATTCTGGAATTCGATTGCCGAGAGCCATGCAATCACTCCCTGGTGGTTCTTGCGGGTGATGTAGTCGAGCTTCTCCTGTGGCACCACCTGCCAGGGTATGGCAAATTCGTTGACTAACTGCATCAGCTCATGGTATTGGCCTCCGCGAAGGCCCTGTCGTACCAGGACGCGGTCAATCTGTCTGCCTCCCCTGATGGCTTCCATAACAGGGTGCATGCCGAAGATGAATTCTTTTTCGCTGTGCATCATTGAAGTT
>CAYYEH010000057.1:9021-11468 GCA_964470815.1 uncultured Rikenella sp.
CCGGCACGGTTAAGCACGAAATCGTTGTCTGAAAAGGTATTCTTCTGTTTGCGGAAGTTGAACCACAGGTACTGATCTTCCGGAGTATAGCGTGATCCCCAACGGCTTCTGACAGCAGGTTTTCTGAAGCCCCAGCTCTCTCCCTCGGCGCTCTTGTATACCTTGTCTGGCGGGCCGTACAGTATGTAAATCATCCCCCTGTCAGTCAGCCATCCGGCTTTATAGGAAGTGAAGTAATAATTGGCAAACAGGGTACGATTGTAATATATTCTTATCAGTTCCTTCGATCTCTCAATGCTTCCTGTTCGGTCAAGCCAGAAATTGTCAAGCGCCACCTTCGGCTTTTCAGCCGTCATCATCCCATCCATCTCCTCCGGTGTGGCAATATAGGCAAGCGGAGGTATCATCGTCTCAGGCCTGGTCATTGTCGGGTGGTCGGGCCCGAAGTTACAGAGGACAATCCCCTCCCGGATAAGGCTGTCTGCCGAGATGAGGTAGATTCCCTCGTTCGGAAACATCAGCGGAAGAGTATCTGAATAGACAAGTGGCACAATGACTTCCGGCTCGGGAGCTACAGTTACCTCGGGAAGGATGGTGGAGGGTGCCGGTGGGATGGCCTTAACTGACTTGTAATAGAACAGCCACAGGGTGTCAGGCTGCAGGGAGGGAGCCAGTATATTAATAAACTGGTCACGTTTTATGGTGCGACTGTACAATTCGATGTTGCTGAAATGATCTCGTATTTTATAGTTGAGCCCGCTGTATCTGCCCGTTCGTTCGAAATCGATGAAGGTCTGCTGTGTTCGTTGCCTGATGAGGTCAATTATCTTAATTTCTGCTGAATATGAATTGCCGTCCCGGGTTGAAAGAGGGATGCGAAATACATATTCACCCCCGATTTCTTCCCGTTTCAGATCATATTTATAGGTTGCGGTATCTGCAAGAACGCCTCCGAGAGTATTGTCATAGAGTCTGACGGAAAAGAGCATTGATGCCATTGGTACTCCAGCGACATTGGCTTCGCTGAAATAGAACTCACCCCGGCGGATGCTTATGTTTATTACCGATGTTTCGGCATCCTCATTGTATACCGCGATAAAAGGGGTGTATACATTCCTTGCGGGATTGTAGATATATGACATATCCTTGGTGTCAACCACGTTCTGTGTCACGGAGCAGGACCAGGCTAGTACTGCAGTAGCCACTACCGTAAGGAGTGCACCGATTTTACTTGTTAGACGGCTTGTCATGGCATAAAGTTAATAAAGATTTCATTGCCCTCCGGTTTTCCAGCTCATTCTCAGACGGCAAAGCTCTGTTCCGTCGCTCTCGCGGATAACTGAGTGGATGAAATTCTTCTCCTGTCCGTTGGAGGGAGCGGATATTATTTTGATCATATCACCCTGATGCCCCTCAAGGAGGTAATTCACCTCGATGGTATCAGGCGTGTGCCGGCTGATGAATTCAGGGTCATAGCAATTGACTGCCCAGTGGACATAACGTGCATTGTTGACATGCCTGTTTATGTCAATATCATCAATCTCGACTTTCAGCCTGGTGAGTGTGTTTTCGCCTGCAGGCAGCGGTGGTACCTTACGTGCGTTGGTTTCGGTGGCTCTGTTGCCGGGGAACTGGTGGTTCAGGTTTGAAAGTGCCCTGTCAGGACGCTGGGCTTTGCGGGTGTTGTAATCAACTATCACCCATGATGAAGAGGCTCCGGCGATTTTCTGTCCGGCTGCGTCATACATTTCAAGGTCACGCAGGGCGAAGATTGATTCGGTTCCTCTTGGCCATGTCCTGAGTTTGACCTCGTCCCATGTTTTCGGGAGTCGATATATCCTCACTATCATTCGCGACAGCGCCCAGAAGTAGCCTCCTGATGCCATCAGGTCATCACGACCCCATCCGAGTTTGGCGGCATGCCTTCCCGCCATGTCCTCAAAGAAGCTGAAAAGAGCTCCCGGACTTAGCCTGCCGGTGAGATCCGTATTAAAGACGTTGACCGGGTAGTTCCTCTCAAACAGTATCATTGTTGTTCATATATTCTGACCGGAAACTCTCCAGCTCATTGTGGGCCTTCTCCCAATCTATCATGAGTGTTTCGAGTTTCTGTTTCTTTTCTTCATAGACCCGGAAGAAAGCCGGGTCGCTGACCACTGCCGGATCACCGGAGGCAAGTTGCCCGTTCATGTCCGTTATCTCTTTTTCGGTCACAGTTATCTGTTCTTCAGTGAGGGCAACCTGTTTCTGCAGCCTGCGGAGTACCCGTTCATTCTCTTTTCTGGCTGCCGCTGCTGCTTTCCCTCCTGATGCTTCCTTTCCCGGTGCCAACTTCACCCCTTGCCCTGTCTTTAATCCATTGCCTGGTTTGTCTTCAGCCCATGTAATATGTGTTGCCCCCGGTTTACCTGTTGCCACTTTATTACCTTCTGCCCCCGGTTTACCTG
>CAYYEH010000057.1:11568-16339 GCA_964470815.1 uncultured Rikenella sp.
TGCCCCCGGTTTACCTGTTGCCACTTTATTACCTTCTGCCCCCGGTTTACCTGGCACCCGTAATTTACCTGTGGCAGATGACTTTGCCACAGACTCCGGATTCTTCTTCTCCAGTTCTCGCAGAGATTCTATCTTTCTGGCTCTCAGGAACTCTGCTATTCCTCCGAGATGGGTTTTTATCTTCCTGTGCCGGAACTCGTAGACCTTGTTCACCAGGCCGTCAAGAAAATCCCTGTCATGGGAAACAACAATTAATGTGCCATCAAATTTAATCAGAGCTTGTTTTAATATCTCCTTTGAACGCATGTCGAGGTGGTTTGTTGGCTCATCGAGGAGCAGCAGGTTATAAGGTTCGAGAAGCAACTGGACTATTGCCAGTCGTGACCGCTCTCCGCCTGACAGCACCTTTACCTTTTTATCTATGTCTTCGCCATGGAACAGGAAGGCTCCGAGGATATCTCGCAGGCGGGTGCGGATATCCCCGACGGCTATCCTGTCAACAGTCTCGAATACAGTAAGTTCATCATTGAGAAGCTCATCCTGGTTCTGGGCGAAGTAACCTATGCCTACATTGTGGCCACGCCTGACAGTTCCTTCATAGTCGATCTGGCCGAGTATCATCCTGGCGAGGGTTGTTTTCCCTTCGCCATTGCGGCCCACGAAGGCCACTTTTTCGCTTCTTTCGATTTTCATGGAGATTTTGTCGAGCACCAGGTGGCTGCCGTATCGCTTCGAGGCTTCCTCAGCCTCTACCACCACTGTTCCTGACCGCGGTGCGGGAGAGAAGCGAATATTCATCGCAGATGTATCCTCGTCTTCGATCTCTATTCGTTCCAGCTTTTTAAGTTGCTTGATCTTGCTCTGTACCTGAACCGCCTTGGTGGGCTTGTATCTGAACCGTTCGATAAACCGTTCAGTGTCTTCTATCATTTTCTGTTGATTGCGGTATGCGGCACTTTGCTGCTCACGACGCTCACGCCGAAGCAGGGTATATTTTGTATAGGGGACCCTGTAATCATAGACTTTGCCGAGGCTGATTTCAATGGTGCGACGGGTCACATTGTCGAGGAATGTGCGGTCATGGGAGACAAGGACCACTGCCCCGGGATATGTCTCAAGGAACTCCTCGAGCCACATGATTGATTCTATATCAAGGTGATTTGTAGGCTCGTCGAGCAGTATAAGGTCGGGTTTTCTGAGCAGGATTTTTGCCAGTTCCACGCGCATGCGCCAACCGCCGCTTAGTTCCCGGGTAGGGCGGTTAAATTCCCTTGCACTGAAGCCAAGGCCGTTAAGGGTTTGTCCTGTAAGTGCCACATAGTCACTGCCGCCCAGGATGCTGTGTCGCTCACCGGCGGTATGCATGCGGTCCAGAAGCTGGTGGTAGCTGACGGTTTCGTAATCGGTACGTTCCTCTATTTCCCTTGTCAGAACGGCGATCTCCCGTTCGAGGCTTCTGAGTTCGGTGAATGCCGTAAGTGCCTCCTCGAGGACAGTGGTTGTGTCGGAGACCTTCATCTGCTGCTCGAGGTAACCGACAGTCAGCTCGCGGGGCCGTTCAACGGTGCCTGATGTTGGTTCCTGGAGGCCGGCAATGATCTTCATCAGGGTCGACTTGCCGGCGCCGTTCCTGCCCGTGAGGCCGATGCGCTCCTGCCTGGTGATGAGGAAGGATATCTCATCCAGGAGGGCGAAGCTGCCAAAGAGAAGTGATATGTTGTTGACGGAAACCATCTGACCCGATTTTAAAACCGCAAAGGTAAGCAAAATAGCTTATCACTATTGCCTTCCCGGTCCGCCAGCCGGCGGATGCGGGATAATACTGTCTTTTGCCCGTTGTCTCCAGCCTGATACTGCATGTGATATTTTTCCGTTAATATTGCAGAGAATACCGAGAGTCATGAAAAGCCAACCTTATCTCCGTTCCCTGCTGCTGCTCGGCCTGGCCCTGCTCCTCATGCAGTCGTGCCGCAGGGATGAGCCTGATCCTTTTGAAGACAACATCTATCTCCTCTCTTCCGAGGTTGAAATGATGAGAACAAAGGAAAACATCATTAACATACTGACTCTGGCTTCCACCCAGTACCAGGCAGCAGCTGAAATAATCCCTGATGTAATCAGCGGGGTGAATATCTATTCTGTCACATACAATACTGAGTTTCAAGGTGAGGCGGTTATTGCATCGGGACTGATCTGTGCCCCTACTGCTCCGGGGACATATCCTATCCTCTCATTTCAAAATGGCACCAATACTCTTCATTCAGCAGCTCCTACGGCTGATCCCCAGAACCTGGGGTTTCAGATGATAGAATACATCGCTTCGGCGGGGTATGTAGTGGTGATGCCAGATTACCTGGGCTTCGGGGCATCGAAGAATATGGCTCATCCATACCTTCACAAGGAGTCAACCGTACGTACTGTGGTGGATATGCTTCGCGCGGTGGCCGAATTTGACGAGGATGTAGCCAAAGATATTTCAGTGACCAATGAGTGTTACATCCTTGGTTATTCACAGGGGGGCTGGGCAACACTGGCATTGCTTGATGCCCTGGAGAACGATTATGCGTCTGAATTCACGGTAAAAGCCGCATCCTGCGGGGCAGGGCCGTATGACCTTGGGTCATTCAACGAGTATGTGCTTGGATTGACCTCGTACCCCATGCCGGTCTTCCTGGGATATATTGCAAATGCTTACAGCACATACGACATCTATCCGAATGATCTGAATGACCTTTTCAACAGTCCGTATGCCGGCAGGATTCCCGGACTCTTCGACGGTAAACATTCCGGCGAGCAGATCAACAGCCAGTTGACCACAAGCATATCCGGACTATTCACCCCGGACTATTTGTCAGGATTTGCCCTGGATCAGAAGTACTACGGAGTTCGCAATGCATTGGCTGGCAATAGTATAATGGCTTGGAACACCGAAGTTCCGGTCCTCTTTATGCATGGTACTGCTGACACCTATGTCATGCCGTTCCTGTCGGACAATATGCATCAGCTCATGATCAATGAGGGGGCCAATCCTCTGACATGTGTATATGTGACGTTGCAGGGGCTTGATCATTCACAGGCTTCTGTTCCGGCATTGCTGGCCGGTTATGAATTCTTCAAGACTTTCAGGTAAGACGGAGTGGGAAGGAAGAAGCAGTTGCCCATAATCAGGGGCGTCAGGATTGAAGATATAGGATCAGAGGGGAATGCTGTCGCGAGGGTCGGTGATATGGTTCTCTTTGTGCCGGGGATGATTCCCGGCGACGTAATAGATGTCCGCGTCATAAAAAAGAAGAAACGTTACATGGAAGGGGTGGCGCTGGCCATGGTCAGCCCTTCTCCCGACAGGGAAAAGCCTTCATGCAGGCATTTCGGGGTGTGTGGTGGCTGTCGTTGGCAGCATCTGCCTTATGAAAGGCAACTGTATTACAAGGCGAAGCAGGTAACGGACAACCTGACTCGTATTGGTCATTTAACAATCGGACAGGTTGATCCGATCCTGGGTTCTGAAAAGATCTATGGTTACAGGAATAAGCTGGAGTTCACATTCTCGCAAAGGCGATGGCTGACCCGGGAGGAGATTGAATCAGCAGTGCCGGCATCATATTCCGGGCAGCCTGATGGTCTTTTGACGGAGGATGGGGCAAATGATGATCTTTTGACGGAGGATGGGACGTCTGTGGCACCTGATCTCAGCAAGCCGGACCCTGATACAATCTTTCCAGGAGCCTACTCGTCAGAAATACCAGCGACCGATGATTCCGTTTCGGGAAAGTTGGCTGCCGACATTACAGTCAGTGGAACGATGGCTGCTGAAGGGTTTATCGCCGACAAGACTTCGCCCATGAGTCCCGCCCTTGGTTTTCATATTCCCGGCATCTTTGACAAGGTATTGGATATAAAGGAATGCCTCCTGATGACCGAACCCTCAGACAGCATCCGCAATGAGGTTAGGAGGTACGCCCTGGAGAGGAGACTGCCTTTCTACGATTTCAGGGAGCACAAGGGTTTCCTCAGGAACATGTTCGTACGGATTACCACCACAGGTGAGGTAATGGTGGTGCTTGTGACCACTGACAGTTACCCTTCAGAGCGGGAACTGATACTGGAACACCTCGCTGAGAGGTTTCCGGAGATCACTTCGCTCTGGTATATAATCAATACAAAGAAGAACGACAGCATTGCAGACCTGGCGCCGGTACATTTTCGCGGCAGCGAATTCATTTCTGAAAAGATGGAGGGACTACGTTTCCGGATCGGGCCAAAATCGTTCTACCAGACAAACAGCAGACAGGCGGAAAAGCTGTACGGTATCGTAAAGAAGTTTTCGCAGCTGCAGGGTGAAGAGAATGTGTACGACCTTTATACGGGTACCGGAACGATAGCCTGTTACGTGGCATCAGAGGCGGGGAAGGTGACGGGAATTGAATATATCGAAGAGGCTGTTGCCGATGCGCGGGTCAATGCCAGGGACAACAATATCGCGAATGCGGAATTCATTGCCGGTGACATTAAAGATGTTCTCAATGATGAGCTTTTTGCCAGGCGGGGACGGCCTGATGTGATCATCACCGATCCGCCGAGGGCCGGGATGCACTCCGATGTGACCCTTTCTATGCTACGGTCAGGTGCGGACAGGATAGTATATGTCAGCTGCAATCCGGCAACGCAGGCCCGCGATATTGAGATTCTCTCAGCGGCCTATGATGTGGCGCGGATTGCCCCGGTTGACATGTTCCCGCATACTTTTCATGTGGAAAATGTGGCGTTGCTT
>CAYYEH010000058.1:0-1476 GCA_964470815.1 uncultured Rikenella sp.
CCAACTCTTTTTCAGGTTTTTTCCGCAATCGATACCGCAAACGTTTGAATTGAGGGGAAGCTTAATTTTCAGGCCGGAAAAATCAACAGGATTATTATTATCTTTACGGGTGACAGCCCCCGTGAAATGAGCAGAGAAAATATCACAATAAAGGATATCGCCCGTGAACTTGGCATTTCTCCCTCCACAGTTTCCAGGGCGCTGAAGGATCACCCTGACATAAGCCAGGCCACACGTGATGCGGTAAATGAACTTGCCGAACGGTGGAACTACAGGCCCAATCCGATTGCACTCAGCCTTAAAAGCGGAACCTCCAAAACAATCGGGGTGATAATCCCTGATGTGGTTCACTATTTTTTCTCAACGGTTATCAGCGGTATAGAGGATGTGGTTTACCAGCGCGACTACAACATGATCCTCTGCCAGAGCAACGAAATGTGGGAGCATGAGGTTAAAAACATCAAAACCCTCCTCGCCAGCCGGGTTGACGGTATCCTGGCATCCGTGGCGAAAACCACCACCGATTTCAGGCACTACAGGAGTATCCTGGAAAAGAACATCCCTCTTGTCTTCTTTGACCGTGCGGCGGAAGAGATAGAAACAGACAGCGTGGTCATTGATGATGAGACAGGAGCATACAAGGCTGTCAATCACCTGCTCCGGACGGGCAAAAAGCGGATAATCCATCTCTCGGGCCCGCCTCATCTGGCCATTGCCCGTAAACGGCTCGAGGGTTACCTGAGGGCAATGAAGGAATACAGGCTCACTCCCGCAGAGGGAGATATTGTCAAATGCGATGACATTGAGAGTGCCGAGAGGATCATTCCCGGATTGCTGAAACGGACACCCAGGCCCGAAGCCTTCTTTGCTGTCAACGACCTGACAGCTGCACAGACCCTTATGATAGTCAAGCGCCAGGGACTCAGGATACCGGAGGATATTTCCATTGTGGGTTTCACAAACAGCCAGATAGCAACACTTACAGACCCCGGGCTTACATCAGTTGACCAGAAAGGTTTCGAAATGGGGCAGATGGCAGCAAAGCTGCTCATTGAACGTATCGAAAATCAACGCAGCCCTGTACAGAAAAAAGTCATCACCTCCGATCTTGTTGTCAGAGGCTCCACCTCAGCTAAATAAAATCTGAAAGCCTCCCCTTTATTCCGGCTCTTATCCCCTTGGGTGTTTCGGTCACGGTGCAGCATTCGTACTGCGGGTCATGCTGGAAGACCAGCAGGTGATCGCTCTTCAGCGCATCTTCAAGTATCTCCTGCTTTTCAGCAATGGTTACCAGCGGAAGAAGATCATAAGCCATGTTCCATAGCAGAGGTATGTGGGCCATGGTGGGAATCAGGTCTCCGGTATATACAAGAGTCTTCCCCCTGTAACTTATGACAGGTACAATGAGTCCGGGAGTATGGCCGTAGCAGATCCTTACTGCCACTCCTGGAAAAAGATCGCCCGGCTCCTCCACCA
>CAYYEH010000058.1:1576-15644 GCA_964470815.1 uncultured Rikenella sp.
CCGTAGCAGATCCTTACTGCCACTCCTGGAAAAAGATCGCCCGGCTCCTCCACCAGGTTAAGCCTTCCGCTTTCACCAAAGGGTCTGATGTTCTCCTGAAGAAAAGCGTCTTCCTCACGCAGGTTTGATTCATTTGCCCACTTCCACTGTTCACGGCTTATGTGGTAAAAGGCGTTGGAGAAGAAAGGTTCTGTACCCCCGCCGGGAGCATTGACAAAACAGCCTCCGCAATGATCAGCATGCAGGTGGGTGATAATTACATCGGTAATATCCCCCGGCCTGTAACCGCATTCTGCCAGCCCTCCTGCAAGGCCTGAGCCGCCATGAAGATAAGCGTGCCTGAAAAACTTCGCATCCTGCTTGTCACCCCAGCCAGCGTCCACCAGGATTACCCGCCCGTCAGTCTCAATCACCATCGAAGTGAGAGAAAGAGTAACCGTATTCAGTTCATCAGCCTGTACCTGGCGGTTCCATAGTGCCTTCGGAATTACCCCGAACATGGCTCCCCCGTCAACCCTGAAGTACGATATTTTAAAAAGAGAAATTTTCATTTTGTCATCGCTTTGGCTGTTGCAAGATAACCAATTTTGGTATTTTTGACGGACCATCAGGATGGCCCGATTGTTATGAACCCGGACTTCAACACGATTTTATTTGCCTTCATGCTGACCCTGTTCGCCGGCCTCTCAACCGGCGTGGGAAGCGCAATCGCTTTTTTCGCAAAAAAGACGAACACCAAATTTCTTACACTCAGCCTTGGCTTCTCTGCCGGGGTAATGATCTATGTTGCCTTCGTCGAAATTTTCGTCAAGGGGCGGGAGGTGCTCACAGAGGCCATGGGACTGCGCCAGGGGTGGTGGCTGGCAGTGATAGCCTTCTTTGGCGGCATACTGCTGATAGGTGTGATTGACAAGCTTATCCCTGCCCAGGAAAACCCGCATGAATTAAAGAAGATTGAGGGGGGCGAAGAAGAACAGAGAAGCGGAAAACTGATGCGAATGGGTGTAATGACAGCCCTGGCAATAGGAATACATAACTTCCCTGAAGGCCTTGCAACATTCACTGCCGCACTTTCAGACCCGCAGATAGGAATAGCCATTGCGGTGGCCGTGGCAATTCACAACATCCCCGAGGGAATAGCTGTATCAGTGCCCATATATTACGCCACCGGAAGTAAAAGAAAAGCATTCAGACTGTCATTCCTCAGCGGTATAGCAGAACCTGTGGGTGCACTTGTCGGGTATCTCCTGCTGCTCCCACTAATGACCGATACCCTAATGGGCGTCCTATTCTCATTCGTGGCAGGAATAATGGTATTCATATCTCTGGATGAGCTTCTTCCTGCAGCGGAAAAATATGGTGAACATCATCTCTCAATATACGGACTCGTTTCGGGAATGGCCCTGATGGCTCTCAGCCTGTTGCTCTTTAAATAAACATAACCTTACTGAATCTGCCGGATAAATATATATTTGCACTTCTTTAAACAAACTAAAACAATATTATGATGAAAAGAACACTGACTGTTATTCTGGTACTGGCAGCCCTGACAATCAGCGCCAACGCCCAGAGCTACAAATCAGCTATCGGACTCAGGGGCGGTGATCCCTCGGGAGTCACCTTCAAAACTTTCATTAACAGTACAAATGCAATTGAACTGATCGCCGGAACCGGATACTGGGGACATAACTTCGCCATAACCGGCTTCTACCAGTGGCAAAGACCTACAGACTGGACACCCAATCTTGACTGGTTCATCGGCCCAGGAGCACATATAGGGTTGTGGAATGATTACTGGAGAGATGAATACAGTACCGGAATTCTCCTCGGTATTGACGGCATCATAGGACTGGAATATACCCTTGATGACATCCCCCTGAACTTTGCACTCGGAGTAGGACCCTCATTCCAGCTCACAAGCGGACCGGGATGGTACTACTGGAACGGCGGATTCGCTGTAAGGTATATCTTCTGAAGCAGGGCGGCAGCTTCGTTTTGAAACGGATATAACGAAGGACGATTTTTTTGCAAAATATTTTGCAGTTATAAAAAAAGATGCCATCTTTGCATCCGCTTTTTTAAGTTCTTTAAGGTCCATTCGTCTAGTGGTTAGGACGTCAGGTTTTCATCCTGGTAACAGGGGTTCGATTCCCCTATGGACTACAAATTTTACATTAAACAAACAGTATGGCTAACCATAAGTCGGCACTCAAAGCTGCAAGACAGGCAGAGACAAGGAAGGAAGACAACAAGTACTACGCCCGTACCATGCGTAATTCACTGAAGAAGATGCGCAAGACCACCGAGAAGGCGGAAGCTGAAAAGATGCTTCCCGAACTCAGCGCAATGCTTGACAAGCTGGCAAAGAAGAATGTCATCCACAAAAACAAGGCCTCAAACCTAAAGTCTTCCATTACGAAACACGCTCAGAGCCTGAAATAGGGTTCTACTCCAAATATTTCACAGCCGTTGCTTCATCGTGACGGCTGTTTTTTTTATATTGCAGCGGGATAATTGTTTTGCTGCATGTCAATGAAAATCACAGACTGGGCTGTCGAGGACAGACCCCGTGAACGGCTCTGGAACAAGGGCCCCTCAAGTCTCAGCGATGCTGAGCTGTTAGCTATTCTCATCGGATCAGGTACCCGGAACAACTCTGCCCTGGACCTGGCTCGCGAACTGCTGGCCATGGCCGGCAACTCACTCGGTCAGCTGGGAAGACTCAGTGCCGGTGAAATACGCAAAATAAAGGGTATGGGAGAAGCCAAGGCAGTCACAATAGCAGCCGCCCTCGAACTGGGCCGCCGTCGCAAAATGGCCGAGGCTTCCGATAACCCTCAGATACGCTCATCATCTGATGTCTTCAACATCATCAGCCCCCTCATGGAAGACCTCACCCACGAGGAGTTCTGGATCCTCTTCCTTAACCGTGCCAACCGGGTCACAGGACGGATGAAAATCAGCCAGGGAGGCGTCAGCGGTACCGTCACCGATGTCCGGATTGTGATGAAAAAGGCAATAGAGACACTGGCATCAGGACTGGTAATATGCCATAACCACCCCTCCGGGAACACCAGCCCGAGTGACTCTGACATAAGGATCACCCAGAAGATCAAAGAGGCTGGTGCATTGATGGATATACAACTGCTTGATCACCTGATCGTGGCAGGCAGGGATTATTACAGCTTCGCCGATAACGGCGCATTGTAAAACCGGCCTGCAACAAAACTGGTCCGATTAAGACCGGCCTGTAACAAAATGGTCCGATTAAGACCGGCACCTGCAACAGGTCCGGCATTTCACAGATTACTGCCGGCCCCGGAGCCCTTTTCAGAACTGGCGGGCAGCCAGCCTCACATCCGAGTTATCTGCACATAGCTGCAGCATTACGGCAATTGTCAGGCCGGTTTCCGGGTGAACGGCATCAGACGCCACCTCAGCCAGCGGCTCAAGCACAAACCGCCTGTCTGCTATCTTCGGATGGGGAACCTCCAGTCCGGGGATAGAGATGACCCGGTTCTCCCATAACAGTATGTCAAGGTCAATGATACGCGACTCATACTTTCCCCCTCCGCTCTTTTTTCTCCCCATGCGCCCCTCTATCGACCTGAAGAGCTGTATGAGCCTCTTCGGCTCCAGCCTGGTTTGTGTCACAACCACCATGTTCAGGAACTGATCATCGGCTTCAAATCCCCATGGCTCTGTCTCCCAGACAGAAGAGGCGGCGATAATCTCCCCGGCCTCTTCACTGATCAGCTCCATGGCTCGCTCAAGGGCATAAAACCTGTCTCCAAGATTGCTGCCCAGGCCTACAATTACTTTCGAAGAAGCTGATAATTTCATACCAAGAGCTTTAGGCCCTTAAAGATGCCTGTTTTTTTTATAATTTGGCCAAATAAATCAACCGTACAGAGATGAAAACTTTTCTTAAAATGGTCCTTGCTGTGATAGCTGGACTGATAATCACCAATATCCTGTTTTTTGTGGTCATGCTTTCGGTCTTTTCAGGCATGGCGGCTGCAGGAAAGAAATCGGTAACCATACCTGAAAAAACAGTTCTGGTAATGAAGACCGGAGCACTTATACCTGACCGTTCACAGAGCAATCCGCTTACGATGTTCGATCCCGTTACCATGTCTCTCACCCAGACACCCGGCCTGAACGAGATACTGAAAAACCTGAAGAAGGCTTCTGAGGATAATAATGTGAGCGGCATTCTGATTGAGAACGGTACCATGCCTTCAGGATGGGCCACGGCTGACGAAATCCGGACTGCCCTCCTGGAATTCAAAAAAAGCGGCAAATTCGTTTACTCCTATTCTGATTATATGCTGATGCAGGAGAGTTATTTCATCTCCACGGCAGCTGATGCCATATGGATCAACCCCACCTCGATGTTCGACTTCAAGGGGCTGGCTGCTGAAGTAACATTCTACCGGGAGGCGCTTGAGAAATTGGGTGTGGAGGTACAGGTAATAAGACACGGCAAATTCAAGGGAGCCGTTGAACCTTATATGCTTGATAAACTCAGTGATGAAAACAGGCTACAGATAGCTGAGTATGTAGGCTCTGTCTGGGAGCATGTTGTCAGTGTGATCTCCGAATCACGCGGCGTGCCAGAAGATAAAGTGATGAGCCTGGCTGACTCGCTGGCAGGTTATGATCCTGTGCTGATGACCGACGCCGGGATGATTGACGGCACACTGTACCGTGACCAGCTTGAGGATACCATCAGGGCTGCGGCCGGAATTGATAAGGACAAGAAGATCAGCTATGTCCCTATGTCAAAGTATTCCAACGTTGCGGTTAAACACAGTGCCGGAACAGGGAAAGACAAGATTGCCGTTCTCTTTGCGGAAGGGAGCATCGTCATGGGTGAGGGTGATGACAACAGCATCGGCGGTAACAGGTACGCAGAAGAGATGCGCAGACTGAGGCTCGACTCAACAGTTAAGGCTGTTGTCTTCAGGGTCAACTCTCGTGGCGGCAACGCAATTGCATCTGACCAGATATGGCGCGAGGTTGAACTGACTGACCAGGTAAAACCGGTTGTGGTCTCAATGGGTAACTACGCTGCCAGCGGTGGCTATTACATCTCCGCCGCCGCGCGTAAAATCATGGCATCACCCGTAACCATCACCGGTTCAATCGGCGTTTTCGGGCTAATACCCAATGCCCAGACTCTCCTTGACAAGAAGCTCGGCATCAGCTCCGATGTGGTGCGAACCAACGCCCATTCTGACTCACCCTCACTGACCAGGCCTCTCAGCGCATTTGAAAAAGATGCCTTGCAGGCCAATGTGGAACGGACCTACTCTACCTTTACTGGAGTGGTCGCACTGGGCAGAGAGATGAGCCAGCCGGCTGTTGACAGCATCGGCCAGGGTCATGTTTGGAGCGGCGCTGACGCTATCCCGATAGGTCTCGTTGACTCTTTCGGAGGACTCACTGACGCAATAAAAGAGGCTGCCCTCCTTGCAGGACTTGAAGAATACCATACAATAGAGAAGCCTGAGGTAACCGACTTCTACACGAAGTTCCTCAAGGAGATGACCGGTGACCTCCGGATGAAAGCCATCCGAAAGGAACTGGGAGAGATATCAAGGTATTATTTTGACCTTAAGGAGATCATCTCGTCAGGGGGTATTCAGGCTGCTATGCCATACTACCTGGAAATCCGGTAGGATGATCATGCCGGGAAAGCTGCTTCTGTGGACCGCCTCGAAGCTCTACGGCATGGCCGTGGCTCTGAGGAACCGGTTTTATGACTGCGGAATACTCCGCAGCCATTCATTCAGCCTTCCTGTCATCTGCGTGGGTAACATCACGGCCGGCGGCACCGGCAAGACACCTCATGTGATTTATCTTGCCGAACGTCTCTCATTGAATGCCCGGGTTACTGTTCTAAGCCGAGGCTACCTGAGGAAAAGCCACGGATTCAGGCAGGTGACACCCGCCTGCTCCACTACCGAAACCGGTGATGAACCCCTGATGATTGCACAGTCCCTTCCCCGGGCACGGGTATTCGTTGACCGAAACCGGGCAAACGGCATCAGTGAGATTATCAGCTTGTACCCAGATACAGACGTGGTCATACTCGATGACGGCTTCCAGCACAGGGCGGTAAAGGCAGGAATGTATATCCTGCTTACTGACTGGAACAGATTGATGACACGTGACCGCCTGCTGCCTTCCGGATTGCTGCGAGAACACATCAGGGCCATCAGGAGAGCTGACACGGTAATAGTGACCAAGACACCCATGCAGGCAACTGAGGCTGCCAGGGCGGAGGTCAGGAAAGAACTGCTGTCAGCCGGTGCAAACGAATCTATCTTCTTCACAACCCTGGCATACGGGAAACTGTCACATCTGTTCAGTAACAGAACCCGGGAATTAACCGGCGAAACATCCATTTTGCTTGTGACCGGAATAGCCAATCCGCTGCCTCTGAAAGAATATCTTGAAGGGAAAGCTGCCAAGGTAGCTCATATGTCATTCCCTGACCATCACTTTTACACCAGGTCTGACGTGGAGAAAATTTCCTCAGCCTTCGGGGCAATTACCGGAGCTGACAAAATCATCATCACGACTTCAAAGGATGGCGTCAGGTTAAAAGAAATCACTAATATTGCAGATCACGTCAGGGAGGCGTTGCATTACCTGCCTGTCAGCGTGCAATTTATTGATAATGAACTGGAATTCTTAACAAAAGTGTATTCATATGCTGGAAAAGATCATCAGGACCGCTGAATTTCTGAACTCAAAAGGGATTAAGGATCCTGAAGCCGGAATTGTACTCGGAACCGGGCTGGGCGGTCTTACAACCGAGATAGATATCCAGGTTGAAATCCCCTACAAGGATATACCTGAGTTCCCCCTCTCAACCGTACAGGGACATGCAGGTAAGCTAATCTACGGTGATTTCGGCGGAAGGAAGGTGGTTGCCATGAAGGGACGCTTCCATTACTACGAGGGATACGGATCAGAACAGGTCACCTTCCCCATAAGGGTAATGAAGGAGCTTGGCATCAGGGCACTGTTTCTCTCAAACGCGGCAGGAGGTGTCAACCCTGAATTCAGGATAGGAGACATAATGATCATCGAAGACCACATCTGCCTGGTTGAGAATCCGCTTATCGGCCCGAATGATGACCGCATCGGTCCGCGCTTCCCCGACATGAGCGAGCCCTATGACAGGAAACTGATAGAAAAGGCGAAAGCCATAGCTGCCGGGCTTGGGATACCGGTCACCCGCGGGGTTTATCTTTCAACCACCGGACCCACCTTTGAGACCCCGGCAGAATACAGGTTCTTCCGGATCATAGGTGCTGATGCAGTGGGTATGTCAACCGTACCCGAAGTGATAACAGCACGTCATATGAATATCCCTGTTTTTGCAGTCAGCATCATCACCGACCTGGGTGTTGAAGGGAAAATTGAATATACCACCCACGAGTCGGTCCAGGCGGCCGCAGAACATAGCGAAGAGAAGATGACCCGTATCATGAAGGAGCTCATCGCAGCAATGTGACAGAAGCAGTAACAGTCTGACCATCAGTATATCAGGAGATGCCCGGATAACCATTCCGGGCATTCCTGCTTTCAGCCGGGTGACAATCTACCGGTAGAGCAATGCGAATTCCTTTTTCCAGCGCCTGGAAGATCCGGATGGGTTGTATGATTCTGCCAAAACCAGGTATAGTCCTGATGGCAGCCGTGCACCGCTGTCTGAAAGACCGTTCCAGGTAAAGTGGGTGCCCGGTCCGGCGGAAAATCTTTCTGCCAGCCTTCTGACAGGGTAACCACGGTCATTGAATATTGTCACAGTGATCATATTATCCTCCCCTCCAGGGAAAACTCCAATAGAGAGAATGTCTTCAAATCCGTCACCGTCCGGGGAGATCCTCCCTGACGAGAGTGACAGCCCTTCATTATCACCGATATCTTCAATCATGATAGAGTTGGGTGCCCCGGGGGTGCCCCAGTTGCATGCAGCGACAGCCGAGTGCCAGTTGGAGGCCACATCCGATGCATATGACGGGGAAATCTTCTCAAGGGCAACACCATCCGTGCCTGATAAAAAAATAAGGTGCATCCCCGCATCGTAGTCAACCCTGTCAATTACGTTCAGGTTCCTGTCATAAAGTATCAGAAAACCTCCTTCGTCAGGCATGGAAGGGATCCGGTCAGCCCGGAAAACTGACGCTTCATCAGAACAGGGGAACAGTCCCATGAACTCTTCCCTGCCGGTGGTCAGGGCAACGTATTCTCCCGGGAGAAGCTGCCGGTGGATGCCTGTGAATGAGGTTGCCTGTGAGTTGCTTCTGCCCGCAAGACAGAGACGGGAGAGATCAAAAACAGCGTCAGAGTTATTGTAAAGCTCCAGGTATTCACTCAACCCCTGTGGAGGGTCAGGCATCAGTTCGTTAAAAAGTATGTCTCCAGGCATCGGTTCAGCGGGAAGACCTGTTCTCAGATAATTGTCTGAAGGAGCATTGCCTGCAAAATCAGTTATCCGGGCTGGAATGACAAGGGTGATTATAGCTCCGGGCTCTGTCTCTTCTGTCAGTGGAACAAGCGCTGTGCGGTCAGTATGGTCTCCTGATACTGCCGGCAGCGTCTGTCTGCCTCCTGTCTGCCAGGGTCCGGCTCCTTTCAGCATCACAGTCTCGTCAAAGAGCACGGCAACCGTGTCTGCCGATAGTGGCCAGACAGCGATGATCACGGGTGCCCTTGTATCAGGTATCTTCACCTCCCTGGAATTGGTCCTTCCCGGAGTGCCTCCCATCGGGTCTTCTGACGGACTCCAGGCATATGGTTCATTGAACGGATTGCTGAGGTCAGCCAACTCGGCAGAAAATCCTCCTCCGGAACGGGGACCATCGCCAAGGAACTCCGGGCCATAACAGACAGCATGAATCAGTGAGCCGTCAGGGTTACGCAAAGCAATCGATTCACCCGTATCATTCAGCGAGGGAAATGATTTCACTGCCATAACCCTGCCATAGGGAAGCAGGTCGCTCCTGCTGCCTGTGGAACAGAGTATCATACTCTCACCCTGACCCAGCAAACCCTCACCAAGATATGCTGTGTCATTGCCTGCAATGAGCAGGATGTCTGTGATGCTTAAAACAACCCGGGTACGGTTCGTTATCTCAAGGTATTCCCGTTCGGGAAGCCCCCGTGAAGGGGTGGGATCAGCCATTATCTCTGTGATAACAAGGTCTCCTGTGGAGGGAATGACACCGGTGTTGTCACCTGTCTGTGCCGTAACAGACAGATACAATGGCAATAGCGGCAACATCATAATCTTTTTCATGCAGCGGGACTAAAAAAGGATTAAATTTGTCGCACTTTTTCTCTTAATAAAGTTCGTATAAATTTTTTAAACAATAACAAAATGAAAGTAGCAGTGGTAGGAGCCACGGGGATGGTTGGCAGGATGATGCTTAAGGTTCTTGAGGAGAGGCAGTTTCCGGTCGACAGGCTTTTTCCGGCAGCTTCGGAGCGCTCCGCAGGCAGGGAAGTGATATTCAGGGGCAAACCGGTGAGGGTGGTAAGCGTTATGGAGGCTGTTGAGGCTGTTCCCGATGTAGCTCTCTTTTCCGCAGGCGCCTCGGTATCAAAGGAGTGGGCCCCGGTCTTTGCCGAGAACGGTACGGTTGTGATTGACAATTCATCTGCCTGGAGAATGGAAAAGGAAATCCCCCTGGTAGTGCCTGAGATAAATGCTGCAACCATCACTGCAGGCACCCGTATCATCGCCAATCCGAACTGTTCCACCATACAGATGCTGATGGCCATTGCCCCGCTCCACAGGGAGTATGGCATTAAACGGCTCGTGGTCTCAACATATCAGTCTGTAACAGGCACAGGTGTAAAAGCGGTGGCTCAGCTTGATAATGAACGGCGCGGAATCAGCGGAGAGATGGCATACCCATATCCCATTGACCTGAATTGCCTGCCACAGTGTGACATTTTCCTTGACAACGGCTATACAAAAGAGGAAATGAAGCTGGTCAGTGAGACGCGCAAGATTCTGGGTGATGATGAGATACGGATCACTGCCACCGCCGTAAGGGTCCCTGTCAAGGGAGGCCATTCAGAGGCGGTCAACGTTGAATTTGAACAGGAATTTGACCTGGAGCGGGTGAGGGCTATCCTTGGCGGAACCCCTGGTGTCATCCTCTATGATAACCCGTCGGAAAAAAAGTACCCGATGCCCATAATAGCCCATGACCGCAATGAGGTCTTCGTGGGGCGGCTGAGGCGCGACTTCTCGCAGGAGAAAACACTCAATATGTGGGTGGTGGCTGACAATATAAGGAAGGGTGCAGCTACAAATGCCGTTCAGATAGCGGAATATATGATCTCCTCAGGGCTGCTCAGGTAACTGAGCACCTGTTCAGGTTACAGTGTGGGGTCTAACAAGGGAGAGGAAGTATACAGGCCGGAATGATCAGATAGCCGGATCCGGTGACTCATAAAGGAAATCATTGTAGGGATACCGCGTAACGTGTATCTTCCTTACCTCTTCGTAAAGCATCCTTCTCAGCTCATCGAGATTATCCCTCTTCTTTGCAGAAATGAAGACGGTACGTCGGTCTCCGTCAGATGCCATCCAGGTCCTTCGCAGGTCTTCCAGCGAAAGGTTCTCACGCTTCACCGGGGTAAGGTCATCCTCGTCCTTCCGTGTGAATGAAAAAAGATCGGTTTTGTTGAAGACGAGTATCGTCGGCTTGTTGAGTGCCTCCATTTCCTTCAGTGTGTTGTTAACCACCTCCACCTGTTCCTCAAATCCCGGATGAGATATGTCAATCACATGGAGAAGCAGGTCAGCCTCACGGACCTCATCAAGGGTTGATTTGAACGATTCCACCAGGTCATGGGGCAGTTTCCGTATGAATCCGACAGTATCAGAAAGCAGGAACGGGAGGTTGCCAAGCACCACCTTCCTGACGGTGGTATCAAGGGTGGCAAAGAGTTTGTCCTCGGCAAAGAGGTCTGACTTGCTTACCTGGTTCATGAGTGTCGACTTGCCGACATTGGTGTAACCCACCAGCGCAACCCTGACCATCTTTTCCCTGCCCTTTCGCCGTGTGCTCATCTGGGTGTCAATCTTCTTCAACTGCTCTTTCAGTCGGGTGATCTTGTCACGGATTATGCGGCGGTCAGTCTCTATCTCAGTCTCGCCCGGGCCACGGAGCCCGATACCTCCACGCTGCCTTTCCAGGTGTGTCCACATGCCGGTCAGCCTTGGCAGCAGATACTGGTACTGTGCCAGTTCCACCTGTGTGCGGGCATGCGACGTGCGGGCACGCCCTGCAAAGATGTCAAGGATCAGATTGGTACGGTCAATTATGCGGCAGTTGAGCTCCTTCTCAATATTTCGCATCTGGCTGGGAGTGAGCTCGTCATCAAAAATGGCAAGGGTAATTTCATTGGCAGCAACAAAGGAAGCTATCTCTTCAGTCTTGCCCTTGTTGACAAAGGTGCGCGGGTTGGGATGTTCCACACGCTGAAGGAATAACTTCACCGGCTCTGCCCCTGCCGTCTTTGCAAGAAAAGCCAGTTCATAAAGGTATTCACGGGCTTTGGCCTCACTTATCTCCGGGGTGATCACCCCTATCAATACCGCTTTTTCTATTGTTCAAAAGGTTAATCAGTTCTCTAAAATCTTTTGTCCTGCACAACAACGCCTCATTTTTTATACGCCTGTAACAAATGAACGATGGTGGTTGCCAATCTGTCATCCGCCACACCGGCAGATCCTGCTTCTCTGCATTAAATGCCGCAGGGCGGTTGCCTCCCCGCCTGGTAAATGACTGTGAAGCAGCCGCCCCGGACTAATTGTTGCAGGCGGTCAAAAATAATACAATCTAATTAATAAACCGCCTGTTTGCTTCCATGAAGCCCCTGATGGCATTCTTCAGGTTCTCAGAGCACATGATTACCATCTCTATGTCCATCGGAAATTCAACCGGCTTTGACTGTATCATCTTCTTCTGTTCGGTGGTAAGAGCCTCTGTGTCACCGATTGCCCTGGCAGAGATATGTTCGAAACCTGACCTTGCGCCAATCGGTTCCTTCTTGATTGTCCTTTCCGGATATAACGCAATCATCTCCACATCACCCTGTATGACACACTCCTTTACCTGGACGGTCTGTATCAGGGCGCATTGAATTTCCTTGAATTTCTTTTCCTTGATATCATTGCCAAGGGAATCCTTCATCACGTTCCCGCGGGCATCCAGGACATAGCGAAAGCCATCTTCAACTCTGGCCTTGACCAGCGTGTCACGCTGAAATTGCCTGTCAGGGCTGACCGCCACGTTCCGAAGATTGACATTTATGAGATAATCTATCTGCGTATCGTTGTCAGGCATTGTTGTGTAGTATTCCACCCATTCACTGTTTAGCCTCGGGAGATCAAGTGCCAGGAGATCCTGTACAAATTCATCAGGGAACTTGATCACAGAGTAATTTTTCACGGTGACATACGCACGGCTGATCCCCAGGTAACGTGAATCCTGCATCATCCGGTCAATATCCGGGTAATCACCCGCATACTCCCTTGCACGAGCGAATTCGGCGAAGGCCTGACGATATGATTCCTTGGTGTTGTTTTTCATAAGCTCCTGGCCGTGGGCATAGTAGAAGTCGGCAGCATTTTTTTTGGCAACGACCATCTCCTGCATGTAATCAACATACGGCCATTCAATGGTTCTCCCTTCGTACCTGATGGGAGTGACGGTACGAACTGCTGCCTGGCGGTCATTCATCTTCCTGTAGATAAGGTAAATCTCATCCCAGGCGTTGGTCAACCCTTCCAGCTTCAGGTAACGTATTCTTTCATTGTCCTGTTCAAGGGCAATATTCATTGCCCGTTCAAGAGTTTCAATGTCCTTTGCGCTGTCGGGCTTTTTCCTGAGTTCAGCCACAGCCTTGTTGATGGCGGCATCGTAGTTGCCGATCTCAAGCTGTTTCTTTGATGATCCGCAGCCTGACATCAGCAGAGCTGCAACAAATAAGATTCCGAGGGTCCGTTTCATAGTTCCAGATTTGAAAAACCCCGCTGTTCTTTTGAAGGCGGGGTTTGTATTAAACGCTGTATGGTTCTGATTATTGCAGCTGGAAGATAATCGGTATGGAATATCTTACCCTCACCGGGCGTCCCCGCTGCATGCCTGGCTCCCATTTAGGTGATGCTGACACTGCATCCTTGGCTGCCTCGTCAAGCAGGGCGTCTACGCTGCGGGAGATGCTTACGTTGCTGACTGTCCCGTTGGGTTCAACCACGAATGTGATGAACACTCTTCCCTGTATGCCGTTCTCGGCAGCCAGCTCCGGGTAACGTACCCTTTTCTGTACCCACTCGCGGAAAGTGTTTATGTCACCTCCCCTGAATTTTGGCATATCCTCAACGATTACGAAGATCTCCTCTTCCACCTCTTCCTCTTCGGCCTTCAGGACGGGAGCATAGATTTCCACCACCTTGTCTATTGAAGTCTCATCGTCCTGGAATTTAACCTCGTTGTCAATCACCACGTCGTCCTCGACTATTTCAAACAGATCAGTGACTGTAACCTCTGGCGGAGGCATCTCTTCCGGCGGGGTTTCCTCAGTGACGGGGATCTGCTCCTCTTCTATTGCCTCTTCAGTCATGCCTGCAAAGACAGAGTCTTTCTTCTGGCCGCTGGTCCATTCCATCGCTGCGAGGCAGACTATCAGGGCAATAATAAGACCCACCTGAAGGAACAATGTCTTCTTTTTCTCCAGGTTTGCCTTCTCATTTTTCTTCAGTTCCATCGTATTGCTTTTATAGGCACTTCAAAGTTACAAAATTGTTTGGCATCTCCTACGTGGGAGTATTAACTGATTTGTAAAAAATTTCTATATTTGCACCGCTCCTCTTGCCGCCGACAGGTTAATTCTGCCGGTCAATGGAAGTAAGAGCCGGAAGACGGACGGAGCAAGGGTTTTTTGATATCACGGGGATATAGCTCAGTTGGCTAGAGCGTGTGACTGGCAGTCACAAGGTCAGGGGTTCGATTCCCCTTATCTCCAC
>CAYYEH010000059.1:0-15558 GCA_964470815.1 uncultured Rikenella sp.
AATCACCCCAGGCACAGGCCTCATGGATGACCATGCTGTACCCGTGATAATCGGGCTTCTGGTATTTCCAGAGAGAATAGTAATTGTCAAGCAGTGTAAACTTCTTTGAGACTATCTTTCCCCCTGCCTTGAGCCGGAGTCCGACATCAGCACTGAGGGTCATGCCGTCAGTGGCCACCGTCCCCTCCATACCGCCATTGACATAAACGTCCAGGGCATTGTACCCCTTGACCTTCAGGTTTGCAGTGCACTGAAAACCTGCAAAGGCCTTCATCTCCGAAGTGATGTTGTAACCCACCTCGCACCATGAATCTATCGTCGAAATATTATTTACGCTTGTCGGTATATACCAGAATGTCCCTCCGCTGGCTCCCATTGCCATCTCAATACCCTGGTGTATCTCTACCGCCAGGGTGACGTGACCCTCCAGGGTGGTAAGGATGAAGAGCCCGATCTCACACTTGCCCAGGTCAGACATCTCAATCACTGTCCCCCATACCGGGGTCTTTGCCTCCTCCTTCAGCTTCATGCTCGTATAAATCTTCATGTCAACCTGTTCCGACGCAAGGAAGACAAGTCTGTATCCGTTGTTTTTGGAATACTTGCCCTCAACACGCGGGTTGGTAAGCAGTATCTGCCCCACCAGGGTAACCACCAGCGAGTCGTTGTCAACCTTGTCGATGAGGAAACTGACACTGTCGAACTGCAGGTTAACCGCATACTTGTTGTTGAGCTGAAGCGAGCTCTCAACCACTCCCTCCGCAAGTGAGACAGTATTGGCCAGAGTCAGCGGCACCTCCTGTTCCGGCACCTCGATGTCATCGAACACCGCTGACAGGGAAGGACGGAGAGCCAGCATCCGGCTGTCGTCAACAGGCTCGGCCTGCAACACAAAGTCACTCAAAGGATCAAGGTAAACCGAGTCAGGATCGGGCCTGAAAGCGCCACCGGAAAGATCAAGGATCCCGTCCTGTTGCAGCCTTATGCTGCTTTTCCGGGCAGGTGTGAGCATCGTGACATTGGGAGCTAGTTCATAACGGACGTTTTTGAATGTTCCCGGCTTTTCACCGCGGGCCATGGCACGGGCTGCCGCGGGATGGACACTCTTTTCTGCGGATTGCAGGTCGTGTATCCTGATCACACCGTCATACCTTACTGATTCACTGATTTTAAGCTGCTGCGCTATGACCGTAACCGGCGCCAGCAAAAGAGCAAAGAGAATAATAGAGAGATGTTTCTTCATGACAATACGGGGTTATTGTCATTTTACAACGCACTAAATCATTCATTTAATATGCACCACCGAATGAAATTTTAAAAAAATGAACAAAAATGTTCGAAATATGAATTCTTTAGCCATTATTCCTAATTTTACAGGAGAAGTATAAAACAGAGAGATCATGAAAATTTCAGAGCAACCGACCTTCAACAGGGAATGGGAAAAGAAGAAGGTTAAAAAGGAGACAAAAAAGATTCTGAAGGAGATTGGTGAGTTGCAGCACAAGATGTATGCCCAGGGCAAATACAGCATCATCGTGGTGCTTCAGGGGACCGACGCGTCAGGCAAGGACGGTGTGACGAAGGGGCTGCTGAAATACTGCAACCCTGTCGGGATTGAGGTTCACAGCTTCAAGAAGCCAACAGATCTGGAATATGCGCATGACTTCCTCTGGAGGATTCATAACGTCTGTCCCGCAAAGGGGGTAATGCAGGTTTTCATCAGGTCGCATTATGAAGATATACTTGTGCCATCGGTTGAAAAGTTCATCCCTGCCGACATAATAGAAAAAAGGTATGCTACCATAAACACCTTTGAAAAGATGCTTGAGGATCATGGCACGAAAGTGCTGAAGTTTTTCCTTAACGTCTCTAAAAAGGCACAGGAAGAGAGACTCATGGAGCGGATTGAGATGGAGGAGAAGCACTGGAAGCACAAGGATGGCGACTGGGACACGCGTGCCAAATTCGACCAGTACATGAAGGTCTATGAAAAGATCCTCAACCGTTGTAATGACGTACCATGGCATGTTGCCCCCGCAGACAAGAACTGGCAGAAGCTGTATGCCGTTGCCGCCGTGGTGCTGAAGACGCTGAAGGAGCTTGACCTTCAGTGGCCGGCACTGATCACGGAACGTTTTAAGGAAGAGGCAGGTGTCAAGAGCACAGGTGCAATTGCCGGCAGGAAAAAGACGGTTGACAAGGTCAAAGAGACAATAGCCCTTGGGAAAAAGCCAGCAGGCAAGAGGTAATGGAAAACAGGCAGTTATATCGCGCACCCGCCAGATGGCGGGTCGGGAAGGCAGCAGGCAGTAGGAAGAAGTCTGAATTACTGCATATGAGGCATAAAGTGTAAATATTTTGTCAACACTATTGCCTAATGCCTGCTACTTCAGCGCCACCGTCTTGCTGATTGTACCCGCCTTTCGTGATTCGAATTTTATCTCCAAATCGCCCTTGCCGCTGACGAGGAACTGGTACTCCACCTTGCCGAATCCCGGTACCTGGCACATCTGCAACTCAGGCCTGTGTTCCTTATAATTGACCAGGTTCATCCAGGCATCTGTAATCACACCGCCGCTGACCACTCTTGCCGAACGACCGGCAACAGTCAGTTTGTCAAGTGGATACAGTTTGTTCTTAATCGTCTGGAAGGTGACTGACGGTATCGCGCCGCTGTTCACCAGCCTGACCCTGACACTCCACAGGTCTCCCCCGAGTTTCTTCACCTCAAACACGTCCATCGTCACCTTCGGTGTCTGACGTGCTGCAAAGATGACTGATGAGGCGTTCCTGTGCACCAGGTCCTGCAGCATGAACGGATGCGGCAGCCGCGAGCTCATCTTGGTCCACCCTCCTATCTCCACATCACCGTAAAGAGGGTGCTTGTAGGGTTTCCACTCCTTAAAGAGCTCTCCCTGATTCACGTTGTCGTCAAAGAGGAGCCTCTGCCGCTCACCTTCGGAGGCTTCACCAAACCGAGACCTCTCCTCCGACTTTCGTGCCATGGTACCGTCATAGGTCTCTGTCTCAGGCTGGTAAAGCTCACCTACAAGTGAATATGATCCTATAAGATTATTGGTGAAGTCAGTAAAGTCGCCGTATGTGGCATAAAGATCCTTCCAGCTTATCAGGTATTCATATCCCGGCACTATCTTTTCCATGTTCTGGCCCAGGTAGTCATACACCTGTATGTCTCCCTGCGGCAGCTCGCCGGCAGCCTTGAATGATGGTCCCCTCAGGTACATTCCTCCGTTGTTGTGGAAAGCAAACACCAGGATGATATTAGGCCTTGCCAGCATCCACCCGGCGATAGCCTTTATGCCTGTTCCTTCGAACGGATAGTTGCCTGCCCCCCTCTGTACGTAGGGCGGGTTCCAGTTCATTCCCCAGTTGCGGTTGCCGTCAACAAATCCTTCACTGTCCTCATTTACCAGGCCGTCGCCGTCGTTGTCAATGCCCTCCTGTCCGAGCCTGGTCCATTCGCCCTTTTCGCCCGGCCTGACGGAAATCATCAGCCTTGGATCATGCGGGTCACTCTTCAGCCTGCCGAGGGTATCCCGGATCCTCATGTTGGTGATGCTGCCATCGCCGTCGAGATCATCGGGGCCATCCTCATCGAAGAGGCCGTCACGGTCATCATCCACCGGTATGCGCAATCCCCTGTTTGAGCTGGGTGTATTTGCATCCTCGAAGAAATGGGCGCGGCCGTCGACGTTGACCACCGGAATAATATAGAACACATTCCGGTCAACCACTTCGGTGATCTCACTGATCTTACCGTAGTTTGTCAGCAGCCTGTTTGCCAGGTAAAGGCAGACCTCGCCGGCCTGGATTTCATTGCCATGGATGTTGCCGTCAACATAAACGCCCGGTTTGGAAAGGGGCTCACCCGTTTTCGGGTTGTTGATTGTCAGCGCCATGATGGCTCTCCCCTCCTCACTCCTTCCAACCTCCTCAACCTTTGTGAAGTCGGGATATGCAATATTCAGGGCTTTCAGCGCCTCGTTCATCTTCTCATAGGTATAATAGAAATCAAAACGTAAAGGCACCTTCACCTCCTGAGCCTGTGTGAACATGACAGCCAGCGCCATCAGTACCGTTATAATGAATGCTCTTTTCCTTTCCATGACTTAACCTCCGATGTTTATCCGTTCACTGTCATTGCCAGCCTGTTTCGACTCGAGCCTGAGTGTCAGGGACCCTTTCTTCGCGCTCCGGACAAGCCATACGTATCGGGATGATTTCATCCCTCCGAGATCGTTCAACGTAGTTCTCTTCCTTCCTGAAAGAATCTCCGTTCCTTCCCCCTCCAGAGTCAGAATAGCCGGTGCCGGCGCCCTGTTCCTTTTACCCATGGCAGTGGGGAAAGGCAGGTAGCCTTCGTTGGTGACCCAGGCCTCAACCTGCCAGACTCCGCCACCCCTGTCAGTAGTTTTGATTTCTGTAATGGCAAGGCTGGGGAGCTTTTTCACCAGCTCGGTGACAAATGGCAGGTGCAGGTCAAGGAGTGAATCAACCATGCTTTCAGGCGGTGTATTGTCACTGAACGGGGTGAATCCCCCTATCTCCACATCTCCAAGGGCAGGATGGCTGAACCTCTTCCATGGTGTGAATCCCTTACCTGCGAGCCATGTATCAGAGAAGGCCAACTGTGCCGTCTCCTTCGGGTCTCCCTTCTTCTCATCGGATTTGGGAGCCGGCATCCTCTTCATCATTACAGCCATCTGTTCCGGTTTCATCTGTCCGTTTCTGACCATGGTCATGAGCGACTGTACGGAGAACTGTGCCGGGGCTCCGCTCTCCTTCAGGAATGCAGCTATTTTCTCTTCGCCAAGGGCGAGGAATTCCTCTGAAGTCATCTTACCGAGTGATTCGGCAGTAATGCCTGTGCTCTCCTTCTTCTCCTCCTTTGGTTTTGGCAGTCCCCAGAAATCCATGGTAAATACCGGTATACCCAGGTGATAGTAACCCCACATCTCAAATGCGCCGTCTTCCGGCTGTGCCGGGTCAAACCTCTCGGCTGTCACACCTTTTTTCTTAAGGTACTCCTTGAATTCCGAGGAGATCGCATTGTAGAATATCATATCCTCAGGAAGGGGATTGACCACGGCGCCAAGTCCAAGGAAACCTGCTATCATGCTTTCGTCAGCCGTCATCCCCGGAGGAAGCATGGGCTGTACAAGTTCAATGATTTCATCCATGGTATAGGTACGGGTAACGTCCACGCCGGGCATTCCGCCCATCTCACGTGGAATCCTGATATTTTCGGTATCAAATGATCCTTTTCTGCCACCCTGCGGGGGCGAAAGGAGGTAGTTTGTCTGCCCGAAAGTGATCATCATTGCTATCTCAGGGTGCGCAAAGGCGAACTTAAGGAGTGCGGCCGACTCAGGTTCCGAACCGGGATAAAGGCCGCTTCTTCTGCCGAAGTGTTTAAAGAGATGCGGAAAGTTGATGTTGATGTTCGTTCCGCCTGGAACATCTTCATTATACTGCCCGTCACCGTCATCATCAATCCCTTCGGAATAAAGTTTATAAATGCCTTTTTCTCCCTTCGAGGCGTCTGCCCTCCGCATCAGGCGAGGCTCGCCGTCAACCGGAACCCATATCCCGTCAGGGGCTTTCACCCTCATCTGTGTTATGATGCCGTTTCCGTCGAGGTCGTTGTAACCATCCTCATCGGTCTGGTCATCAGTGTCGTCATTGAAAGGCCTGCCATTCCCCGGGTCTGACCAGAGGGGTTTCGTGAAATAACGTGCACAGGCGTCAGGATTGCCCATTGGCACTATGTACCATGTCAGTCCGCTGTTAAGCGATGCGTCAGTGACGATGCGCGAGGCCAGTTCCATCGCGGCCTCGGTAGCAAGCGGAGTTATGCCTGAGAAATTGGCGCCTACAAGCACTGCCGGAACCGATGCGCCTGATTTTCCGATCTCGATCATAAGCATCTCCGTGCCTCCGGGAGTGACGGCAAGCTTATGAACCTTCACCAGTGAGGCATTCCCCTGGCGAAGCTGTTCTATCCTCCTGTTCACCATGGCCGGGTCACTGTATTTTTCAATGGCTCTGACCGGTACAGGTGCCAATGACAGGGTGGCGACCAGAAGCAGCAAGCTTCTTATCACCTGAAAGTTAAAAATGCTCATTCTTGTTAAATATTTGACGAGAAACAAAATATCTCACTTTTATGCCATGAGGGTTTACTGTACCCGCATACGGTTCACTTTACCTCTATACCAAATAACTCCTTGTATGACTGTATGATATAGCTATCAAGCCACCTGTAATGCTCCAGAATTGCTTCCTTCTGCTGCTTTCCCCTCGCTGGCAGGACAGCCAACATCCCGGCTGTCTTCCTGAATATCTCATTCTCCACCGGTTCAAGTTTCTGAAGGATGCCTGTCTTTTCAAGGTTTAGAAGCGGTGCAACATCCATATACTTGCCGCCTGAACCACGGGTGACCGGGAACAGTTGCCGCTTGAGGGCCAGGGCTGCATCGCACAGCGGTGCATGCAAATTCTCCTTCATGCTCACCACCACCGGCATGTCTTTACCGGCGCTAACCCATACCGGCACTGCCACCGTGGTAAGGGGGAATCCCGTGAGCGTCCACATCATTGCATTGGAGGGATCTTCACCGGTGGCTGCACCCACGACAAGAATCACGGAGGCAGTGGAGGTTCGCGGGATAAAGTCCTCGAAATACCTGAAGGTTGCGTCGGCAGCAGTTGCCGGCATATCTTCGCGGAGGTTGATATTGGTGAGTGAATTGACAAGGTTTCGCGATGTGCTGTTGAGCAGGAACTGCGGGTCAAACCTCTTCTGCGCCACGGCCATGTTGAGGGCTCTGTCTGCGGTTTCATACCTTATGTACCCGTAACCTGCATCCGGTGAACCGGTAAATGAGTGGTTGGTACGTATTAAAAGGCCATTGGGAGCCACTGACGGGTCATTGGCGTCAATCTTTATGAATCCGCAGTTGCCGGTCTCATAATATGCTGCTCCGCCCCGGGCATCGATAACGCCGAAGTTGGCATCAACGCCGATGGGTTTGGGCATTTCGGTAAGCATCTTCTCGAAATCGGCCAGGGTGGAGCAGGTAGCCAGGGCCATCTTCATCACCTCACCTTCGCGGTCAGCCAGCTTCGTGGTGTCACCGGTGTTGTTGTTGTAGGCTGCCGAATTCATTATAGCAAAACCGGCGGAGTTATAACCGCCCCATACCTCGCGCTTCCATGAAATCTTTGAATCTACCAGCCCTATGTAGTCATACTTGCCATCGGTGAAGTAGACAAGAGCATTGTCGAGGGTTCCGGTATCACGGTTCTTGTAGAGCAGCGGCCTGCCGTCAGGAGTGTGTTTTCCGGACATGATAAAGGTGGTGCATGACCACAGTTCACCGGTGCTGGCGGCAAGAACCAGCAACAGTGCAAACAGTGAAAGTCTTTTCATAGAGGTTACATTAATCCGGATAAAGTTATGTTTTTTTTAACCGGTTATTGTCCGGCTGACAGTCTGTTAAGTTTTTTTAACCTGCCACAGCCGCCTATCTTACCCTCTTCCCCTCTATTGTCTGGCCTCCCTGGTACAATATCATCTTATTGACCTTTCCATCCGGATCTGCAACGAACTCAACCTGTGCATCAACCACCTTGAGGAAGAACTTCGTTTCGGTCTCGGCAAAGATCTCAAACTTCCCCTGACCGGTTGCCTGGGTAAACAGCCTGTTGCCCTCACGTGTAAATGCAATGATGAATCCGGGTTGTATCTGGTATTCACCCACGTACTTATCCAGGAGTTCCTCAGGAAGGAACTTTTCCTTTTTTACTTCTGTCTTTTTGTCGGTCCGGGTCCATTTCACTGCCTCACCCCTGTCGTCGGTTTTCACCGAAATGACCTTTCCGGAATCATCTCTGGAGAAAGTTGCAAACATCAATGAGTTTTCAAGAATGAACCTGTCTTTTTCAACAGGCATCATTTTCCTGCGTGAACCTCCGGGTCTTACTATGCTCAGTTTTCCATCGGCGAGGAGAATGGTCATCTCTGTACCCTTCTCATTGACATAGATCCCGTCGTATTCCTTAAGTGCCTCCTCGCTGATGACAATTTCTGTTGCCGGCACCGGTTTGCCGATGGCAAGAGCAGCAAGCCTTATTGCGCTGAATTCCGGGGCTTTGGCATTATTGTTTGAAAACAGGGCGACGAAAACATCTTCCCGGGGGAGATAAATTGATGCAGAAAGATAGCCATTGATACCTCCTCCATGCTCAATTGTCGGACTGCCCTGGATCTCACTCATGAACCATCCGTAGCCATAATGAGTATCTTCCCCGTCAGCAAGTCTGTAGCCGGTCCAGGCTTTATCAAGAGTTTCCTTCTTAACCAGTTTGTGTCCGAGCAGTGCACGGTTCCATTTGTACAGGTCATCAACAGTTGACATGATTGATCCGGCAGAATATGGAATCGTCATGCTCATGTAATCGGCGTTGACCGTTCCGTTCCCGCCCGGCTGGTACCCGGAGGCACGGTTCATGACGATCCTGGTGTCATCACCGTATAGTGTTGATGTCATTCCAAGTGGCACGAAGAAGTTTTCCTGAAGGTATTCAGCATATTTCAATCCTGACACCTTTTCAATTATATAACCCAGCAGGAAATATCCCGAGTTGTTGTAGTTCCATTTTGTGCCCGGAGCAAATTCCATCGGAAGAGGCTTGATCTTCTCAATCACCTCTTCAGGTGTCATGTCGGTTCTCACCATGCTCTCAAATTCAGGTACGTTGGTGTAGCTTTTTATCCCTGAAGTATGGGTAAGCAGATGTTCAATAGTTATCGAGTGCCCGTGCATCGGGTAGTCAGGAATGTATTTTGTAATCTGATCCTGGAGTGATAGTTTTCCCTGCTCCATCAACTGGAGGATGGCAATGGCTGTAAATTGTTTGGTGATTGAGCCTATCCTGAAGACCATTTCGGGTCTCATCGGGACATTCAGTTCAAGGTCTGCCATACCGAAGGCCTTTCTGTATATCACCTGGCCATCTCTGGCAACCAAAACGGCACATCCGGTTTCACCGGGCTTGAACTGTTCAGAAAGAACCTTGTCATAGTCAGCCGGAAGCTTTTTGAGATTAAGAGGCTGAGCCGCCAGGGTTACTGTGATGAAAAGAGTAATAGCTGACAGTAGTACTGCCCCTTGAATTCCTGTTTTTTTCATGATCATGGTTTTATTGTGGTTTGCATTAAAGACGGTGTTTTTCAACCTGTGCGGCAGTTTAAATCGTAATCCAAAACAAAAAATCACCTGGATATAAACAGCATTGGTATGATCAGGGTTCACACACGGAGCCATGAACATATGTGCGATGCAGTTGTTTCATTACAGTCAGGCAAAACAAATCGGCTGAATGAAGATCATACTTGCAGCAATAATATCGGTTGTGACCGGATTGGCACCCCTCCCGGCCCGCGAAATAGAAAAGATCGGCATTCCCGGGCTGGAGAAGATCCTTGCCAGCCCTGAAGACCAGCTGTATGTGGTCAACTTCTGGGCTACATGGTGCCCGCCCTGCGTCACCGAGATGCCCTACTTCGAGAAACTATCAAAAGAATACCGGGATAAAGGGGTCATATTCATACTCATATCCCTGGATTTCCCGAGCCAGACAGAATCAAAGCTGATCCCCTTCCTGGAAAAGAATGAGATCACGGCCGATGTGAAGGTCATGACCAACCTCGATTACAACAGCTGGATAGAAAAGGTTGACGCGAGCTGGCAGGGAAACATACCGGTGACACTCTTCTTCAACAACGCGAAAAAGATAAAATACTTTCATCCTGCAGAGGTTACCGAAAAAGAACTGAGAGATCTGATAATCAAATATAAATAACAGCAAACAATTATAAATCAATCAGCTATGAAGAAATATCTGTTTATATCCCTCACGGCCCTGATGATGACCGCTCTCCTGAACGGACAATCGCAGTATAAGGCCGGCGATGTAGCTTCCGATTTCAAACTGAAAAACGTGAAGGGCGAAATGGTATCACTTGCTGATATCAGCAGCGCTGACGGTTTTATAGTCGCATTCTGGTGCAACACCTGTCCGGTGGTGAAGAAGTATGACCAGCGGCTGCAGGACCTGCATGCGAAGTATGCACCCAAGGGGTACCCCGTAATAGCCATCAATCCGAATGACCCTGCTGTTTCACCGGGCGACTCTTACGAAAAGATGAAGGAAACAGCAGTGAGACTCAGTTACGGGTTTGAGTACCTGTTTGACGAGACTCAGGAGGTAGCCCGTAAATACGGGGCAACCAACACACCACACATCTATATCCTTTCATGGAGGGACGGGAAACTGGTTGTGGACTACGTGGGGGCCATTGACAACAACGCCGATGATGCATCGGCTGCGGACAAGAAGTATGCTGAGGATGCCCTGAACAGCATCCTGAAGGGTCAGCCGGTTGCTGTGTCAGGTACCAGGGCTGTTGGCTGCACTATCAAATGGAAGAAGAGCTGATCAGAATATAAAGGTATCACGCATTGAGCTTCTTCAGGAGCTTCCTGAAGGATCAGCGACAAGGAATACCCCGGTCTCATACCGGGTAAGAAGCAGTTTTCCCCGAAAAGGCTTCCGGTGCATACCTGCCGGGGGCCTTTTGTTATTCCCCCCGGGTTATGGCAACATCCTCAGCCGGCGGCTCGGAAGTGATATTTCCGAACTTGTCGACATAAGCTATCATGTTCTCAAGGCCGCCGCCCGGAGAGTTCTCCCGGCGCTGCTGCTTCTTCTGCTCTTTCTCCTTCCGCTTCTTAAGACGCTTCTCTGTCTTCTGTTTCTTGATGTAACTGTTGTTTGGTCCTGCCATATAATACTGATTTCAGTTAACAAATGTGATTGCCCTTCCGCTGGCCCCGGCCCTGCCCGTCCGCCCAATGCGGTGAATATAACTCTCCATGTCTTTGGGCTGCTGGAAGTTGATGACATGAGAGACATGAGAGATGTCAAGCCCTCTGGCGGCAACATCCGTTGCAACCAGAACCTTTATCTTTCTGTTCCTGAATGATTCCAGGGCTTTAACCCTGTAATTCTGAGATTTGTCTCCGTGGATCTCATCAGCCGTCACACCGGCCCTCCTGAGATCACGGCATATCCTGCTGACACCTCTCTTCGTGTCGGCAAAGACGAGTACCTTTTCAAAGGAGTCGTCACGTACCATCCCGAGCAGGATCTCAATCTTCTTCTCGCCGTCCTTAACGGTAACTATCTCCTGCTCGATGTTGTCTGCGCTTACATTCCCGGTCCTGATCCTGACAATAAGAGGATTATCCATCAATCCGTCGATGATCCTACTCTGACTTTTATCTTCTGTGGCAGAGAACAGGACAGTCTGGCTTCTCCGGTTCATCCCTTCCACAAGCCTGTTTATCTCTGGTGCGAAGCCCATATCAAGCAGTCTGTCGAATTCATCAAGTACCAGCACCGTAAACCTTCTCAGGTCGAGAGCGCCCTGACGCACCATATCGGCCAGCCTTCCGGGCGTACCGATTACAATATGACCCGGCCGCCTGAGTTTGTCAATGTCACGGCTGACGCTGGTACCTCCGATAAGACAGGTACTGAAAAGTCTGAGCCCGTGTGCTATGCTCCTGAACTCGGCATCTGTCTGAAGTGCCAGTTCACGTGTGGGTGAAATCACAAGAACGTTTCCTGAAGCATCTTTCCTCAACAGGTTATGTATTAACGGTATCAGAAAAGCTCCGGTCTTGCCGGTTCCGGTCTGTGCAAGGCCGATAAGATTCCGCCCCCCGAGGATTGCCTCCAGGGTCTTGTCCTGAATCTCCGTTGGCAACTGGTAGCCCTTCTTTCTCAGATTATTTATAATTGAACCGTCAACGGGCAGATCCGGTATTGACCTCTCTGCCCTGTAAGTGGCCACCTCCGCCGGAATGGCCTTCCTGACGAAACTCTCCGGGGGGAGCTCCTTTGCATTATGTTTCTTCCTGTTGCTGAAGTTTCCTGTTTCCTTCGTTCTGTTAATGAAGCCTGTCGTTTCTTTTGTTCTGTTATTGAGGCCTGAGGTTTCCTTTTTACCCTGTATAAAACTTCTCTGATTCCTCCTTCGCGGATTCTTTTTGTATTCCATTATAATTTAATTGGTTAATGCCACTGAATGATCATTAACCAGATATCCGTTCAAAATGGCAATGTTCGTATGGCGAAAATATTTCAGCGTAAACTAGTGGTGGTAGAAACGATCAGGGAAGAATGTGCCTGATATTCGCCGTCTAAACAGATCTAACTTATGCCGGAATCGGGGACAAAGGTACTCAATTTTCCTCTCCCCTGCAAATAGGATGGTAATAAAGCCATATGACAACCTGACTAGAAGCTCCTCTCCCGGCTACGGGAAGGGTAAGAGGACCAGCTTACGCTGCCCGGAATGGGTTTATGTGTTTTTTGTACTATATTAGCCAGTATGAAAAAGATAGCAATCATCAGTCCCAGCATAAGGCAGGGAAGGAAGAGCCACCGCGTGGCGCTCTGGTTCAGGAACTATATCCGGGAAAACAACCTGGCAGCAGCTGAAATTGTTGACCTCGCGGAATACCGCTTTCCTCTCTTTGAAGAGAGACTTAAACTGCAGCCAGATCCTTTGCCGGAAGCCAGGGAGTTTGCTGCCAGGATCAAGGAAGCTGACGGAGTGATAATCATTGCCCCTGAATACAACGGCGGTTACCCGGCCAGCCTGAAGAATGTGCTCGACCTTCTTACAGATGAGTGGCGCCGGAAGCCCGTTGCCATCTCCACCGTTTCTGACGGCCCCTTCGGGGGAACACAGGTCATCACCTCGCTGCAGTTCAGCCTGTGGAAGATGGGAGCCTGGACAATCCCCGCGATGTTCCCGGTGCCCCGCGTTGGCGAGGCCTTCGACGAGGAAGGTCATCCGACTGACCATGAGGTTATTAGCAAACGCACTGCCAGGTTTGCCGGGGAGCTTCTCAATTTCATTGAAGCATCAGAGGGGGATCATTGACTTAAGTACCGGCAGAGTCATTCATCAGACCGCCTGTATAACCTTTATACTTTACAGACAAAGAATTACTTCATCAGATTTTCATTATCGGAACCTTAACCTCATCAGGCTGTTGTCATAAATCTCAGATGAGGTACCTTTTACATCATCTGGCAGTAATAACCCCGCTAATCGTTCTTCCTGCCGTTTCCTTCGGACAGGGTAAAACACCGGGAAAGCAGAGCCTCTTTCCTGCTACGCAGGTACCGGTTATGGCAGCAACATGATTTATCCCTGTTCCACCATTTCTCGGGATCGACCGGAAGATACTTTATACAGAGATAAATTACGGAGCCTTCCGTGTGAAGAACCCTCCATCCTGATCAGTCATATCCAGGTCCCGAAGGGTTTATTTTCTCACTTTCTCCAATCTTTAAAATTTTCTGAGCAGCCCCCCGCTTGTACCATTATCAAATTGAATTACAGGAGTCTCTGAAACACGGAACTTCTGCCTCAGATGTTAACCCTTCGGTATTTACGTCACAAATTGGTATTAACATGGAAATTGTTAATTTTGATTAGTGCCATTTTGAAATTAACCAAACTCATGAAAATTATGAAAATTCGCCCTATTGTTCAGATTCACTCTGCTGCAATGCTGATTCTCTTGATATTCCTTTTCACAGGTTGTAAAAAGAATGATAACCAAGATGATATTATCGATGGTGATGGAAATATTTATGAAACGGTAATGATCGGAAGCCAGGAATGGATTACAACGAACCTTAAAACAACCACCTACAATGATGGTACACCAATACCGTATGTTACCCTGTCAGCACAATGGAAGGATCTGACAACGCCAGGTTATTGCTGGTTTGATAACTTAGCAGGAAACAAGGAAATATTTGGAGGACTTTACAACTGGTATGCCGTTAATTCAGGGAAATTATGTCCCGCCGGTTTTCACGTCCCAACCAGGGAGGAGTGGATAACTATGAGAACATTTCTGGGTAATGACGCAGGTGGAGCAATGAAATCAGTTTCCGGTTTATGGGACTCTCCCAACGAAGGAGCAACGAACAGCTCAGGTTTTTCAGCCCTGCCTGGCGGAATGAGGACCGATACTGATGCAGCTGAATTCCTGTACACAGGAGAGAAATCAATTTTCTGGAGCGCTACACAGACAGGTCCCTCCAATGCTGATACTTTCTATATTTATGCCGACCAGTCCTCGCTGGATAATTATGATTACAGCAAAACCCTTGGAGCATCTGTCAGATGCATCAGGAATTAGGCAATCAGGATACTTGATTTTCTAATTTATTGATTTACATTATTTTACTGTCTGAGGAAATCTTTGGCATAACTTTTGAATTTTATGTAACCGAAGAGACAGTTCTTCGTAAAACGTAAAGAGATGAAAAAGTTAATCTGCACCACGATCCTCACAGTCCTGATGGCTTCAGCGGCGATAGCCGGAAGGCAGGATTATCCTGAGGAATACCTGGGTCTCCCGGGTGACAACCTGAACCTCTATGCAGTCATGAAGCTCTTCCAGGATTCAGAGACGCTTGAAGCTTTCGAGAGGGAGCTTAACGACGAGAACTCCAGGATCAACAATCTTGACCTGAACAATGACGGCTATGTTGATTACATCACTGTATCAGACTATGTCAAAGGCGAGGATCACACCATCGTTCTCCGTTCGGTACTCGACCGCAACGAGTCACAGGACGTGGCAGTCTTCACCGTTGAGAAGCTGCGCAACGGTGAGGTCAGGATTCAGCTGATAGGTGACGAGGCTCTTTACGGAAGGAATTACATTGTTGAACCGATATATGCGGAGACACCCAATCCCGGCTACAAGGGAAGGACAGTCCAGAGGGATAATGTGACTGTGGTAACCACCACATACTATGAGGTCGCTGCCTGGCCGGTGATCAGTTACATCTACAGTCCCCGTTACGTCGTCTGGCGCTCCAACTGGTACTGGGGCTACTACCCGGTTTATTACAGGCCCTGGAGACCCTTCTACTGGCACGCCTACTACGGTTACCACTACAATTGGTATCCTCACTACTACTCCTGTTACCGTCACTGGCACCAGCCGAGATACCATTATTACCACGACTACTACTACAGGGACGTAAGGGCTTATTCACCCAATGTATCTCACAGGATCACGGCAGGTACCTACAAGCAGACCTACTCGCGTCCCGAGTCAAGGAGAGACGGTGAAGCGCTCTATGCAAGCACCAGTGCCAGCCGCAGCAGGGGATCAGCCCCGGCAGCAGGCTCCGGCAGCGACAGAAGGAGTTCGGCAGCTACCGGCAGCAGGTCATCAGGGAGTCCGGCTGCAGCACAGAGCGGTGAGGGACGCAGGGCATCCGGGAGTCCGGCCGCAGCACAGAGCGGTGAGGGACGCAGGGCAACCGGGAGTCCGGCCGCAGCACAGAGCGGTGAGGGACGCAGGGCAACCTCCACAATGCCGGACAAAGGGGAAGCCAGACCGGCTGCAACTGATCGCAGGAGCG
>CAYYEH010000060.1:0-15357 GCA_964470815.1 uncultured Rikenella sp.
CCGGGGCTGTTTGACGTCATGCTGATAGACCGGCTTAACCACCACCAGTTTCAGCCACTGTTTTACCAGGTTGCCACTTCGCAGATAGAGCCGACAAGTATCTCCTTCCCGCTCAGGAAGATTTTCCAGGACAGAAAGGATGTCACAGTCAGGATGGCCGAGGTGCTTGCTGTTGACCCCCATAACAGTTCCGTTACAACCACAGCAGGAAACTTCACCTTTGATGAACTTGTAATTGCAACAGGAGGCAAAACCAACTACTATGGCAACAATGACCTGGAGAAGCACACTCTCAGCCTTAAAACAACATATGAGGCAATCAAAATCCGCAATGTGATACTTGAGAATTTTGAAAACATCCTCAACGCAAACGGCAAGGCAGAGGAAGGACTGTTCAATATAGTTGTGGTGGGGGGCGGTCCGACCGGCGTGGAACTTTCTGGGGCATTCGCCGAAATCAAGAGAGACATCCTTCCGAAGGATTTTCCCGGGATTGATTTCTCAAGGCTTAAAATTCATCTGCTTGAAGGGGGAGATCATACCCTCAACACGATGAGCCCGCTGGCAAAAAAATCTTCAGAAAAATACCTGAAGGAGCTTGGAGTGCACCTCAGGACGGGGGTTTTTGTCAGGAACTATGACGGCTCCACCCTTCAGCTGAGCAACGGAGAGCCTCTTGAGAGCAAAAACGTCATCTGGACCGCAGGGATAACAGGTAATATTATCAGCGGGCTGTCACAGGAGGCTGGAGCCCCAGGCGCACGGATCAGAGTTGACCGTACCAACAGGGCGAAGGGATATGAGAACATTTATGCCATAGGTGACATCGCTTATATGGAAACACCGAAATACCCTAAGGGCCATCCGCAGGTGGCAAATGTTGCAATCAACCAGGGAAAGAACCTTGCACGAAATTTTACCCGGATGATTAAAGGGCGTAAGCTTTCGGAATACGAATACAGGGATCTCGGTTCAATGGCCACCGTGGGAAGAAACAAGGCGATAGTCGATCTCCCCATTGTCAGTTTCCACGGTTACCTGGCCTGGTATTTCTGGATGTTCCTTCACCTGATGCTCATACTCAGCGTCAGGAACAAGCTGATCATCTTCATTAACTGGGCATGGAACTATTTCACGAAAAACAGCTCCCTGCGACTCATACTGAAGGTAAATTCCTTATAGCACACCTGCACCGTGAGCACCTGATGAAATGCGACGGGCAGCCCGAAAGCTGCCCGTCTGCCTGTCATTTAATTGTCGCACCGGTGTCCCTGATGCGCTGTTCAAATGCTTTACCTGTACTTATTTAACAAGCGCCCCGCTCTTGCTGTCACTCTCCACCTCAATCTTCCGGTCAAGCTTCTTTACACTTCTCCCCTTGTTGAATTTATAGGAGTAAGAGAACTGGACGAAATTGGAGGCATTGAACCCTATGATATTCGTCGATGAATACTCAGGCGTCTCAGTGTATGTTCTGTTCAGCTTTACATTTGTTGAAAGCGGCAGAACCCAGACCACTCCGAGGCTGTGGTTTTTGATCTGTGTCTGGATGCCGGGACCGTAAAACGGATGGTTGAAAGTTTTGGAACGTGCGTTCACATTCACCCCGTCATAGCTGAGGAAGACAAATGCCGTTGTTTTCTTGTTCTTTCCAAAGCTTTTATAGGCGGCCCCCGTCATGCTCCACGAGTAATAATCCCTTCCGGGAATGGAAAAGTTATCCCCGGTATAATCATTAATGTGTCCCTTCCAGACCCTTGCATTGAAGTTGATGTACCAGAGTGTGGCATTGACGCCGCCTCCCAGCTCATAACCGCTTAGCAGGTTATAGGGCTTGGTAAAGGTGATAAGGGAGTTGTCCGAAGGAGAATTCAACACCTTGTATTCATTGCCGACCTTGTCAGAGAAGTACTCGTTGTAGATGTAGGGCGAGAAATAGTTGCTGCCGAAGTTCCATGTATATGTAAGCTGGAGCCGGTCACGGTAATCAGGCCTCAGATCAGGGTTACCCTGGGTGATGTTATAGTTCTGGTCCGTCCTGAAATACGGGTTCATGTCATAAATCCCCGGCCTGTTTATTCTCCTGTTGTAGGTGAACTTCAGGTTATGTGCCACGGAAAATTTGTACTGCATGTTAACAGATGGGAGAATACATGTGTAATCCGGCCTGGTGACCGAATCGGCGCTGATATGACTGTTCTCCACCCTGAGCAATGCCTGCATTCCTATCTTCTTCAGGTTGAATGTCACACCACCATAGACTGAATTCCGGAACTCGGCATATTCAAACAGGTTGTCTGCCTCAATATCATTTATTGTAAAGTCATAACTCATCTGCTGGTAATAAAGCTGGTAGCCTGATTCAATCTTCGCATTCATCCCGAGAGGATGAACATAATTCACCTTCGCAGAATAGTAGTTCCTTTCATTGAGGTTCTCCTCATGCCTTGAATAGTAATCAAGAACTGTTTCCGAACCATACGGATACCGGGTGTTTTCAAAGCTGTTGTCATCCCGTGATTTAAAGGCATACCAGGTGTTTTCCACGGTCAGCTCCTGAACGGGGTTCTTAAAACTCTTCTTATAAAAGAGAGAAGCTGATGTTTCGTCACTTTTCGTGATGTTGTCAATAGGTGATATGATCGTGGAAAGGGGAATCCCGGTCTTATAAAGATCTGTTTCGCTCAACAGGTCAATATCCTGGCTTACAGGCTTATAGCTGACATTAAGACTCAGGCTGTTCCTGTCATTTATATAATAATCAAACCCGGTGTTTACGGAAGATAGAGTCACCTTTATGCCGCCGGCACCTGTGAGGCTGGTGGTTGAGTCTATCGCAGCAAACCGGCTGTCAAGTGTCTGGCTTATGTCAAGACCCTGGTAAAGACTGAAGGCTGTCACATAAAAGGTAATTTTACCCATTGAGTAATCAAGGCTGGCAGATGCCTGGCTGGTAACCTTGTTAAAAGGCTTCATGTTCAGGCCGACGTTGCCGTTAACTCCGTACCTTGCCTCTTTTTTGAGGATGATGCTTATGACGCCATCAATATTGCCCTCATATTTGCCGGACGGATTGCTGATGATTTCAATTGACTGGATATCAGATGGAAGGATCCTGGCAAGATATTCCTTGTCGCGCTGCCTGCCGTCAACCTGTATTATGAAGTTGCTGCTGCCGTTAAGTGTTACGTTGTTCTGATAATCGACATTGACCTGCGGTATCTTTTTAAGCAGGTCATATCCGTTTGTAGCCGTCCGTGATACAACCTCAGGGATGGCATAGCTTGTTCTGTCGACCATTTCCTTTCCCTTAAGGCGTTCTCCCACTACCATTATCTCGTCAATGGTGGCAGTGGTTTCAGTCAGAAAGATTGTGTCTACACTTGCTTCGGTATCTCCCGCCTTTAGGGCAATGCTCCGGCCGGTGGTTTTATAGCCCACATAACTCACCCTGACAAAATAATCGCCAGGTTTAACATTCTCAAGTACATAATTCCCGTCACCCAGGGTTATCACCCCGGTAATGACTGATGAATCAGGCAGCTGCACCAACCCCACGGTAGCGTAAGGCACAGGAGACCTGTCACTCTCGAGGCATACTTTACCGCTTATTTTCTGAGCATGGGTTGCAACAGTGGCTGCCAGAAGCAATCCAACCAAAATTCTTTTCATGTGCTGTCCCCAATTAATTTATTGTACTACAATGACTTTAGTTTCTCCCTTGATATCCATCGGCATCTGCATGCTGAACCCGGCAGCGCTGATACCAAGGGTTCCGGTGATGGAGGTTTTTCCGTTTTCTTCAATCCGCAGCCCGGTGCGTGCATCAATTACCATATCAGCCCTGCTCATCCCCTTAAGGTCACCATAAGTCACCGTAGCACCGCCTGATTCAATCGGTGCTGCATTGTCTGAAGCCTTAATTGCTGATTCGGCGATGATGCCCGCCTTGTCTCCGTCAAGCCGGTCAAGCCGGTATGTGGTTACAATATCCAGCATCATGCCTCCTGATATCAGCTGATTTGTGATGGTCCACTTTTCACCTTTTGTAACCTCCCTGCCGGGCAGGTAATGGGTAAACATGGCAACCATTGTCTTAAGGTTTGTTTCGCTGACCGTTTCCGCGGCCTGCTTTTTTACAGCCTGGGCTACGGCTCCCTGAAGGGTAATGCTTGCCGTATCCCTCAGTACAAGCTGGGGCAGTATGGCAGCGTTCACAATCTCAAGAGGCTTGCCTGCATAATCAATTTTTACATACAATGAATTTTTGCTCAGCCGGTTCATTATGCATGAAAGTACATCAGCTGATTCTGATGATCTGATGTCTCCTTCATTTGCCGAACTGACAGAAACAACCTTGCCCATGGTATTTGTATGGGTAAGCAGTGTGTCAAAGCGAACTTCAGCGACCATAAAATCCTGGTTCGCATCAATCATTTTCATTGACATTGCATATATGACCCTTGACTCCGTGGTTTGCTGAACCCCGTTTATGGTCTGCGTAACGGTCTGTTCCGAGGAAGACCTGAAGCGGTATACCCTGTTTTTTTCAGGATTCATCCTGAGGTTTGCGGTGCCCTGTGCATTTAAGGCAACACTGAACAGAATGATGATAACCGAATAAATAATTCTCTTCATTGGCATGGTTTTACAGGTTTTGGAAAATTGAAGTCAAAAATAGACCCATGTATGCCAATTACCAATTCATTGTCGGCAAATGGCAGGATAATGCTGGTGAACGGCGGAAATTGCTTGTCTGCTCTGTTGACTGCCTGACCTGTAACCAGGAAGAATGACCCGGTACCGGAGACATTTAACGGTTCAGTGATTACATATACAATCATCATTTGCAAAATCATTACTTTTATGACAATTAGACAGGAATTGCCAAAAATGTTACGGATATCAGCATTCAGATTCATTGCAGTCTGCGCCATCCTTTTGCCGGCTATCGCACTGCATGCCCAGAACAGGTTTGAGGTCAGTACCGGGGTCGGGTTCTTTGACGGTGTCTTCGTGAAGGTAAAATACGGTAACAGGATAGAGATAGGTATCAGCCAGGATCTTGTGACCCAGCTTCACTCCACCGGACTGGAGATCTATTTCCGCATACCGCGAAAGTACGAGCCTTCCGTGCCGGGCCCTTTTTACCTCATGTGCGGATACAGCACAACACTCTTTGGCAGGGGCTATGACACATTTGAGAAGAGTTTTCTTTATCCAAGGCTGGGAAGATCATTTATCCTCTCACGCAGAAGCGGCAGGGCCGGACTGAATATTGACTTCGGCGTTACCCTTCTCAGGAGCACAGATCCTCCGGAAGGTTACATCACGGATTTCATTCCTTTTTCAGGCAGTGCGGGTTTCTTTTACAGATTCTGAAAACCTTCATTCAATGCAACTCGACTGATTTTTAATAATTGGCCTTTATCAATAACAACAAAACATGTCAGTTCTCTTCACACCCCTCAACATCAGGAACGTCACACTCAGGAACCGTATAGTCATGTCACCCATGTGCCAGTATTCAGCCTGGGACGGATATGCCGGCGACTGGCATATTGTGCATTACGGAACCAGGGCCGCAGGAGGTACGGCTCTGATCATAGTTGAAGCCACGGCAGTATGGCCGGAAGGGCGGATAACGCCGGGAGATCTCGGGCTGTGGAGTGATGAACACACTCCCGGCCTACGGAAGGTGGCAGAGTTTATTAAAAGCCAGCATGCAATACCCGGAATACAGCTTGCGCATGCAGGAAGGAAAGCATCATGCGCCCTGCCCTGGGAAGGAGGAAAACAGCTTGACCTGAAACATGGCGGATGGGAAACGGTGGCCCCCTCTGCCATCCCTTTCAGTCCCGGCGAAAGGGTCCCGGGAGAAGCTGACAGCATATGTATTGACAGGATCATTGAAGGATTCATGAATGCAGCCAGGCGGGCATTTAAGGCCGGATTCATGGTTGCCGAGATACACAGCGCCCACGGATACCTGCTGCAGGAATTTCTCTCGCCCCTCAGCAATAAACGCACGGACCAATTCGGCGGGTCATTTGAAAACCGCACCCGGCTGCTCCTCCGGGTGACTGAAGCCGTAAGGTCAGTATGGCCCGGTGAATACCCTCTCTTCGTCAGGATTTCATCAACAGAGTGGACCGAAGGCGGCTGGACCCCCGAAGAGAGCATCAGGCTGGCACCGCTCCTGCAAAAAGCCGGTGCAGATCTTATCGACTGCTCATCAGGCGGCAATGTATATGATGCGAAGATACCCTTCGGGCCAAACTACCAGGTTCCGTTCGCAGAGATGGTCAGGAAATCTGGGATACTCACCGGTGCCGTGGGTATGATTACGAAAGCCGGGCAGGCAGAGGAGATACTTTCAGAAGGAAAGGCTGACCTGATACTGATGGGCAGGGAACTCCTGCGAAATCCTTACTTTCCAATGAAGGCAGCATCAGAGACGGGGGCAGACACATACTGGCCCCTTCAATACCTCAGGGCGAAACCGTGAAATACCGGCCGCCCCGGCCAGTCAAATAACAGAGTAAAGCAAAAATTCACCGGAGGCTAAAGCCGCAGCCCGAGGACAAGTACATCATCCGTCTGCTCCAGGCTCCCCTTCCAATCCATAAAACAGGCCTGAAGTCTATCCTTCTGCTCCTCTACAGGCAGACTGCCTGTTGAAAGCACAAGATCCCTCATCCTGCTTATCATAAACTTCTTGTTAAATTCTCCGCCAAACTGGTCAGCATAACCGTCGGTAAAGAGGTATATCATATCACCACTTTGAATCTGAAGCTCCCTGAGAGAAAACTGTTGGCTGACATCACTGTATCCTATCGGTATCCTGTCACCATTTATCTCGATGAGCTGTCCGTGCCTGACAACCAGAAGGGGATTGAATGACCCGGCATACTGCAACACCCTGGTTTTCTCATCATACCGGATGACTGCTCCTTCCATTCCGTCTGGTATCAGATCCGGATTCCACCCCTCCCCCAGTGACTTCAGCAATTTATACCTTAGCCGGTTGAGAATCTCATCAGGCCTGCTTGTATTCTCGTTCAGAACAATTTCATTGCACTGGGTAATACCGAGGATACTCATCAGTGCTCCCGGCACTCCGTGACCGGTGCAGTCCATGATTATAGCCGTCAGTTGTTCCCCGCTCCTGTAAAAACAGTGAAAATCACCGCTGATTATGTCTCTCGGAAGGGAAAGCACGAAATGTTCCGGCAATGATTCAGAACTCACTCCGAATGACTTCATGATTGCATTCTGGATATAGACAGCATACTCCAGGCTCTGTTTGATATAACGATTTCTGGATTCTATCTCTTCCAGATAAAGCCTGAATTTCCTCCCGGCTTTTCCCTCGTCAATTTTTGTCCTTATCCTTGAAAGCAGTTCCCTGGTCCTGAAAGGCCTGGTAATGTAATCAGTGCCTGTCGTTTCAAATCCTCCCGCATGAATCCCTGTGTCACTGCGAGATGTCATGAAAATGATGGGTGTATCATAGTTGAGCTTTGACTTCCTGATATAAGAGGCAACCTCAATCCCGTTCATGCCAGGCATCCTCATATCAAGGAGAATTGTATCATATTTCCTTATGCCGGCCCATTCAATGGCTGATAATCCGTCACATGCAAACTCAACATCATACCCTACATCAAACAGGATTCCACCAAGAAGGCTGAGGCCGTCAGGATTGTCATCCACAACCAGGAGGGCATCTGCAGGCCTGTCCGGAAATGATGCATTTCTGCCTGCCAGGACTGCCGGCGACATGGTTACTGTTCCTTTCATCAGGGCCAAAATTATCCTGATGATTGGTTTCTGCCTGTAATACGAGTACTGATTAATGTGTAGGATTATTACTGACAAACCTCTCACACTGTGAGAAGGTGTCATTCTGCCTGTTTTCCTCCTCTCCCACAGAAGTGCCCTTAGCCGAATTTCCTAATAAACAGCGAGGTATGCAAGATAAATTAAAGCACGATAAGCCCGGCTATTTATTTTTGCAATGAATACAGAAACCTGATCTCTTCCGCCCAGAGAGTCTCCTCGGGAGTCTCAAGAATGAGCGGCATGTCATCAAAACGGGGATCATTCATGATAAGGCTGAAAACCTCATCACCCAGCTCACCCTTATGAAGGCTGTCATGTCTGTCGACCCGGGACCCAAATGCCTTTTTGGACTCATTCAGGTGCATCCCCTTAAGGTACCTGAACCCGACAATTCTGTCAAACTCCTCAAATACCTTTTTAAAACCCTCTGCCGTGCTGAGGTCATATCCTGAAGTGTATGCGTGGCAGGTATCAATGCATACCCCTACCCTGCTTTTGTCTTTAACCCTGTCAATGATATGCTTCAGGTGTTCAAACCTGTAGCCCAGGTTCGTACCCTGGCCGGCTGTATTTTCAATGACTGCAATGACTCCGCTGGTCTTTTCAAGGGCAATATTCACCGATTCAGCAATAATGTCAAGGCACTGCTCCTCGGAGATCTTTCCCAGGTGGCTTCCCGGGTGGAAATTAAGCCTGTCAAGACCCAGTTGTTCGCACCTTTTCATCTCATCATTGAATGCGTGGCGCGATCGTCCCAGTCCATCCGGATCCGGGCTTCCAAGATTTATCAGGTAACTGTCGTGCGGCAGTATCTGGTGCGGTTTGAAATCAAACTCCACGCACCGCTGGCGAAAGGCCTCGATGCTTTTTTTTGTTAGCGGCGGGGCCACCCACTGTTTCTGGTTTTTGGTAAAGAAGGCAAAGGCTTTCGCTCCTATCCCGTGTGCATTCAGCGGTGCATTTTCAACTCCGCCTGAGGCACTGATATGTGCTCCTACGTATTTCATGGGACCTGTTTTTGTCTACCGCTCTGTCAGCGGCTTTTCATAGACAAAGATATCAGTGAATCCCAATCCTGCAAGTTCCGGATAATACGGATATGTCTCTTCCCTGGTGAAGAAGCCGGTAATGACAACCCGCCATGTGTCCCACTCCTCAAGTATCTCAACCGGCATATTTATACGGCGTTCAATCCGCTGTTTGGCCCGTTCTGCCTCCCTGAGCCTGAAATAACTGCCGGCATGCAGCACAAACCTTGGCACCGGCGGTGGCGCCGGGGCCACCTCCTCAACAATCACAGGCTCAACTGGCACTATCTCTGGCTGCTCGTCCTTGACAGGCTCTTTAACCACATCCCGTTCCAAAGGTTGATCAACAACCGGAGCTGCCACAGGAGGAACAACCGGAACCAGTCCTGCTTCCGACTCATGGAGAACGGTGATGTCTTCAAATCCGTATTTCCTGAGCAGCGGGATGAATTGCCTGACTTCACTGGTATCGGCAAACCCCGATATCTGCACTTTGAAAAGGCCACCTTCATTGCGTATTGTCACCAGTTTTTCTGCGGCAGCAAGCAGCCTGTCACTCATGCTGACCGTCTCCTCCAGGGTGCCGAAGGCCCCGAGCTGGACGGTTGTTCCTGCAATAACCACCGGCATTGGCTCTTCAGAGACCGTCTCCTTCACCACGGCAAGAGAGTCTTCTTTCGTCAGGGTTATCCATTCACCCTTCACCGCTCTGTTGGAAATCACCCAGATCTCAGTAATGCCCTGTCCGTGGATTATGGGTATGTATTTTTCAAGATCCTCCCGGTCACTGAATCCTGTGATGCGAACCTTCCAGAAACCATCCTCCTCGAAGAGCTCGACATTCTTGTCCAGTACCGCTTCGACCTTGTTCTTCATTATCTCAGCATAAATTTTATTGCGGAATGCACCGAACTGAACGGCGAAGTAGTCTTCGGTAATTGTCACAAGCTCACGGGTGACCTCGTGGATCACCAGGTAAGAGGTATCCTTCTCCACAACCGGGGCCGGTTTCTCCGGGGTGACCCTGGTGGTGTCAGTTGGAACCGCAACAGGAGGAGTTATTATAAGAGTATCTGTTCCGGCATGGATACCGGGGGCAAGATCAAGGTCAGCCACAGCAGCTGTATCGGGCATGATGACAGGTTCGGTGACAATCTCTGGTTTCTTCAGGGTAAAGTCAAGCCCCTCTATATAATCACCTTCGCTGTTGCTCATGATACTGAACACTATCGAATCGGGTTCTGAAACCATGCCCAGTCTCCGGAGCTGGGCAGAATCAACCCGTACCTGGTATAACCCGGGAGCCAGTCCGAAATAGCTGAAGTAACCATCAGGCTCTGTCAAAACGTTATAAATTCCCCCGGTAAGATCGTTCCTGAAGGAAACTATCATCCTGCCAAGGCCGCGAACAACACCCTTATCTTCAAGGCTTACCGTTCCGGCAGCTTCTCCCATGACTTTAACAGGAACTTCTACCAGCTTCAGAATATTTGGGTCTGCAATTACAGCAACAGACTTTTTCTCTACACTCCAGGCGATATTTTCAAAACCATCATCATCCAGCTCGATAAAATATTTCACATAAGGTTCCAGGCCCAGTATCCGGATAGTGGTATCCTTTTCAATGGTTCCCACTGTTCCTCCGTTTGATCTGACCCGGAGTCCGCTGACTTTTGGCTCGTTGTCATCGCGAATGCCGTTTGCATTTATATCCAGGAAGGCCAGGACAGTCAATCCGGATCTGCCAACGTTGGTCCGGTTATCGGCCCTCACAAAGCTTGTTGGCCTGTCATTTATCATGCTGCCTCTTGCATACTCAACAAAGGTTGACTGACCGTTTGTACGTCTTGCAGAGGCCCCTGTCTGGGCAAAAGAAAAGTCATAGCGCATGCCAATCTCTCCCATCTTCAGCTTATTGGAGAAATTTTGTTCATAAGCTATTGTGGCATAGCCGTTTTTAAACACTTTTCTTTCCAGCCCTGCCCTTGCTGAAATGATCTCTCCGCCGGTAAATGAGTATTGTATCTGCGGAGAAAGTAATATTTCTGCCGGAAGACGTATGCTCATGGAGAGATTACTGTAAATATTCGGTTCCCTTTCCGTCAGGAACAGACTGTAAGTGGTCAGGTTGGCGCTTACTTTCCGGAAGGAGCCGGAAATAAGCCATTCTGCAGTAGTGTAACCGGAAGTGGCAAGGGCCAGTCTGTAATATGAAATCCGGGTAAATGCGCCAAAATTTTTTAATCGAAACGGTACGGAAAGAGATGCCTTGCGTTCCTCATAAAAATTAAAATTAATTGCTTGCTGATCACGGTGATACCATGCATAATTCATGTCCAGCTGGATATTCGCTGGGAAGCGGTAAGAAAGCGCGCCGGCTGCTTTTACCCTGTAAGTATAAACACCGGAAAGCATCAGATTATTGGTCAGCCTCACCGAAGCATCAATAAAAGGCATAAACGGACGAGTGGGTATGGATGAGAGATACTCAGCGCCTCCGCCTATTGTCAGGGACCGGGTTGCCCCGTAACTGATGCCCGCCCGGGAAAAGCGGCTCAGGAGTGAATCCTCAACCACGCCAGCGCTTACGGAGTATTCAAATTCCTTTTCCGGCAAAAAATTATAAGGAATCGTTATGTTTTGTTCCCGCTCTCTTTCTTCACCCCACGGACCGTAAAACTTGAGTTTTATGGAAGTATTCCCGTATACCAGTGGCACTTCAAAAGTGAAGAAGCCTGACGCGTCAGCCTTTACGTAATCAACAAGCACGCTGTTGACATACAGTTCAACTGTCCATTCCGGTTCTGTTCTGTCAGTAAGGGTATAAGTACCGTATGAGCGCCTGAAAGTGGTCGGGGTATTTGTCAGTTTGACCCCGATGACATGATTGTATATGGTTGAGGTGGCCTGTGTATTGATCTTTCCTGCTGAGATCTGTCTCAGCCACGGACTATCGTTATTTACGTACCGCCATAGATAAGTCTGTTGTTCCGCCGTAAAAGGCTGGTCACTGTTGTAATTGAGCGAAGCGGAGGCCTCGCCTCCGGCAATAATTGCTCCCAGAGCCAGATTGAGCCTGGCCTGTGAACCGACTCCCGGTTGCTGTGTTGCATAAAGAGACCAGTCTGCCATTCCAAACCTGAATCCCGGATAAGTTCTTCCGATAGTCGTATCAACCTGAATCTCTCCGCCCAGACGGTTTATGTTTTTGCGCATTTCAGCAATACGTATTTCCCTGATGCCGGGCAGCTCAAGCTTTGTCTCAATACTTACAGTCAGGTCCCTGAATGAAAAGGTACAATTAACCCCGAAAACCCTGCCAAAGTGGTCTGCCTTAAGGAACATGGCTGTTTCGGTCATTATAATATCACCATCATCAAGCTGCCATGTCCGGCCATTATAAGTAATCGAATTGGTGGGGCGGTCAATGACATATTCGTCTGCAGGGTCGATGAAATAGCCTTTAATATTTCGCAGGTCTTCTGAGGAAGTGTTTCTTATTTTCAGATAATTGAACAGATCTGTGACCGGAAGCCATACTTCTTCATCCTTTATCAGGGCATCAATTTCGCTCATGCCAATGTATGGCACACGCAGATAAACAGCGATCTGATCATACAGGGATTCGTCCTGCCCGTTAAGTGGTTTTATAATGAAAAAACCGAAAAGAATAAAAAGGAAAAAAGCGGTCCTGCTGGCGGAAAGAATTGAGGTTCCGGTGAAATAGGGTCTACCGTTATATCTGATCCTTTCCGTCATTTATACTTCATAAGAATTGAGCCGGATAATTACTGTTGATTAAATGTAATACTGAAAGTTCCCGAATAATTTCCGGCCGGATTCGATCCGATAGAACCGACGTTGAGGCTGCCACCGACAAGCAATTCTGTTGTCTGCTGAAACGGCACCGTTATCACAAACGGGGATGCCGGAGATACCGGCCCGGGTATCAGTGTCATGGTACCTCCGTTATTGCCGGTAAGTGTAACAGAGGGGCTTAGCGTTACCGTCACGACGGTTCCGGGATTGCCTCTCACATACAACATTGCAGGAGTATAGGAATATCCCAGGTTGAACAGCACTACCGTACCGGTAGAAGATCTTGAGTAGTTGGTATTGACAATAACTGATCCGCCGGAGGCTCCGGGTGTAAATGCCCCAAATGCCAGGGGCTGTGAATTGTTTACCGTTACCTGTATAGGCCTGGGAGGCAAACTCTGTGCATCGGTCTCCATTGATAAGCACACAAGAGATGCCAGCACTAATGCTGTCCACAACTTCCTTATAGATGTCAGAGCATTCATTTTCACACTCATCTACTCCCGACAATTAGTTTCTTCGTTTCGTTTTTGTTTCCGGTGGCATACCGGATCAGATACATTCCAGGTGAAGACCTGGTACCGAGATCATGTATCCCGGTTTCAGAAACTCTTGTTACGGATATCAGATTACCGCCAAGCGTGTATACTGAAATCAATCCTTCGTTACCTGAAATGTGGTGGATTCTGGCCCTGACTGTTCCATTTGAAACATATGCATCAAATAGTTTGTCCTGCGGACCCGTCAGGTCTTCTGCTGATGTCAGGGTTTTATGAATTGTAATTATGAACCTGTTATTGTATTCTCCGGCCTTAAGTGAAACCTTATAATCTCCTGAAGGCAGCAGGGGAGTGACTGCTCCCGTTCCCATGTCTTTTAAATAAATCCTGCTGAACTCCGGAAGATCTCCGTTCTTCTGAAGACAGAATCTTACTTCTCCGTCGCGGTAAATACTAATTCCGAGTGGAACTGTTATAAGAGAGTCGTCCTGTTCCGGCAGGGCATTGACTGACAATTTCTGTCCATCTGCCAGCACAGAATAGAAATTGGTCACCATCATGTCTGTATTGAAGAGCTTAAGGGCATCATTCCGGCTTTCAAAAGCCGTGTCTGCGGAGTCATCAAAATATATAACCAGGGGATCGTATGAGGCTGTATCGTCTGTAAAACCGGTCAGAGCTCTTATTATGCTTCTCTTCGTCGTATTTGATGATTTCAGGAACGGCTGGGTCTGATTTGTTACCCTTATGCTGTTAGACACCCCCAGAGTGCCAGTAACCGGGTATGCTCCGTCACTTACATGCACGAGGAATCCCTGCATTGAAGGAATAATGTTGGAGGCAAGGCCATCACTGGAAATTCCGTTTACATAACTGCTGTATGTGCCACCGTACTGGTCAGTTGTACTAGCCCTGAAATAATAAATAGCATTATCTATATTGGTCTTCGTCCATCCGGCTGCATTCCAATCTATTGGTGAGGGATAAGGGTTACCCACCAGGTTAAAACCCATGGTATAGGTTCTGTCACGGTTATACAGGGTTACAGACATATTTCCGTTGTTGACACTGCCCGTCAGGTCAACAGTTTTTGAATCTGATACTTCCCCAAGATTCGCAGCATAACCCTCAAGCGGGTTAAGCGGGTCGGATCCGTTTACATAGCTTACCCACCCGGAGTATGAACTGTTCTCGTCAAAGCGATAAAATAGCGGGAAACTGTAAGCGAGGTCCATATCATCACCGAATTCATTAACGGTGGCATCCTGGAACGGAGAACTGAAGTATTTGTACCCGAATCCAGAAGGCAGATAGCGTTGCATGTTTACATCTCCCGTGACCGAGCCGGAGCCCGAACCATCAATAAGTGCTGTTCCTGATGCAGTTGAAAGAAGGGTGAGATTGCCCTCCGATGCCAGGCTTCCTGAGATCACCCTTGCTATGCCGCTGACTCCCAGGGGACCAGCAAGAGATACTCCGTTTGTGTTATTCACAGTAAGATTCATGATGTAATTGCCTGTGAACAGTCCGGCCGGTATTGTCTGGGCTGACTGCCCTGCAAAAACAACGGTACCTGCCGAGGCATCAAGGGAATTAGTCCCTGAGACAGTCCCGTATATGGTTAATGTGTTTCCGGTCAGGGTGAGGGTCGCACCGGGAGAAATGACAAGATCTTTAACGGCAGCTGCACTCCCGCTGCTTAAAACCGGCTTATTGGCAACGTCAGGGATATTGACCGAAATTGCGCTTGTAGGTATATACCCGCAGGTCCAGTTTGCGGCATTATTCCAGTTTGTGTTTGAAGAGCCTGTCCAGGTGACAGTTGATATTATCTCAACGGTTGCAGTGGCAACTGCAGGACCGCAGGCGCCGGAACCACTGACTGTATTAGTAACAGTATATATGCCGGGTGTACTGGCAGAGATATTTATCTGCCCGGTGCTTGTACTGACAAATACAAGTCCGGCCGTTGAGGAGAATGTGCCGGCAGTTCCTCCCCCGCTGAATGACGGGCTTGGATTCGAGGCATTCGGACAATATGGTGACCCAGCATAGCTGAATGTCGCCACCGGTGGTGCCGTTACCGTCAGGGTTGCATTACCAGATGTGGCGCCGGAACCGCATGTTGTTGTTATTACGCAACGATAGACACTGCCACTGAGAGC
>CAYYEH010000061.1:0-15349 GCA_964470815.1 uncultured Rikenella sp.
TGACTGGCACTTTGACATTCAGCACATCGGGGCTCAGACCCGGTTCCTGCGCAGGGTAATAACTGACAGAACCATGGTTGTTGCATACCTTGAAAACAGCCGTAAGAGCTGGCCTTCATGGAGTGCAAATACCACAGGTCACCTGGAGGATGTAAAAAAGATGGTCGGGGAAATTACAGCTCTTTTCGAACCCTGGGATCCGGAACTGGTCCTGAACGGCCACAGCGGCGGCGGAAGATTCATCTTCAACTATCTCGATGCTTTTGATCGGATTCCTGGCAATGTGGTACGAATAGCATTTCTTGACAGCAACTATGGATGGGAAGATGACCGGTATGGGCCAAAGATTGTCAGCTGGTTGCGGTCAGGAAAGAACAGGTACCTCTGCACCCTGGCATACAATGACAGTGTGGTTATCTACAACGGGAAGCCGCTCGTTTCTCCTGCGGGAGGAACCTGGTCCCGCAGCGGAGTCATGCGTGATTATCTTGCCCGGTCATTCAGGCTGAAGGAACATGAAAGTGACTCACTCATATGGTTTTCTTCCCGCGACCGTCGGATCGGATTCATATTTAAACCCAATCCTGAAGGAAAAATCTTCCACACCCGGCAGGTGGAATATAACGGATTTATCCACAGCATGCTTAGCGGAACCCGATATGAGCAGAAGAGCTATCGCTATTTTGGTCCGAGAGCATACGAAAATTTCATTTCGGATACTGTTGTTGTTCCTGTCAGACGGCTGAATATCCCTATACGTGATCCGGCAGCTGAACCGGGGTCGGAATTCATGAAACGGATCAGTGGGCTGTCACGGGAGGACCGGGAGGAGGAGATTTACCGCGCAGCGGCCCTGGGAAACATTCCCGGTTTCCTTCGTGAGACCGTAAGGCTGGAGGGTGTCTTTGATGATCTCAATGGCATCGCCCATACCCTGGAATACGAGGTCATGCCTGATTATCTTGCCATAGGCAGTGATGATGATTTCTGCCGTATTCCAATGACTCCCGGAACGGCGCAGAGGCTTGCTGATCTGTATGGCGCATCGCTCTTAACGGCTAAATTAAGTGACAATATATGGGCAAATGCAGAAGTTAAGCTGGCGCCATTCAATTATGTGCCAGTGGGTAACGCAAACGAACTGGTATCGAAATTTGAAGATCACAATGCACAGATCGAAAAACAGCTGGATGATGCCGGCGGGAGGCATGGGCAACTGGTGGCGGGTATAAAAAAGGATGTCATAATCTCTTCACGGATTGCAGAACGCTCTGACAGGGTGGTGATATATGGCTGGCACAAAACCGACGGGAAGCCGATACAGCCTGTTTACAGCGGACATATCTGGTGGTATGTCGACTACAGCCACGGCATCAGGTTCATGAATTCACAGGTACTTCTTGATGGCAGACCGGTTTTTGTGTCAGACCTGCTTAAGGATCCGGTACTGTTCCGGGTGATCACCAATGAAGAGAACCCGGCAGGAATGCCTTTTTATCCGGTCCAATTCTGACCCGCTCCATCGGGGGAACGGTTTACCTGCCTTTCCATCCCGGGCCGCGGACCACCCTCCCGGGGGTGGCACCGGTGTGAACCCCGTCACGCAGCACCTGCACCCCATTGACATAGACATGTGACATCCCTGTTGAGAGCTGGTGTGGATCATCAAATGTTGAGTGATCCTGTATCTTCGCCGGGTCAAAAACAACGATGTCAGCATAGTAACCTTCCTTCAGGGCCCCCCTCCGCTCAATCTTCATATTGGTGGCCGGCAGAGTTGTCAGCCGGTATATGGCCTCCTCAAGGGAGATTATCTTTTCATCCCTCACATATCTGCCCAGAAGCCGGGCAAAATTGCCATATGCCCTGGGGTGGGTGGCCGATTTCAGAAAAACACCTTCCGGAGCCATAGATTTGCCGTCAGACCCGAAACTCATCCATGGCAGGGCTATCTCCTTTCTGAGATTGTCTTCCGACATTGAAAAGAAGACGGCCGAGACATTGCTTCCGTCATCGATGATGAGATCCATGATGGTCTCCTCAGGAGAGGTGCCCCTCATGGCTGCTATCTCAGCAATCGTTTTTCCCTGCAGGTATTTCAGAGAATCGGTATCGAAACCTATCACAATAATCTTTTCCGGAGAACCCTGCTTTCTCAGGATAGTCTTCATGATTTCCGGCCCGATCACCCTCCTTACCTCCGGGTCACGGAGCCGTTCAACCCATTTTTCAAATCCGCCTTCCTGCACCCATTCCGGCATGATAATTCCCAGGCCGGTAGAACTTGCCGGGTAGTTGTACATATCTGCTGTGACATGAAGTCCTGCGGCTCGTGCGGAGTCGATTTTAGCCACAGCCCTCTCCAGCTTATCCCAGTTTGTGCGACCCACCTGCTTGAAATGGTAGATCTCTGACCTGATCCCGGTTGCTGCAGGGATCCTGAGGAAGTCATCGATTGCCTCCAGAAAAGTGTCGTCCTCATTCCTTATATGTGAGATGTACATTCCATCGTACTCTGCGGCCACACGACAGAGTCCGGTAAGCTCCTCCGTGGTGGCGAAGCTGGCCGGAACGTATTCCAGCGCAGAACTCACACCTATTGCACCTTCTTCCATCGCCTGCCTGACAAGCAACTTCATTGAATCCATCTCTTCGGACGTGGGCTGACGGTTGTCATACCCCACTGTGTGTATCCTGACAGTGGCAGTCCCGACAAAAGATGCAATATTGGTGGAAACGCCTTTTTTCTCCAGGTATTCAAGGTATTCTCCCAGTGTGGTCCATTCTATGTCATATCTGATGTCACCCTGCGAAGCCATCATCCCCCGCTTCATGCTTTCGCTCAGGGGACCCCATGAATCACCCTCGCCAAGCACCTCAAGGGTAACCCCCTGGACAATGTCGCTCATTGACCTTCCATCCTCTATCAGCGACTCCACCGCCCAGCTCAGCATATTGATGAACCCTGGCGCCACCACCATCCCTCCGGCATCGGTTTCAGTCTTTCCCCTGGCCTTCCTGAGGTCTCCGATAAATGCAATGGTGTCAGACATAATACCAATATCCGCAGTGTAAACCTGAGTGCCGGAGCCGTCAGCGATGGTCCCGTTCCTGATTATTAAGTCATATCGGTCCGGCGTGGAGCAGCTGAATAATATTAACATTGCTGGTATCAAAGCTTTGATAAGTTTCATAACACGACATGATTTGAGTGAAATTTACGTAAAAGCGGCAGAAATACTATCCTTTTATGTTCATTTTTCGTCAAACACAGTGACAAATTTAACATCCGCCGTGAACATGTATGACATATAAACCGGAGGATACATCTTCAAGGCAGCTGTCTCAACAGAAAGGCAAGGAATACTGATTTAACCATTTTATGATGCTTACTGCACTTTTTTCAGGTAGTGGCCGGTTATGCTTTAAAACAGTATGATGTAATACAAATTTTTTTTTTGATAAATATTTTTTCTCTGTAACTTGTGATTGTAAACCTTCATAAACTAACGCTCTTTTTCCATGAAAAAACTAATCTTCATTTTCCTGTCGGTGTTGTTTGTCAATGCCGGCCTGGCGCAGACGCGTGTTACCGGGACGGTAACCGCCTCTGAAGATGGTTCTCCGGTTCCCTATGCAGTTGTGGTTGTCAAGGGATCGAGAGGTGTGGGGACCAACACTGACGCTGACGGACGATATTCCCTCAGCAATGTTCCATCCGACGCTGTACTGGTTTTCAGCTATGTCGGTTACAAGACGCAGGAGATTCCTGTTTCCGGAAGAACGGTTATCAATGTTGAGATGGCTACCGATGCTCTTGCGCTTGATGAGGTGATTGTTGTTGCCTACGGTACATCAACGAAGGGTACCTTTACCGGTGCCGCCAGTGTAGTCAAGGCTGATGCCATCAGGGATGTCCCGACGCTCTCATTCGAAAAGGCCATGGGCGGAAAGATTGCAGGTCTTCAGATCACAACTCTTTCGGGCCAGGCTGGTTCCACTTCAGCGATAAGGGTGAGGGGGATCGGTTCGATGAACGCTACAAACGAGCCTCTTTACGTTGTTGACGGTGTGCCTGTGGTATCCGGCAACGTGTCAAATATGGGGATTTACACCACCAGCAACGTGATGAACACTATCAACCCCAATGACATTGAGTCGATAACCGTCCTGAAGGATGCTGCTGCATCTGCTCTTTACGGGTCAAGGGCAGCCAACGGTGTGATCCTCATAACAACCAAGCAGGGCAAGGCCGGCAAGCCTGTGATCAGCTTTAAGGCTTCTGTTGGTTTTACCCCGTCATTTGCCACGGACAACTATGAGGCAGCAAGCACCGAGCAGCAGGTTGAAATGTATTATGAGAACTTCTGGAACGCCGGCAAGCTCTATGATGAAATGACTGATGAGGACGCAAGTGCCAGCGCTATCGCGCAGCTCAACAAGAGGTTCAACAAGCACGGGTATACATTCTCGGCTCCGGATAATACTGTAAACTCCCTTACAATAGGAGGTGAAAGGGCAGGGCAGTATTTTGACTGGGAAGAAGTGCTCTTCCGCACGGCAGTTTACCAGGCATATGACCTGTCGGTCAGCGGCGGTACCGAGACTTCAAATTACTATACTTCATTCTCATACACAAATGATCTCGGCCGAAGCGTCATCAACAGCTTTGACCGTATCACGGGCAGGATGAATTTCGGCCAGAAAATAGGCCGGTTCATTGAACTGAACACGAATATCAGCATCTCCTCCAGCAACCAGGAGGGGTTCAATGACACCCGTGCCCTGGGCAACAACTACTTCCTGCAGAGCCGTAACCTGCTGTGGGGCTTGTACTGGCCCACCGACTATGTGACGGGATTGCCCTGGACCCTCCGTTACGGGAGCTATGCCTACAATCCCGTTTATTACAACAACGAATGGGAGAACTGGTCGAAGACCCAACGGGTATTTGCAAATGAGACTGTGACAATCAAGATACTTCCCGAACTGGTCCTCAGATCAATATTCTCATTTGACAACACTCAGACATTTGACCACCTTTACTACAGTGCATTGCATTTCAGCGGATCAACTGTCGGTGGTTCGGTAACCGAGAACAGTACCAAGATCAACGAGCTCGTCTCATCGACCACTCTCAACTACAACAAGACATTCGGCGGTGCACACAACGTAAGCGCCCTTGTAGGGTGGGAGGTTGCAAAGAACCAGACTGATTACCAGAGAGCTTCAGGTACCAACCTGCCGACCAGCGCCCTGCATACTGTGGCTACCGCTGGCAAGCTTGATGCAAATGCATACTACTGGGGCAATGCAATGGCTTCTATGCTGTCGCGTGCCGAATATAATTATGACAACAAGTATTACGCCTCGGCTTCATTCCGCCGTGACGGTTCCTCGAAGCTTGGCCCCAACTCAAGATGGGGTAATTTCTGGTCCGTCGCCGGATCATGGAGGATTGACCAGGAGGATTTTATGAATAATGTACCGGTTCTCAGCAGCCTCAGACTCAGGGCATCATACGGTGTGAATGGTACCCTGCCGACCGACCTCTACGGATGGCGCTCGCTGACCAGCTATTCGAGCAAGTACATGGAGCAGCCGGGCAGCAGTGTGAGCACCCTGGCTGACGCCAACCTTTCATGGGAAACCAGCTATACATCCAACATTGCACTTGAATTCGGATTGCTGGATCAGAGACTGACCGGTACGATTGAGTATTTCAACAGGGATTCAAAGAATCTTCTTCAGGATGTGCCAATCTCCACGGTAACAGGCTTCTATTCTACCCTTAAAAACATTGGTGAAATAAAAAACAGGGGCCTTGAATTTGAACTGTTCGGTCAAATTATAAAGGCCGGCGACTTCACCTGGACTGCAGGGCTTACCGCATCGCATGTTAAGTCAATTTTTACCAAGCTTTATGGCGGTCAGGATATTATAAAGTTTGAACCGACAGGCGGTGACAACCGTACAAAGTTCATCTACACCGAGGGAGAATCCACCCTTGCAATCTACGGGCTTGAGTGGGCTGGAGTTGAGGATGCCACAGGACTTAATGTCTGGTTCCTGAATAATGATGAAACACCTGACCTGATGATCGATGGGAGACCTGCCACATATGACTATAAAAAGGCCGAAAATGTTATTATTGGTGATGCCCATCCCAAACTGTACGGAGGATTTAATACTGACTTCGGGTGGAAGGGAATATCACTCTCGCTGAATTTCATGTACAAACTGGGTGGTTATACCTATGATGCCGCCGGAAGAGACATCAACGATGACGGTTACTACTGGGAAAGGATTATGTCACTTGATGCCTACGAAAACAGATGGACTCCTGAAAATAAGGATGCCATTTATCCGCAGAGGGTTGCAATTGACATGGAGGATGTCAACCAGAAGAGCAGCAGGCATATGCATCCGGCTGACTTCACGAGGTTGAAGAGCATCACACTGGGCTACAGCCTGCCAAACAACCTTCTCAGCAAGGTAAAAGTGTCAGGTGCGAGGATATACTTCAACGGAGCCAATCTCTGGACTCTTGCTGCCTGGAAGGTATATGACCCCGAGGTCAACGAATGGGGTTCCAGGGGATGGGAAATGCCTATAGGCAAGACTTATACATTCGGCATTGAAGCCAGTTTCTAATCTACAAAAAGGTACTACGATGAAAAAGATAACAATCATACTTTCGGTACTGGGCTTAATGCTGATCACATCATGCGAGGACTTTCTTGATGTCAGGCCCAGCAGCTCCGCGGCTTCAGAGAATTCCATCACAAATGCTGCTGATGCCAAGGTGGCTGTTAACGGCATAATGAGAAAGATGACTTCCTCACTCTATTACGGGCGCAACTTCGTAATCTATGGTGATGCCAAGGGTGGCGATTTTGCCGTTCGTTCACAGGGCAGGGGACTTGATTATTACTACTCATTCAATCACTCCGCAACATCTAATTCGGGTTCCGGATTCTGGGAACAGATCTATAACTGCATCCTGCAGACCAACAACCTGATCATGAACATCGCGAAGCTTGAGAGTGAGGGCAAAGGGACTGCTGCGCTGAGCGATTACAAGGCACAGGCAATGACAGCAAGGGCCCTGATGTATTTTGACCTTGTAAGGCTGTACGGAAAGTCATATAACATGGACAAGACCTCGTTCGGTGTTCCGCTTGTGCTTGAACCGCTTGATGCTTCTGCCCAGCCTACAAGGGTATCGGTTGAGGCTGTTTATACCCAGATTCTGAAGGACCTTGCTGATGCAGCCCCACTGCTTTCAAAGAATAAGGTAAACGGGTACATAAACTATTATGCCAACAAAGCCATCGAGGCACGGGTTCATCTCTTCATGGATAACTTTACAGCCTGCCTCGCTGCCGCAGAAGAGGTGATCAACAGCGGCAAATACTTACTTTACTCAAACACTGCATGGGTGGGATCATGGGCAACACCATACGGTTCTGAATCAGTATTTGAACTTGCCATATACCCTGCAGAAGGCGACCTCACAACAGGTTCGCTGGGATACTACCTGCTTCGCCTGAACAAGGTGACGGGCGCCAGCGGCTGGTTCATGGCAAGCGATTACTGGATTGCCAGGATGGGCCAGGATCCGACTGACATCCGGTGGGGTATTATGGATTATGACGAATCATCAAATACCAGGTTCGGCTCTTCCCTCAAATACGTCGGAGGCACTGCCATGGCAGGCGATAAGGCATCCCGCTCTGCTGTAAACGTCAAGATTATCCGCCTGTCGGAGATGTACCTGGTGGCTGCCGAGGCTGCTCTCAGGCTTCCCACCCCTGACAGGGTAAAGGCCGCAAACTACCTCAACCAGATAAGAAAAAGGTCTCCGGCTCTTGAGGCCGCTACCAATGCCACTGTGACACTTGACATGATCATTGACGAGAAGAGCAAGGAATTCTTTGCAGAAGGACTCAGGTACTTTGATATGCTCAGGCTCAACAAGACCATCGAGTTCAACGACGAATTCATCTCTCCGGCTGTTGTAATCACGCACCGTACCAAGACAATTGACAGGACATTCTACAAGACAATTCTGCCGATCTCACAGGAGGAGCTGGATGCCAACCCGGCTATTGCTTCACAACAAAATACAGGTTACTAGGCTTTAAGGATTTGGGTTAGTTAAGGGGCGTCTTTTTAAGGCGCCCCTTTTGTTTGCTATAAAGCATAAACTTATTGCCCGAAATCGATGAACAAATTATAGACGCTGCATGTTACCTCTAAGCACTTTATTTAAACGTAGTCCAAATAACCAAAACCACACAACGATGAAAAAAATTGTTCTTCTAACAGCAGTTACTGTTCTGTCCTCATGCCTGCTGACGGCACAAGCAGACAGGGAAAAGGTCAACAGGATTCCCCTGATCGGGGAAGAGGCGCCATCTTTTAAGGCTGAAACCACCAATGGACCTATTGTTTTCCCATATGATTTCGGAAATAAGTGGAAGATACTGTTCGCTCATCCTCAGGATTTCACACCCGTATGTTCATCTGAACTCCTCGAGCTTGCCCATCTTCAGAAAGAGTTTGACAAACTGAATGTAAAACTTGCAGTCATTTCGGCTTCTCCTCTGGAAGATCACGTGCAATGGAAGAAGGCACTGGAGGATATCCAGTACAAGGGAAGGGTTGCAACAAGAATTAAATTTCCGCTTATTGAGGATAAAAGCAGGGTTATATCCAATCAGTACGGTATGATTCATCCTGCAATCAGCGGCACCAAAAGTGTCCGCGGAGTTTTTATCATTGATCCTGATAATATTATCCGTGCGGTTTCATTCTACCCTCTCAACGTGGGAAGGAACAGCGAGGAAATCCTGAGATCGGTGATGGCACTCCAGTCAGCCAATGATGTTACGATGACTCCTTCTGACTGGAAGCCGGGAGATGACCTGTTGGTTGCCGTTCCGCCGGTGACCGACCAGAGGACTGAAAATGTTCCTGACGGATTCTATAAGCTCGCATGGTTCATGTGGTATGAAAAGGGCAAATCAGGGAACTGAAACCGGAACTCGAAGTACTAAGGAAGGTTGTCTGAGAATGGCAACCTTTTTTACAGGCAATCCTTTTATGTTCAACGTCTGATATAGAGATACCCGCTGACCGACAGGCCGTTTTCAGCCTTTATTATGTAAAAATAAGTGTCGTCCGGCAGCGGATCACCATTGTAATTTGTTCCGTGCCAGAGGTTGTCATAGCTTTTGTTTTCATAAACGAGGGCTCCCCTCCGGTCAAAAACAGTAAATTCAACCTTTCCGAGCGCCTCAATACTCTCCAGGACAAAATAGTCATTCAGTCCGTTCATGTCAGGTGTAATGAGGGTAGGGAGAAGAATGTTTTTTACCGTAATCAGCAATTCGTCAGATGCATCGTTGCAAGCCTGGTTTGAGACTGTCCATTTAAGTTTGTTCTCCCCCTGTGTAAGGTTGCTTACCGTTGTTTTTGAATCATTGGGATCGGCAATTATTCCCGTACCTGATTCGACTGACCATGTTCCGGTTGAGTATTCATCAGGGTCCGCAGCATTAAGAGATGCTGTAAATACATATGTCAGTACCTGGTCAGGTCCCGCATCAGCCACCGGCTGTGAGAGGGCAATAACAGTTACCGGACTGACTGCTGAACAGCCGCCGGGGATTGTTCCCCTGATAAAATAGGTTCCCTCTGACGCAGATGATGGTGTATTCAACGGGATGGTTGACTGTATGTCCCTCCAGTAAGTGAGTATCAGGTTTGGTGTCGAGCCTGCGGTAACGGCAGGTCTTGTAAGGTCAGCGGTGCCAGGGGCACAGACCGGATCAGGGTTGTGAATAACCAGGGTGGGAACAGGTCCGGGCTGCTGATTGATAACAACATCAGCGGAGACTGCCGATGTGCAGTTGTCGCTGTTGGTAACGGTAAAGTTATATATGCCGGAGTTCAGTCCGCTTATGGTGATGGAAGTGCCTGTCGAATTTACCGTTACGCTTCCCGGGAAACGGGTCAGGGTCCATAACCCGGCAGCAGGCAGGCCGTTTAATACGACACTTCCTGTAGGGAGATCGCAGGTGGGATGGGTGACATTTCCGGGTACCGGCGGAGTGGGGGTGGATGGCTGGGGATTAATGGTTACTGCCTGAGTCGGAGCAGAGGTGCACCCGTCAGAATTGGTTACCGTAAAGGTGTATGTCCCCGGCTGAAGACCTGTCACTGTTGTACCGGTTCCGATACCTGAGTAGATCGCTCCGTCAGGCTGTCTTGTGAGGGTCCATGATCCGGAGGAAGGAAGGCCCGAGACGAAGATGCTCCCTGTTGATATGTTGCAGGAGGGCTGGGTTATCGTCCCGATGACAGGTGTCTGGGCAATATCCGGACCCTGGACAATAGTGACCGCCGGCGATGGGCCGGAGGAGCACCCCTGTGAATTGGTTACCGTGAAGGTGAAAATCCCGGGCGTAAGACCGGTGATCATCGTACTGCTTCCCGAACCGGCAGTTTCATTACCTCCGGGGTTAAGTGTAATGGTCCACTGGCCTGGAGGGAGTCCTGACAGCTGCACTGTACCAACGGGGGAGGAGCAGGATGGCTGAGTCACTGCACCGGGCACCGGTGGTGAAGGAATTTCCGGCGGATTGTTTATCACAACATCAGCCGATGGTGGTGAAGTGCAGCCTGCCGGACTGGTAACCGTGAAATAATAGGTTCCCGGGTTGAGCCCCTGGATTAAAAGGGTTGTGCCATTGCCATTATAGATATGGGCTCCGGGATAGAGCATTACGGTCCAGTTACCCTCTGCCGGTAGCCCCCCCAGCAAAATGTTTCCTGTAGCTGTGGTGCATGAAGGCTGGGTTATATCAGTGATTACCGGTGCAGAAGGGATATTCGGTGCAGGGTCTATGATAATCTGTTCCGACGGAACGGAGGTACATCCCCCCTGGTTTGTTACTGTGAAGTTCCATGTACCGGGTTCAAGGCCCTGTACGGTAAATGATGAACCGCTTCCAGTAATGATTTCCCCGTCAGGAAGCCTGGTAAGAGTCCATAGCCCGGTTGCAGGAAGGCCTTCAAGTTCAGCGCTGCCAAGGGGACTGTCACAGGTTGGTTGTTTTATACCGGCAACTTTCGGAGGATCAGGATTAAGACAAGCAATTTTTACCATGTAATCTTCAACTTCACCAAGTGATGCGGTGCCGGTGCTTGTATATGCCGGGGTGCTTGTTGATCTGGGGCCAAGCCTGAAGCGGGCAAAGGTGGGCTGGGATGCTATTGCGATATCAGGTACCAGAATATCAAGGTTATAAGTCCCTGATGAAGTGCGCCTGATGTCAGTGGCAACCCTTTCACTCCCCTCCTCGAATCTGCCGTTTCCGTTCCAGTCGATCCACGCATTCAGGTAAACAGCAGAAAGATTAGGTGTTACTACCTGGTAACGGATGGTTACCCTGCTGCCCTGCCTGAGTTCAGGGATTGTCACCCCGTCTTCATCATCAATGCCGTTAAAGTCATCGCCGCTGGCTTCATCGGAATACTGTTGCGAAGCCTCCCCGTCAGGCTGCGAGCCGAGATATCTCCGGCCGTCCATGACATGGTCTGCTGACCTGTAGCTTTCCGGCGCATCACCGAAGTCGTTTGGAAATGCCTGCATGATTGGTGCGGCTGGTTCATGGGATTTGTCCGGTAAGTAAGAACCGGTCTCGCCGGTGGTGCCTGGTGCAAGAGTCAGGGCAGAGAGAAAAGGCAATACCAGGAGTAAGATCGTCAACCGTGTTTTTTTTGCCATTTCTCTTGTTTTATGAGGCGTTTCCACTTTCAGTGATTGCCTGAATGTTACAAGTTAGAGAGGATAATATGCATATGCAAAGATAATTTGACTGCCGCTTATTGTAATTTGCCGGCGATTGTTGTCTCCGGTTGCCATTTTTCGGCCCTGCGTGGCTTACGGATATGTTGCAGAACATATAATCCGATTTGACGAATGACTGTAATCAGTTGATAAATAAACCACTTAAAGCCATAAAAGTTCTTTAAGACAAAAAAAACTTGACATTAACAATTGACTGTCATAATTTTACGCTTCGTTTTGATATTCCGGCAAATCACATTTCTTGAATAACCATTAAAATAACAGGGAGGGAATTAAAAATGAAAGAAAGAATGCAGGAGTGTTCTCCGTCATCCGGTGCCGTCTACGGGCTGGGTTTGATTGGGGCGGCCATTTATTTTATTTCAACGGCAACCGGCTTCTGGATGGGGGTCCTGGGATTCCTGAAGGCGATTGTCTGGCCGGTTTTTCTGGTGCTTGAGGCTTTCAGGAGTCTGGGGGTTTAGGCACATCTGCCGAAGTATGGATCTTTCTGCCTGGCGGGCCGGATGGCAGTGACATTTTGGTCCTTTACAGGCGAAATTCTTCCTGGGCAGGTTCTTTCTGGGCTTCGCCGCAAAAGCGGCATATCTTTGCACTCAGCTGAATCTTTTCCCCGCAGTGCGGACACTCCTTATGATCACCCAGTCCTGACATAAGCTTTTCCTTCTCGTCTGCAATGATTCCCTGGAACAGATTAAGCTCTGAATCTGTAATGAATTTTACCGGCTGAGCCATGCTGCCACCGGCATATTCAATCACGAGATATCTTCTTTTAAGTTTTATTATCAGCCATATTCCTCCGGCTATTGCCACGGCTGCTATTCCGAGCATTATCCATGTTGACTGGCGCACGTCTGACAACAGGCCAAGAGTTGCTGCCAGCACTCCGAACAGAATAAGGGATGATCCGGCAAGGGGTCTTGACACCTCCTTGCAGGCGGTACCGGTAATATCAGGCAGGCTGACAATCTTCTTTCCCCTGGTGACCCTTATTCCTCCTCCCCTGAGCCCGGAACGGTATTCGTACAATCTTCCAACCTGGTATACCCTTTTATCCGAAATAATCACAGCAGAATCTGACAGATCGTCGTCAACAAGGAGAGATGAAAAATAATCCTGACCCAATATCGCGGTAAATTTCTCGTGCTGCGACGCAAAGAGGTTTTTGTAATTGTATTTCATCGATACTGTCAGTTAAGCAGTGGGGCTGAGATAGCCTGCAGTTTTCCCGGAGCCTGCCCAAATTTCGCGAATTAACCTTATAAAATGTGCGATGCAGTTATCAAATGCAGGATAATTTTGACCAACAATGGGGTTGAGGGGATAAATGAACAGAGTTCATAGATTATGCCGCCGGAAGGAAGACAAGTACAACTATGTCAGCCCGATGCCGCTATTCAAAGTGGAGCGAGAGCACCCACATGCGCGATTTCAGTTTCTCAATGGAGTTGCAGTATTCAGGGTATTCAGGATGAGGATCATGTGCCAGCACATCCTTCAGCCCGTCTGACATCTTCAGCTCAACTGACAGCCTGATTCCGCTCATGTAGAATCCTACGCCGGCGCCTGCCTCATAATACAGATCAGGCCTGTTGAGTCGCAGGTAGACCGGCCGTTCAAGGCGGTATTTCTCCTGTGCATAGAAGTCATACCTGTAGTTAATGCCGCCCACCACATAAGGCTTGATATGCTGCATTCTCCATCCATACCTGACCTGAAGGGGTACCTCGATGAAACTTGACTCAATTTTCTGCGGGCTGAAGATTGTATCAACCTGGCTGGTGGTTGAGTAGTTGATATTCCTCTGTCCGAATGATATTCCCGGAAGGAGCCTGATATCAAAGAACTGGTTCAGCCTGAAATTCAGGACAAGATGGATATTTATGCCGGGAGAGACGGTTCCCCTATCAGGGTATATCGAGTCAGTGGCCGTGAACTCATCTGAGTGATCGATCCTGAAGGTCATAGCATTGAATCCGAGAGTATATCCCGCATTGAAGAATTTTTCATCCTCCCAGGGCCCGTCAAACGGAACCTTTTGCTGTGCCGGGAGGCCTGTCCCGCCCAGGATCATCACCGCTGCGAGGCATATAAATTTTATCCCGAAATTCATTTCCGAAGGCTATTGCAGGTCCAGAAAGCGAAGATAATAATTCCGGATGACTCTGTAATGCGGTTATGCCTGCCAACCCATCCTGCAAATTCCGGGACTGGTTGCTTCCTGCCAGCCTGTCAGAACGGGGTGCACTTCCATCCGTATGACTCCAGTTTGCTCTTGGTCATCGCGTTGCAAACCTGTTGCCACTCACTCGTATTATGGGGGTTTTCGCAATACCAGCAGATCGGAACAGTGTCACACGATGCAAAGCAAAGCATGTACAGCAGAAGCACCATCGCTGCCAGGCGCAGGTAAACTGTTCTTTTCCGTGACATCATTATGGGTGACTTTTCAATAAGGTGCAAATTTATATCAAGCGGCATCAGAAATCAAAATCATTTTGACAGGCAGTACCCGGTCGGGGTCAGAAAAAGGGTTTCCGCCGGTAACGAATTCCTCAGGTCTCCATCGACAATACTGTCACCCCCGCCGATGAGACGACTCTCAGTTTGAATGCTCCGGTATCCTCACTGCCGATACTCACAATAACCAGCCCGTGTGACGGATTGGGATAGACAGACAGGCCTGCTCTCTTCCTTTCCGGTATCTCTTCGGTTGATGTTGATACCGGGTCATTGGCAAATGGTGAACCGCCCTTATTGGCTGATTGTCTCCAGTATGATGAGGTGTTGGGATCGCCTGCCGGATCGCCTGCCAGGGAGACGAGGGAATAGCCGTCACCGTCAGCCTCTGCTGGCCAGGGAGAGTCATCAGAGAATGTAAATGAGAGTATCCTGTTGCTGTTTTTATCAGTGAAAAGCACATATTCGCCAACATTGGAAAGATTTCCGCTGAAATTGCAGCTGGGGCTCATACCGTAACAGGAATGGAACTCCTCTGGTTTGGATGCTATTACCCGGAAGCCCTTCGGGGGTTGCATGACTCCCTCGGGAACCCTGTAGTACACAGCAGTGTCTATGGTGATCCCTGAGATATTTACTGCTCCCCTGCCTGTGTTCTTCAGTTCCAGGAATTCCAGGTCCTTCCCGTCTACGGTGTCAGGCCTGATTCCTTCACCACCGCAGGTTCCAGGGAGCAGTGTTTTTCCCACTCCTCCCCGTGCCGGTATGCATTGACATCTATGCCCTGTGAGGGACCGAAAATGTCTGCATTCTCAGTAACAAGCGAAATTGAAGGTATATCAAGGAGGCTGGCCTTCATGTACTGGCTGTAGCGGGGGTCATTGACCACATCGGTGTCCATCACCAGATCTATCACCTGGTCATTTACCGATGAGGTTGGCCGGTCACCTCAGGGGTGGCCCAGGGTGAGTACCCTGTCAGGAAAGATGAATGATTTTGTTACAGGCC
>CAYYEH010000062.1:0-3130 GCA_964470815.1 uncultured Rikenella sp.
CCCGATTATCACGGGTACAGCATGGTCATCCATGAGGCCTGTGCCTGGGGTGATTATGTTGCGGGTGAGATTCACAGCCTCGTTCCAGGGAAGGTGGCAGGTGCAATGGATACTGTCCCCTATGAGGGGAATCTTACGGTGACTGTTGATCATGGAGGCAATTCCAGTGACCAGTACAGTGTCGCCACCGGGAAAGATGGAGTGTTTGTTGCCAGGAATGTGCCCCTCAGGAAAGGTGACAGGGTGGCTGTCAGGCTTCCGGGTGTGCCCAATGCCAGTCGTGCCGTTGATGTCACCATCCCCTTCAGGGAGATTAAGTTGTACTCTGCTGATTATTTCACCGGTGTGGCCGGCGGCTCCGTGGCAGGTTCGCGGAGCCGGTGGGCCAGGCTGGCCGGGGGGCAGCAGGGATCAGTGGCGGCTTCTGCTGCGGCCATCGGAGGAGCAGCCGCCGCGGAGCGGTTCCGTGGCGCCATTCCGCAACAGGAGGCCGCGAAGAGACTGAACGAATTCAGGAATAACCTGACCGTATACCGCGGCCCAATAGAATTCATCACGGCCACGGATCCGCCGGCCACACCGACAGCTGCCCCCGCACAGGGCAATGCAGCCCATGGCAGTGGCAAAACCGGCACCGTGATTCAGGGAACAAGGACACAGGTCGGCGGAAAGACTGCAATACCTGCGACAGAAAAATCAGCTTCGAAGAGTGCCGTGCCGGCAACCGCTGCCCTTGCCGGAAAGATCAGGGCTAACCGGGGAATGGTGGATTCACCCCTTGGCCTCTTTGCGGTCAGCGGGATGGACTTTGAACCCGGGCAGAAGGTCAAGGCCCAGATTGAGGTGGAAGGATTCGTCGTGGAATCAGAATGGATAGAGACGGAAGGGCTTATGGTCTCAGCCATCGAACATGACGGTTTCAGGTCATCAGTACGGCCCGGCAGTGAGACCTTCGCGGCTGACAATAGTTTCGTGGTGGTAAGTGCAATGCACGGTGAGACTGCACCTCAGGGCGATGTAAAGATAGTCATGGGGGCCGGTGCACCTCATGCGTCTCTCACAATGCCGCAGGCAGTCCCTGAATTCCCTGGTGCCCTCAAGGCAAAGACCTGGTTCAGCAAGACCATTCAGCTGGAACCGCTGGATGGATATCCCGGAGCTGCAATAGCTTCAACCGGTCCCTGGAGCGTCACCTATGGATATTCCTCACCGGGTGATGCCATTAATCCGCAGAAAAACATGAAGCATCCTTATGAGATGGTATCCTATATCTTCAGGGGAACAGATCTGGGGTACTCGGGCCATACGGATGAATGCGCTGCCTGCACTTCGCCTGCAAGCGTTATAGACAGGATTGGCAGGGATGATATTCCGGGAGCACCCGGCGGGTCAGGTACACAAGGACAGCCATCGTTACAGGGTGAGGTGAAGGTGCCGCAGGCCAGGCCTCAGCAGCAGGTGAAAAGACCGGTGGTGATCAGATAGCGGTATTCCTATAAAGTACCCGACAATCCACGGTGATCCGTTTTTGTGGTGCAGGCTTGATATCCCGGTACAATGGGCTCAGGTGGACAAACCCGTACTGTCTTTTCTGATAAAGCAGGGGTGACCTTTTCAAAAACGGAGCCGGCTATTTATTGTAGAAGACTTTTACAGAACCTGATCTGAGCCTGGTTGAGAGCCACTTCTCGACCAGCTCTTTTTCATTGCCGGTGAGATCTCTGCCTTTGGTTGTCACAATGACCACCGCCAGGGTGTCAGGAGACTCTTTGCCCATGGCATAGCTTAACATCTGCGAGTAGGCTACCTGTGTCACCTGTGGGTACAGGATACCCAGTTCTGAAAGAAGTTCACCTCCTTTCTCCCTGCTTTCGGTGATGGTGGTCAGAGCCGAATTGCGTTCCCTGATGACCATATTCAGGCGGTTAATCTCGGCCTTCATCTGTTCAACCTCGGTGTTCCTCAGCGCCAGGTCTGCGTATGAAAAACCCTGTTTGAAATCGATTGTCACATCCTTAAGAGAAAAGTCTGCCGCCCGGATCCTTATCTCCTCTTTCTGCTCCCCGGAAAGTGAGGTTCCGCCATAGACAAGCTGTATGGTCCGGGTCTTGGGGTTTATCTCGTGCTTGAGAAGATAGTTGCCTTCCACCACGCTGATATTGTCAATGTACCTTGCGGCCCGCTCGGTGAAGTTCTCCTTCTGCACCAGGAGATAGCCGAAATATATGCTGGGGATGAGAACAAGGGCTAAAACCAACGAAATCATCTGGTTGATCCTTTTCTTCTGGGGTTCCGCGATGGTACCCCTGATCGGCAGCTTGAGTATCTGTGAGATCAGCAGTGCCGAAAGGGCAATGAAGACAGTATTGATGGTAAATAGGTACAGTGCTCCGAAAAAGAAGGTGAACTGCCCTGTGGCCAGTCCATATCCGGCCGTACAAAGAGGGGGCATGAGTGCTGTTGCAATGGCAACACCGGGAATGACATTTCCTTTCTTTTTGCTTGTAATGGCCACAATTCCCGCAGTGCCGCCAAAGAAGGCTATGAGTACATCATAGATCGTAGGACTGGTACGGGCCAGCAGCTCGGAATGTGCTGTGGAAATGGGGCTTATGGCAAAATATGTTGTTGAGGCAATGAGGCCGGCTATCACCGCAAAGGTGAAATTCTTCACTGCCTGCCGGAACAGCGGAAAGTCATACGTGGCTATACTGTATCCAATCCCGTTTATCGGACCCATAAGCGGCGAGATGAGCATGGCACCTATTATCACCGCCGTGGAGTTCATGTTAAGACCCACCGATGCGACCAGGATGGCAAATACGAGGATCCAAAGGTTCGTCCCCTTGAAAACAAGCTCCTTCTCAATTGTTTCATGGATGTTTTCATAATCATCCAGGTCGCTCTCAAGGTTAATCAGCTGAAGCAACCTCCTGAGGGGTCTGTTGTATCTCATGGACTTTTATTTAGCTATAGCAAATATAATTATTTGCCTGAAGCAGACAGTCAGCTGAGGGGCGACCCCGCAAACCGCAAACCGCAAGTCGCACATCTCAAGTCGCACATCTCAATTCGCACATCGGCAATCCGCCGGCGGGCGGACACAGTCGCACATCTCAATTCGCACATC
>CAYYEH010000062.1:3230-9813 GCA_964470815.1 uncultured Rikenella sp.
TCGCACATCTCAATTCTCAAATCGCAAATCTCATTGCCGGCGTTATGCAAAAAATGTAAATTTGCCGGACACCAAAAACTGAAAGGAGATGATTAAGGTAAACGAGTATTTCGAAGGCAACGTAAAATCCATGGCTCTGGAGAATGAGGATGGCCGTGCAACGGTAGGCGTAATGGCCGCAGGTGAGTTTGAGTTCGGCACTGATACAGTTGAATACATGACGGTGGTTTCAGGATCAATGACAGTTCTCCTTCCGGGTGAAACCGAATGGAAGGAATTTGCACCTTTCCAGACCTTCGTGGTGCCTGCCGGACAGCGCTTCAAACTTAAGCTTGACAAGCCTGCCGCATACAGGTGCATCTACAAGTAATACACAGTACATATGGCCGGACATAAGGGGCAACCCTACTACGATATTTTTCTCAGTTACGAGATGTGGCTTGAGACTATTGAGAAGGAGCGTATCCTTGACGGTGAGGGTTTTGCCCTGCTACTTGACCTTGACAGCACCGGTTCGCTTACTGCCACGGCAAAAAACCTTGGAATGAGTTACCGCAAGGCATGGGGTATGCTGCACGATGTGGAGCAACACCTTGGTTTCAGGCTGACGGAAAAGAGGCGTGGCGGCGCCGCGGGAGGAAGAACGGTCCTCTCCGATAAGGGGAGACAGCTTGTCAGGGCCTACAACAACCTCCGCCATGAGACAGACATTGCAATGAAGAGCATAGCAAAGGTCTTCTTCAACCGCATCAATGAAATAAACGGGGTGAAATGAGGCTTACTTTATCATTAATGCTTGCTTCCTTACTGATCCTTTCTGGATGCCGAGGAGGGGCCGGTGAAAGGAAGCTCATCATCCTCCATGCCGGCAGTCTCTCGGTGCCGGTGAAGAAGCTGTCTGAGGCCTTCATGGAAGATAATCCGGGGGTCACGGTGCTCACCGAGGCAGCCGGCAGCCTTCACACCGCGCGCAAGATCACGGAGCTGGGCAAACCGTGTGACATTATGCTTTCTGCTGATCACTTTGTGGTGAGCAGCATGCTCATTCCCGAGTATGCCTCATGGAACATCAGGTTTGCCACCAACGAGATCGTGATTGCTTTCAGGCCAGAATCGAAATACTCTTCAATATTCCGTAAGGATAACTGGGCTGACATACTTTTAAAGGACGATGTGATAATGGGCAGGGCTGACCCTGATGCCGATCCCTGCGGTTACAGGACTGTCTTCGCGGCGCATCTTGCCGGGGATTACTACGGCAGGCCCGGGCTGGCCGATTCGCTGCTCGGGAAGGATACCGAGTACATTCGTCCCAAGGAGGTAGATCTTGTGGCGCTGGTATCATCAGGGGTGATCGACTATATGTTCCAGTATAAGTCCGTCGCCATCCAGCACGGGTTCAGTTACCTGGAGCTGCCTGACGAGATCAGTCTCTCGTCGCCCCTCATGGCGGATCACTATTCAAGGGTGTCATACATGATTCCGGGTGAGGCACCCGGGATCCGGACCAAGGTACGGGGCGACTATATCAGTTACTCAGGGACTGTTCTTGACCAGGCGCCGCAGAAGGAGCTGGCGTTGCGTTTCTTTGAGTTCATGCTGAGTGAGGAGGGGAGGCAGATATTCAGGGACTGCGGTCAGGATCCGCTTACGCCTGCCGTGGCCGATAATATCTCTTCGACGCCACCGCAACTGCACAAGTATCTTGCCGCCGGTACACAATAGGACTGCATCATGAGAGGTCATACGCTTTTCAACTGGGTCTTCACCATACTGGCATCGCTGGTGCTTCTGTTTATCATTGCACCACTGGCCGGCATGTTTCTCGACTCGTCATTTGGAGAGATAAGCAGCACTGCATCTGACCCGGTGGTGCGGCGGAGCGTATGGTACACCCTGGCTATTGCCTTTACTGCTACCCTCCTCTTTGCCGTCGGGGCTGTTCCGCTGGCATGGATAATGGCCCGAAGGAAGTTCCCGCTTAAAAAGGTGGTGCAGGGAATCATTGACCTGCCCGTGGTGCTGCCGCACACGGCGGCCGGCATTGCACTGCTGGGATTCATCTCCCGCGAAGGACTCCTTGGCGGAGCCGCACAGAAGGCCGGGATTCTCCTCGTCAACAACGGTGCTGGAATAGCCCTTGCAATGGCATTCGTCAGCCTGCCGTTCCTCATTAATGCTGCCCGTGACGGCTTTGCGGCTGTGCCGGAACGGACAGAAAAGGCAGCATTGATGCTCGGGGCTTCACAGTCACGCATCTTCTTTACAATCTCGCTGCCCCAGGCATGGAGGTCCGTGGTGTCGGGCTTCATAATGATGTTCGCCCGCGGCATGAGCGAGTTCGGGGCAGTGGTGATAATCGCCTATCATCCCATGATCGCCCCGGTGCTTATATATGACCGATTCAACACCTATGGCCTCAGCGAGGCACGTCCCGCTTCAATAATCTTTATCCTTGTCGCCCTCTTCTTCTTCGTCCTGTTCAGGGTGCTGGCTACGGAGCGGCGTGAAATATTCAGGAGGGAGGATGATGCTGCGGACTGAAAAACTGTGCAAGAGGCTTGATGCTTTCTGCCTTAAGGATATCTCCCTCGAGGTGTCACGTGGCGATTATTACGTGCTGCTTGGCCGTTCAGGCGCCGGTAAGACACAGCTCCTTGAACTCATCTGCGGCCTTACTCCTCCTGACAGGGGAAAGATCTTCCTCGACGGGAAGGATATAACCCGCAGACGGGTGCAGGACCGGGGCATAGGCCTTGTCTTCCAGGACCTGGCTCTGTTCCCCCATTACTCGGTGAAGGATAACATAATGTATCCGCTGAGGATAATGAGACTTCCGCTGAAGGAACGTATTGATAGGGTGCAGCGTGCAGCTGAGGAGATGAATATCACTGACCTCCTGCTGCGCAAACCCGGCAATCTCTCCGGTGGCGAAAAACAGCGGGTTGCACTGGCACGAACACTGGTAACAGAGCCGAAGATACTGCTCCTCGATGAGCCGATGGCATCCGTTGATGCCAGCCTGAAGGACAATATCAGGAGGATGCTTCGCCGCCTGAACCGGAACGGTCAGACAATAGTTCATGTCACCCATGACTTCAGCGAGGCGATCAGCCTTGCCAGCCATGTCGGAGTGATGCATGACGGACGTATCATCCAGGAGGGGACGCCGGACGAGGTATTCACCCATCCTGCCAGCAGGTTCGTGGCACGTTATGCAGGCATAAAGAATTTCTTCAGGGTCATCTTTATCAAATCATACAACAGTACTTCATGCGTGACTGATAACAGGACAAAATTCAGGCTTCCGAAGGGTGATTACCCCTCTTCCGGACTGCTTATCCTTTCTGCAGGAGACGTACTGCTTTCAAGACAGGGAGCAGCCGGAGTGCAGATAAACAATATACACGGAATCATTGAAGATGTGGTACCTTCACCGTCAGGTTACGAGATTACGGTAAATGCCGGCGATCATTTTTATGCTGACATCACCCGCCGCGAGATGGAGGAACAGAAATATGTCACCGGTGAACAGGTGATTGTTTCTTTCCGCTCCGAATCGCTGCGCCTGGTTGGGGAGGGAGAAGAGAGGAAAGTATACTGAAAGGCTATGATAACATTTGAAGAAGCATACAGGATTGTGACGGAATCATCGTTCCGCCTGGGGAAGGAGGTTGTGGGGCTCGGTGATGCTGCCGGGCGTGCACTGGTAGTGGCCGTAAGGAGCGATATGGACATGCCTCCCTGGAACAAGAGTGCGGTTGACGGTTATGCCTGCCGGCATGAAGACCTTGGTCATTCGCTCACCGTTATTGAGACTGTGGCTGCAGGGGTGATGCCTTTAGCGGAGGTGATGCCCGGCACATGCTCACGCATAATGACAGGGGCAGCCGTGCCTGCGGGAGCCGACTATGTCTTTATGCTCGAGGACAGTGAGGAACTGGCCGGAGGTAAAGTGAGATTTACCGGCAGACAGGGCAATGACAACATCGCGAAGGTTGGTGAGGATATCATGAAGGATCAGACGGTGCTGCGCCCCGGACATATCATCAGACCTCAGGATATAGCTGTTCTGGCTACTGTCGGTGCCACGCAGGTCACAGTGAGTTGTCGCCCGAAGATTGGAGTCATCAGCACCGGCAATGAGCTTGTCGAGCCCGGCTGCGTGCCGGCCGGGGCGCAGATACGCAACAGCAACTCATCCCAGCTTATGGCTCAGATAGCCAGGGCCGGTGGCATAGGAAAATACTACGGCATAGCCCGCGATGATGAGGAATCGATCACCTCACTCATGAAAAAGGCACTGGAGGAGAATGATGTACTGCTTATCTCAGGAGGCGTTTCCTTCGGTGACTTTGACCTTGTGCCACGCGTTATGACATCACTTGGGCTGAAGATCCACTTTGACCAGGTTGCGATGCAGCCAGGCAAACCACTTACCTTCTGCACCGGGGAGAAGAAGGCTGTCTTCGGCCTTCCCGGCAACCCCGTTTCCACCTTCCTTCAGTTTGAGGTAATGGTAAGGGCCTTCCTCAACAGGATGGCTGGGGTGACGGAGCATGCACCTGTGCTTCAGATGCCTCTGGCAACCGACTACTCACGCAAGAGGGCAGAACGGCTGTCATGGATACCCTGCACCATTACACCCGCAGGTGAGGCCAAACCGGTTGAATATCATGGTTCCGCACATATTTCTGCCCTGACAGGTGCCTGGGGTGTGATAACTATCCCTCGCGGACAGAGCTGGATACAGAAAGGAGAAATGGTAAGTGTTAGACAGATTTAACCGGCATATCAACTACCTGAGGATCTCGGTCACCGACCGCTGCAATCTGAGATGCATCTACTGCATGCCCGAAGAGGGAGTGAAACTCATCAGGCACGGGGAGATACTGACCTATGACGAGATCACCGCATTTACCCGCGTGGCTGTGGCTGCAGGTATAAACAAGGTGAGGATCACCGGCGGCGAACCCCTCGTCAGAAAGGGGGTGACCGAACTGGTGAGGATGGTGGCAGGCATCGAGGGCATCACTGACCTGTCAATGACCACAAATGGAATCATGCTGGCTGATTATGCCGCGGCACTGGCAGATGCCGGGCTGATGAGGGTCAATGTGAGCCTTGACACGATTGACCCGGAGAAGTACAGGGCCGTAACCCGCGGAGGTGACCTTCACTCTGTCATCAGTGGCATTGAAGCAGCACAGAAGGCAGGGCTGCGTCCTGTCAAAATCAATTGTGTCATCAAGAGCACACCTGACGAGACAGATGCCCGGGAAGTTGCTGAGTACTGCATGAGAGAGGGGCTTGAGATAAGGTTCATCAGGCAAATGGACCTGGCTTCCGGAACATTCTCGGTAGTGCACGGAGGTACCGGAGGGCACTGTGCGAAGTGCAACAGGCTCCGCCTGACGCCCGAGGGGATGCTGCGCCCATGCCTCTTCAGCGACAGGGGCTTCAGCATCCGCGAACTGGGAGCGGAAGAGGCACTGCGCCAGGCATTGGAGGCAAAACCGGAAAGGGGAACAGTAAATCATGTAAATGGCTTTTATAACATAGGAGGATAAGATCATGGCAAAGCTGACCCATACCGATGAGAGCGGAAGGGCCCACATGGTATACACCGGTGAAAAACCGGTGCAGCAACGTACCGCAACAGCGTCCGGAAGAATAGAGATGAAGCCGGAGACACTCAAGCTCTTGGCAGACAATATGATGAAAAAGGGTGATGTTATTACCGTGGCAGAAATAGCAGGGATAAATGGTGCCAAGCAGTGCGGAACACTTATCCCGCTCTGCCATAACATACCGCTTGACCAGGTAAGGGTAAAGCTTGACCCTGACGATAAGGGTATTACGGCCATCGCCACCGTGCGATGCACAGGAAGGACAGGCGTGGAGATGGAGGCCCTGACTGCGGTGAGCCTCGCCCTGCTGACCGTCTATGACATGTGCAAGGCGGTTGACAAAACGATGATCATTTCGGATATCAAATTGATAAACAAGGAGAAACATGACATTGCCTGAAAAATTCCGGGTTCATGTGATCACCATGAGTGACAGGGCTCACAGTGGCGGTTATGCCGATGTGAGCGGGCCGACGGTGGTCAAGTATGTTAAGTATGCCATGGCCGCTGCCGGCTGGCAGTGCGAGATCAGGCAGAGCATCCTTCCCGATGACGCCGTGGCTCTTAAGGCTGCACTCCTGGAGGCCCCGGCGGCTGACCTGGTCATCACCACCGGCGGAACAGGCATCGGCCCCCGTGACATAACCCCTGACGTGGTGAGCCCGCTCCTTACCAGAGAGATCCCCGGGATCATGGAACAGATAAGGGTGAAATACGGAACAAGAAATCCGAAGGCACTCCTTAGCCGCGCCGTGGCCGGCGCCATGGGCAAAACACTCATCTACACCCTCCCGGGGTCAGTGAAGGCAGTACATGAGTATATGGCCGAGATAGTGAAGACCATGGAACATACGTTCTACATGTTGTATGGGATGGATGTGCATAAATAAAGCCGGCAGTCTGCAGTTGCAGTCAGCAGTAAATCAATTTATCAATGACGTCAGACTGCCGAC
>CAYYEH010000062.1:9913-15346 GCA_964470815.1 uncultured Rikenella sp.
ACTGCAGACTAACTCGTGCTGCGCGTATTCGCGACGGTGATCCCCGTCAACCGGTCGTACCGCGCAGTGGGATCCCGGAAATAGGTGAGTACCAGGTAATCGTTCTCCGTCTCCCAGTGACTCCCCTCAAAATGATAGCTTTCCGCTGCCGCTGAACCGTCGGGAATAAATACATATTCATAATTGTACCAGCCCTGTTTGAGCAGGATTGATGTCTCATAGCTGCCTCTTACAGCACTCCATGTCATACGGCTGGCTGCATTGTTCTGCCATCCGCAGAAGCTGCCGGTGACGTACAGCGATCCTCCTCGCAGCTCCTGGTATGCCGGCATGGTGAACCAGACCCATACGTAATCAGCCTCCCTGTCGGGGTCGCGGCTCTCCTCCATTGCCACAACGAACCTGCCGTTAAAGTCCACATTGAAGAAATAGGGTTTGAACTCCCTGTTGTCAGAGGGTATGAGATATGTGTGGTAAACCCCGTTTACAAAATCGATGGCCCTCACGTTCTGACGTGTCTGCCTGATGGTCTTGATGTCAAAAAACCTGAATTCGTTTCCACCCCTCATCAGCGTTTTTTCTGACAGGCTGTTGTATTCAAGCCTTCCTGCGCTGACAAAGTCAGGCGCAAGTCCGGATTTCATCCTGTCCGGACGTCCGTTCTGCATTATCGTCAGCGTTACCTGCCTGTACGGATCGGTTACCGGCAGGCTGCCGGTGGCTACCGTTATCTCTGCCTGCTGGTGGGTATCGGTGGTGCCTGGTTTCATCGGCCTTCGGAAGATCACGCTGGCTGAACTGGTTCCTTCGCTGATGAAGAACCGCCTTACCAGCAACGGTACTTCCGGTCGGTCGGCTGACCATATGGTAATGACATAATTGCCTGATACCAGGAACCGGACATCGCCGTTCGGCAGTGAGAGGCGATAATGAGTATAGTTTATCCTGGCGTTGAAGGAGGGTGCAAATTCAGTGACCTGGTTTTCCTCAAATCCTTCCATGTAATCACTGTTGAAGAGATCGCTCCGGTTCCAGTCGCGGTCACAGTGAATGATGTTGTACCACAGCGTGGCCCCGCCGCTTCCAATGATATCGAAACTGAGTGTGAGATGACCTCCTGACCCGGGCTGCAGGAAAGGGTATGGGATTTTCACGTCTTCATTCTCAAACCGGATGCTTTTAACATTTTCAGATGCAAATTCCACTGATGAGAATTCCGGGGAGGAAAAAGAAAAGAGCGTGCATGATAGGAAGATTATCGATAAACTTAATAATTTTATCAGCTGGGAAATTTTTACCATTATCACTATTTTAGGACTAAAATACAAATATCCTGCCGCACTCTGAACAACACACCCGAAAAAGAGTTATGTGATAAAAGTCAACTTTTCTGTGAATCTGTTAACAATAAAATTATTATTGCATCCAAAAAGAATCAAGATCCGAACCAAATATGTCAACATTAATCAAACTACGTAAAGGACTGAACATCAAGATAGCCGGCAAGGCGGAGAAGATTCTTCTCCCCGGGATTCCCGTGACCCGTTATGGTGTAAGGTTTGCCGATTTCCCGGGCCTCGTGGCCCGGCTTGAGGTACAGGAGGGTGACAAAGTCAGGGCTGGCAGTGTGCTGTTCCATGACAAGTCATTCCCCGTGATTAAGTATGTATCACCGGTTTCAGGTGTGGTCAGGGAGATTATCCGTGGTGAAAAGCGGGTGTTGACAGAGATTGTAATTGATCAGGAGGGTACCGACAGGATTGATTTCGGTGCTGCTGATCCTCTCAGGCTGTCACGTGAGGAGGTGACGGAGAAGCTACTGAAGTCAGGGATCTGGCCTGTGCTGAGGCAGCGTCCGTACCATATTGTTGCACGGCCGTCAGAGACTCCCAGGGATATTTTTATTTCTGCCTTTGATACAGCCCCGCTGGCGCCTGATCTAGATTTCATTATGGCCAACACTCATGGCGGATTCCTGCAGACGGGCATTAATGCTCTTACCCGCCTGACTGACGGGAAGGTACATATCTCACAGGAGGCTGAGGGGTCGAGGGTAGCCGAGGTGAAGAACCTTCAGCACGTTGAGTTCCATCGTTTCACCGGCCCTCACCCGGCAGGAAATGTGGGAGTTCAGATACATCATATTGCTCCTGTCTCCAAGGGGGAAGTTGTATGGACCCTTGACCTGCAGGATGTTGTTGCCATTGGCAGGCTCTTCAGCACGGGGTTCCATGACCGCGAAAAAATCATTGCCCTGGCGGGGACTGGCGCTCAGCACCGCAAGTATCACCGTATCAGGCCGGGAGCTTCGGCAGCAGGCATTCTGAAAGGCAGCCTCGGTGAAGGTAACCTGAGGATCATAAGCGGTAACGTACTTACAGGCAAGAAAATATCACAGGAAGGATCATTCGGGTTCTATGACAACATGGTGACTGTGATCCCTGAGGGTGATTACAATGAGTTCTTCGGGTGGGCTACTCCCGGACTGAAGAAGTTCAGTTACTGGAGGACATTCCTCTCGAATCTTCTGCCAGGCAGGGAGTACCGGATGGACACCAACATGCACGGAGGCCACAGGGCATTCGTTGTCACAGGTCACTATGAAAACGTCCTCCCGATGGATATATACCCTGTGCACCTGCTTAAGGCTATCCTCGCAGGTGATGTGGAGCTGATGGAGAACCTGGGCATATATGAAGTTGCTGAGGAGGATTTTGCCCTGTGCGAGTATATTGATCCTTCAAAGACCGAGATACAGGAGATCATCCGCAGCGGGATCAGCCTGATGATTAAAGAGATGAATTAAATAAGGAACGAGCTTGCTATGAATTTCCTGCTGAAAAAAATGAAAGAGATAGAGCCTCTCTTTATGAAGGGGGGCCGTTTTGAGAAGCTTCATTCAGTGTATGACGGCTTTGCCACCTTCCTTTTTGTTCCTGACAAAGTCACTTCACACGGATCGCACATAAGGGATCATATGGATATGAAGCGAACGATGACCGTGGTTCTGGTTGCACTGATGCCTGCCCTTCTGTTCGGTTGCTACAATATAGGCCTCCAGCATACCAGGGCTTTCGGCATCAATGACTGGACCCTGATGCACATGTTCTGGTTTGGTTTTGTCAAGCTGTTGCCGATGATCATCGTCAGTTACGTGGTAGGACTGGGTATCGAGTTTGTGGCTGCGCAGATACGCGGGCATGAGATCAATGAGGGTTACCTCGTGACCGGGATGCTCATACCCCTCATCATGCCGATAGATGTCCCTCTCTGGATGGTTGCCGTCTCCGTTGCCTTTGCCGTCATCATCGGCAAGGAAATCTTCGGCGGAACCGGCATGAACATACTCAACCCTGCACTGACGGCAAGGGCTTTCCTCTTCTTCAGCTATCCCGGCTGGATGACTGGTGATGCAGTATGGATAGAAGGGCTGGTAAAAGGCGGGGCCCTTGACGGTTTCTCGGGAGCTACCCCCCTGGCAGTGGCAAAACTGGAAGGGATTGCCAATATGCCTTCTGCGATGGAGATGTTCATAGGCACCATCCCCGGGTCTGTGGGTGAGACCTCAACAGTTGCAATACTGATTGGCGCTTTCATACTCCTGCTGACAGGTGTGGGCAGCTGGCGCATAATGCTCAGCATGACCCTGGGTGCACTGGGAACAGGACTGCTTCTGAACGCCACCGGCGGGAATGAATATACCCAGATTCCGGCATATTATCACCTGATCATGGGGGGGTTCGCCTTTGGAGCTGTTTTCATGGCCACTGACCCCGTCACTGCCGCTCAGACCAATACCGGTAAGTATATCTACGGCGCCCTGACCGGAATACTGGTGGTGGTTATCAGGGTCTTCAACCCGGCATATCCTGAGGGAACCATGCTGGCCATACTGTTGATGAACGTGATGGCTCCGCTTATTGACCATTATGTGGTGAACGCAAATATCAGGAGAAGGATAAAAAGAATAAAGACAGCTTAACTGCACGTGAGATGAAAGACTTCAGCAATAAATATATAATGGTGTTCTCGGTGGTGATGGTTGTCTCCGTCGCCATCCTCCTGTCGCTTACGGCACTGCTCCTGCAGCCGATGCAGGAGAAGAACGTGGAGGTGGAGAAAAAGATCCAGATACTCTCTTCAATAAATGTATCCTCTGACAGGAGTAATGCAGTAAAGCTCTATGACAAACACATCAAAGAGAGCTTCGTCATAAACACGGAAGGGCACAGGGTGGAAGGTGTAGATGCGTTTACCGTCACACTTCGCGCCGAACAGAAAAAGCCGCTGGAACAGCAGAGCCTGCCTGTCTTCATCGCGGTAGCGGACAACGGCGATACGCTTCATATCCTTCCCCTCGAGGGAAAGGGACTCTGGGGCCCCATATGGGGATATGTGGCACTCAAAAAGGACCTCTCAACCATTGCCGGTGTAACCTTTGACCATAAGGGAGAAACGCCGGGACTAGGGGCTGAGATCAATACAACTCCGTTTGAAAGCCAGTTTCATGACAAGAGCATATTCGAGAATGGCAGTTTTGTGTCGGTAAAGGTTGTCAAGGGGGGAGCCAGGCCTGACAACCCGCACGAGGTAGACGGCATCTCCGGCGGCACAATCACCAGCAACGGCCTGGGCGCAATGATACATGACGGCCTGGTCAAATATGAAAAATACCTCAGCCAAAACAGGAAGTAGATATGGAAAAAATTGAAAAGGAGCCGCTGTTGTCGGCAAAGAACATAAAACTGTTAAAGAATCCTCTGGGGCAGGATAATCCCATCACTGTGCAGGTCCTTGGTATATGCTCTGCACTGGCAGTGACGGTGAAGATGAAGCCGGCAATTGTCATGGCAGTCTCCGTTATTGTTGTAACGGCTCTGTCTAACCTGATTATTGCGCTGATGCGAAAGTCCATACCCGGGCGCATCAGAATCATCGTCCAGCTGGTGGTCATAGCCACACTGGTGATAATGGTTGACCAGGTCCTGAAAGCCTTCGCCTTTGACGTGAGCAAGCAACTCTCCGTATTCGTGGGGCTGATAATCACCAACTGTATCATCATGGGTCGCCTCGAGGCTTTTGCCATGGCGAACAAACCATGGCCCTCTTTTCTTGACGGTGTCGGTAACGGGGCTGGCTATGGCCTGATTCTTATCATCGTATCATTCTTTCGCGAGTTCCTCGGTACAGGAAGCATCATGGGATACCCGCTGATGGAGAAACTGGGCGTCTACAACTTCGGGTACGAGGATAACGGAATGATGATACTGCCTCCCATGGCCCTGATCACCGTCGGGATCATTATATGGGTTCAGCGTGCACGCAACAAGTCACTGATAGAAACCAAGTAACGGCAGCGATTATGGAAAATTTAGTCAACATATTCGTAAAGTCGATCTTTATCGACAACATGATCTTCGCATACTTCCTGGG